>JBKPTR010000030.1:0-17331 GCA_046735615.1 Actinomycetota bacterium
CGGCGCGGAGATGTCCTGCTCCAACCACGCGGCATGTTCGGTGCCCACCGCATGGTGGTGCGAGAGTGTGCCGCCCGAGTCGACGAAGGCCTGCTGGATTGCATTCTTGAGCGGCTCATACTGACCAAGCGGATCGACGCCATCGTGCTTGAAGGCGAAGGTGAAGTACAGGCAGGCGCCGGAGTGATAGGAGTGCGAGAGGTGGCACATGATCCACCCAGGGACGCCAAGCTGCGCGTACACCTTCTCGGCAGCCGCAATCACATTCTTGTACAGCGGCAGCAGCATCGACCACGGCGCCGCGGTCTCGGAGACATCACCGACCGCTCCGCGATCGAGCAGGAAGTCGCGAATGTACGGGGTATCAAACTTCTTCTGGTCGTACAGCACGCCCGGGCCCTTGCCGACCAGGATGCCGCCGTGCTTGCCCACGATGTCCTTGACGATCTTCTTCTGTCTGGCCACATGCGCCTTGCCGCCTTCGTAACCGATGAAGGACAGGCAGACCTCGTCCAAATTCCAACCGCGTCGTTGGAGAACCTTCATCAGACCCTTGCTGATCAAGGAGGAGATCGAGATGCCGCTCGACTTCTTCCTTGTGGCAAAGGAAAATGCGGTCTCCTTTCCATCGGAGACTCGGGTGATCGACGGATGCGCATCACTGGTGGAAATCTCCTGCATCGCGGCCAGTCCTGACTCCCAGGACGGGAACAGATATCCCAGGATCAGCCGTACCTCCGGGATCCGGTGCACTTGTACCGTCACCTCGGTGATCACGCCCAGCCGGCCTTCGGAACCGAGCACCATCTCGCGGACGCTCGGGCCTGTCGAGGTGTGGGGTAGCGGCCGAATCTGCAGCACCTTGCCTGGCATGACGACTCGCATGCCACGAGCGATGTCGGAGATATCGCCGTACTTGTCCGACTGCATGCCGGAGGACCGGGTGGCGACCCAGCCGCCGAGCGTGCTGTGGGTAAAGCTGTCGGGGTAGTGTCCGAGAACCCAGCCCTTCGCGCCCAACTGCTCCTCCAAGTCGGGGCCCTGGGCGCCGGCCTGAATGCGTGCCAGACCAGATTCCTGGTCGATGTCGATCACCTGGTTCATCCGACCAAGATCAAGTGAGATGACCGGACGCGTCTCGTCTTCGGGAGCGTGCAGGCTGCCGGAGATGTTGCTACCGCCGCCGTATGGAATGATCACTGCGTCGGCCGCGACTGCGTGATCGACAATGAGCTGCACCTCAGCTTCATTGCCTGGATAGATCACGACGTCCGGTACCCGAGGTATGTCGCCGGCCCGTATCCGCAGCAGGTCTCGTAGCGCCTTGCCATACGTGTGCACAATCCGGTCAAGATCATCTTGTACGACGTTCTCCGTCCCCACCACCTCAGCCAGCTCCGCCAGCAACTGATCGTTGATCACGGGGGTCGGGATCGGCAGGTCATCGAGCGACACCGGGGAGGTCGGCGTGGTGTTCACGTCAAGATCGATGGCGTTGAGCACGAAGGGCCGGAAGCCAGGCTTGTCCTCATGGTGAAACCCCACTCCTTCGACTCCCCAGCCCCACCACTTCATGTGCTTGACGTCGGGCATCCTTTGTCGCTCTCCTTTGCTCTAAGCTGCGCGGCTCTACGCCTGGTTGGCGCGGTACGTGGTGGCGTAGTCGATGAGCCCGCTCACCTCTTTGGTCATGCGTTCTGAAAACTGGGCGACCGTCTCGCCGTCCTCCGCCCACATCGGCTCCCCAAAAATGACATACACCGGCAGCCGCCCGCGAGTCGGCCAATTCTGGCCGTACGGCATGGCCTCGGATGCGCCAACGATCGCAACGGGCAGGCAGGGCACGTCCCGGCTGATGCACAGCGCGGCGGCGCCGGGTTTGAACGCGCCCATCTCGCCGGTTCGCGAACGGGTGCCCTCCGGGAAGAGCAGCAGCGGCACGCCGTCGTCGAGCAGGGTGGTGGCCAGACCCTGGCGGCCACGAAGACCGGTTCGGTCCACCGGGAACGCATTGAAGAACAGCGAAGTCAGGCTCTTCCGCCACCAGACGTCGAAGAAGTAATCGGCGGCGGCTCCGGCTGCGACGTACCGGGCCAGCTTGCGTGGCAAGGATCCGAGGATCAGCGGAGCATCAAGATGGCTGGCATGGTTGGACACGACAATGAAGGGGCGATTTAGGTCTTTGAGATGCTCCTCGCCCAACACCGTCACCGTTACCAGCCGCCAGACCAGCGGTTTGAGCAGGCCACGTTGCGCGACCAACCGCGCACCTGCGTGCACCGGCGAGGTGTAGCGGGTCCGGCTCCACATGGGGTTAGCCTAACCCGACCGACGGTGACCGATTGCTGGCCAAGTCCTCACACCGAGAGTTCGGAGCCGCCCGCCTGCATGTGCCCTGAGCCTGCGTGCACATGTGTCCTGAGCCTGTGCACATGCGCCCTGAGCTTGTCGAAGGGCACATCGCCGAGGGCGTTACCCGAGTCGTTCGCTGAGGTGGATGGTAACCACGTCACCCTCGTGCTTGTTGATTACTTGGCGTAGGTCGGCCTTGATCGGCAGCTTGTGCGTCCCATCGCCGAGAGGCATGAACGAGCTGCGGAAGCGATTGCCGTCAACTGTCCCGGTGACCTTGACGAGGCCGCGGGTACCGAAGAAGGCAGCGCTCCAGTCAGTCACGACGTACGTCCAACCACCCTTTGCCGGGCTCTTGTGCAAAGCGGCAGTGAAGGTCTTGTCCAGCGGACCCTGTGCGGTCATGACGACTCCTCCACGATGTAGAAGCGGTTGCCGTCAGGATCGTCGAAGGTGAACATCGGTGGCACGCCGTCCCAGCGCAGCAGATCGCCGACGGCGACCCCGCGTTCCCGCATGGCAGCGTGCTCTGCGGCGGCATCGGGAACGGTGAAGCGGACGCCGGTGTCGGTCCCGACATCTGCCGTGTCCTCGGTCGCATTGAGGGCGAGCGTGGTGCTAGCACCAGCAGGAGCGACCTCGAGCCATCGCCTGGTTGGGCTGATTTCGGCATCGAGCCGCTTCTCGAAGCCGAGCGTCTCGACGTAGAAGGCGAGCGCCTCATCCTGGTTCGTGACGTTGATCCCGATCGTTCGCACGTCGGTGATGGTGGTTGTGGGCATGGTGGATCTCCTTTGGTTTGGTATTTCAGGCCTGGCCGTACATCAAGGAGCCTGGGGTGGTGAGAGTCTGGCCCGTCTCGAGCCAGGTCTTCAAACCGGACAGGATCATCGGCCACCCGCCGTACAGCTCGGGCGGTGCGTCGTCACTCAGCTGGTCATGGGTGACCATTAGCCGGCAGGAATCTCCGACCGGTTCGATCTCCCATGTCACCCGTGAGGTGCCCTCTCGTTCGGCCTCCTCGCTCCACAACGTATGCATGGTCTGCACGAGCCGGCGTGGTGGATCGACGACGAGGTTCTCACCCTCGGCGAGTGGGCCGTCCGCGCCCGAATGGATCAGCGCGTAATGCGAGCCCTGCGTCCAGTCGGACTCCACTCCGGCACCGAAGTGGTACCTAGCGCGAATCGCTGGGTCGGTGATCGCTTCCCACAGCCGCTCCGGCGTCGTGCGGATGTAGATCTCGAAGATCTTTTCCATCAGGTGCTCCAGTTCAGTCTTGAGGCCCGCCAGGCCGGCGACCCACGGCTCGGTGTATTTGCTCACCCACCGGTCGTGGATGAGACGTATCGGGACGGTGTTCAGATAGTGCAACTTCTCCCGACCGCGACGCCGACTCACGACGAGGCCGGCCTCCTCGAGCAGGCGGAGATGCTTGGCCACGGCGATCCGCGTCATGTCGTGCCGAGCGGTCAGGGCCACCAGAGTCTGGCCATCCCGCTCGAAGAGCGCGTCGAGCAGGGCCCGTCGGGTGGGATCGGCAAGCGCTCGGAACACCGCTTCCATCACTCCACAATAGGAAACCAAATGGTTTCCTGTCAAGGGCGTGAGCGCCGGTGATCGCGCGCCGCCGTGGTGAGGACGAGCGAGAAGACTCGCTTTTGTCTACGAGTGACGACGAAGTCGGCGGACTCCAAGCGCGATGCGCGAAGGCCCTCAAGAGAGGGCTGCTAGTGGCGACGGGACGTCAAGGCGCGGGAGACGGCTCGCAGAGTGCGGTGCGGCAGATGCTCTGAAATCGTCATCAGCACCTTGTAGCGCTTGGACGGGATGGAGATCACCTTGCCCGCATCCGCATCCTTCAGGCAGGCGGCCACGAGGCGATCAGCGTCCAACCAAAGAAATTGCGGTAGGGCACTGATGTTGATGTCAGCGCGCTCATGGAATTCCGTACGCACCCAGCCAGGGCAGAGCGCCACGACCCTGACTCCAGTGCCATGCAGCTCATTCGCCAGGCTCTCGCTATAGGTGGTCACCCAAGCCTTGATCGCCGAATAGCTGCCCATCGTCATAAACCCCGCAGTGCTGGAGACGTTGATGATGGTGCCGGTTCCTCGCTGACGCATTGCTCGCCCGGCGGCGGCGGCGAGCATCAATACCGCCCTGACCATGACGTCAATGGCGTGCTCATGCGGAGTGGTGTCAGCCGCCGTGAGCTTCGTCCGGACGCCGAAGCCGGCATTGCTCACCAGAAGATCAATCGGCTGCTCGACACTCGCCAACCGCTCCGCGATGCCGACCACGTCACTACGTACCGCCAAATCGGCGGCGATCGTGTCCACATTGACCGCGTAGCGCTCCTTTAATTCGGTCGCCATCTCGGCGAGCCGATCGCCGTTGCGCGCGACGAGTACAAGATCATCGCCACGTGCTGCGAGGGCCCGCGCGAAAGCGGCGCCAATGCCTGACGTACCCCCGGTGATCAGCGCAGTTGCCATGCGCTCACCCTATGTCGGACGCGCGTCGCTCAGTCGGTGCGGGATTCCAGGAGAGCTGCAGTCTCTCGGGCGATCGCCAGCTCCTCGTTCGTGGGCACCACAGCGATCTTGATCGGTGCGCCGTCGGGCGAGATCACCCGCGCCACCCTGGACCGCTCGGCATTGAGCTCCGGATCCACTCGGAGCCCGAGGCCATCGAGACCGTCTACCACCGCCGCTCGCAGGGCCGGGTTGTTCTCGCCGACACCCGCCGTGAAGCTGAGCACATCGAGCTGACCGAGAAGTGCCAGGTACGCGCCGAGGTAGTGCTTGAGTCGATGGACATACACGTCGAACGCCAGTTGGGCCGACTCGTCGCCGGCGCCCCGCCGCTCTTCGAGTTCGCGAAAGTCATTGACCGCAGCCAGGCCCTTGAGCCCGGACCACTTGTTCAAAAGAGCGTCGATATCGCCGATCGACATCCCAAGCTCGTTGTGGAGGAAGGTGTGCAGTCCTGGATCGACATCGCCCGAGCGGGTGCCCATCACCAGGCCCTGTAGTGGCGTTAACCCCATCGACGTCTCGACTGCCACACCGCCGCGTACCGCCGAGGCCGAGCATCCGTTGCCCAGATGAAGCACGATCTGATTCACTTCGCCAAGATCACGGCCAACCAGCTCCGCCGCAGCGCGAGACACGAACTGATGTGATGTGCCATGGAATCCATAGCGCCGAATCCGATGTTTCTCCGCAAGATCATGGGGAATCGCATACGTCGCGGCCGCGGCCGGCAGTGTGCTGAAGAATGCGGTGTCGAAGATCGCAACATGCGGCACGTCGAACTCGGCCCGCGCCGCCTCGATACCCGACACTGCTCCTGGATTGTGCAACGGAGCCAGCGGAATCAGGTCCTTGATCTCCTCGAGCACCTCGTCATCGATGATCGTGGGATCGGAGAAATCTGGACCGCCGTGCACGACGCGGTGACCGACAGCTCGCAAGCCGACCGTACCAAGATCAACACCGGAGGTCGTCAGTTCATCTTCCATCGCCCGCACTGCCGCGTCATGATCAGCAATGGAACTGCCTGCTTCACCGATCCGCTCGATAATCCCCTTGGCCTGCACCTCAGCGGTCTCCGGCACGACCAGCTGATACTTCAGCGACGATGAGCCGGCGTTCAGGACCAAAACGGGTGTCTCATTCATGCCCGAGTTCCTACCGCCGCTGCCTCCACTCGCGGCGGCGTCGGCTTGATCGCTTGCGCCTGCACGGCAGTGATGGCCACCGTGTTCACGATGTCGGATACCAAGGCCTCAGGAGACAGATCGTTGACCGGCTTGCGGAGCCCCTGCAGCACTGGGCCGATGGCGATCGCTTGCGCGCTGCGCTGCACCGCCTTGTAGGTGTTGTTGCCGGTGTTCAGGTCCGGGAAGATGAACACCGTGGCACGGCCAGCGACCGATGAGTCGGGCAGCTTGGTCCGCGCCACCTCGGGATCGATCGCCGCGTCGTACTGGATCGGGCCCTCCAGCAACAAGTCAGGCGCACGCTGAGCCACCAGCTTCGTGGCAGCCCGTACCTTGTCCACGTCAGCTCCCGATCCGGAAGTGCCGGTCGAGTACGACAGCTTCGCTACCCGCGGCTCGATTCCGAACTGCTGCGCGGCCTCCGCGGACGAGCTCGCGATGTCGGCCAGCTGTTCGGTCGTCGGCTCGGGAATTACCGCGCAGTCGCCGTAGACCAGCACCCGATCAGCCAGGCACATCAGGAAAACACTGGAGATTGTGTTCACTCCGGGCTTGGTTTTGATGAACTCCAACGCCGGTCTGATGGTGTGCGCGGTGGTGTTCACCGCACCTGAGACGATGCCGTCGGCGAGTCCGAGATGGACCATCAGCGTGCCGAAACAGGAGATGTCGGTCACGATCTCTCGGGCCCGCTCAACGGTCATCCCCTTGTGCGCCCGGGCAACTGCGTACGCCGCGGCAAACTGCTCGACAAGATCAGCATCCAACGGCGACATGATCGATGCCTCGTCAAGATCAAGACCGAGCGTCGAGGCGCGGGCGCGGACTTTGGTCTCGTCGCCAAGCAACGTCAGGTTCGCCACGCCACGCCGCAGCAGGATGGCGGCTGCCTCGAGGATTCGATCATCCTGGCTCTCCGGAAGAACAATCCGCTGCCGATCAGCGCGGGCACGTTCCATGAGCTGGTACTCGAACATCAACGGTGTACCGACCTCAGGTCCGGAAACATCGATTGCGGACAGCAGAGCTGCGTGGTCGACCTGTTCGGCGAACACCCGATGCGCCGTTTCGATCTTGCGGCTGGAATCCTTGGTGATCGGCCCGCGTACCCGCATCAGTCGCTCGGCTGTCGTGAAGGTGCCCATGCTGGTCATCGCAATCGGCAAGTCCGGCTGCACACCTTCGGACAACCGCCGGATGCGGCCGGAACACGCCGACCGAGCCCGCTTCACGGGTTAGCGCGTCGAGCAGTCCCAGCGCTACGGCCGACCTGCCGGTGAGACCCTCAGGAGATGCGACGTAGACGGTGCGACTCACGCATCTGACGTTATCGGCAAGTGAGGTGGTATAAGGCGTCAGCGCGGCGGAGTCGGAACTATCTTGGTTCGGTGGCTGCCCCCGTTCCACCGGAAATTCCCGGTATGGCGGATTGGCGCGCGATCGCCCGCGGCGGCTTCGCTATCGTCTGGCAGGCTCGGCAAGAGTCGCTGAACCGGTTGGTCGCCGTCAAGGTCGACGACCGCAAGTTGGACACCGAAGCTGAACAGCGTCGCTTCCTGCGTGAGGCGGGCGCCGCGGGCCGGATGTCCGGACACCCCGGCATCGTCACCGTTCATGATGCCGGCCTGCTCGGCGACGACCGCCCCTTCCTTGTCATGGAGCTATGTCCAGGCGGTTCCCTTACGAGGTGGATGACACAAGATCCGCGGCCGAGCCAACGCCGGGTCCGCGACGTGGGGGTACGGATCGCAGACGCCCTGGCTGCGGCCCACTTGCTTGGTGTGCTGCATCGGGACGTCAAGCCGGCCAACATCTTGATCGACGCGTACAACAACGCCGGGTTGGCCGACTTCGGCCTGGCCGCACTGATCGATCCCGACACACCTCTCAGCGAAACCGTGGAGGCGATCACCCCCGCGTACGCGCCGCCGGAGGTTTTCGCCAAGCAGCCGGTCACTGAGTACGCCGACGTCTATTCCTTGGCGGCCACGCTGTACGCCGTGCTCAACGGTCACGCCCCACGCTGGTCGGAGACGATGGACATCCCGAGCATCCCGGAGATGATCAAGCGGCAGAGAAACCCGATCAAGCGCATACCTGGTGTCGACAAGGGCTTCATGGACGTCCTGCTGCACGCCATGGCCGACAATCCGGTAGACCGGCCGACGGCTTCGCAATTTCGTGATCAACTGGCGGCGCTCAATCTGTCCACCAAGCTGGCGCCGCGGCCGCTGGAACCCAAGCAGGAATCACCACCCTCACCGCCTCCTACCGATGAGGAGCCGGTGGCGGTCAAGGCTGAGCCGGCCCCGGCTGACGAGGCACGCCGGTGGGAGCATCGAGGACTTGCAACGCTGGCCATCGCCGCCGTGCTGATCGCAGTAGCGTCGGGGATCGCCCTGCTGAACCTCTTCTCGGCAGATGAGCCCGCCGCCGCGCCGACGCCGATTCAGTCCGTGACCTCAAGCGCAGCCAGTCCGACCACAACGCCGGTCGTCATGCCAGCCGGATTCGTCGACTGCTCCGAGCAGCTTGGCGCCGACACGTACTGCGCATCACTGCCTGAATGTTGGGCCGGCGTGATTGGCTACTCCGACATTCCCTGGCTCGGCACCAAGCAGGTCTGTGACAAGGTGCATGTTTACCAGACCTTCCTAGCAGGTCGGATGACCTACGAGCTCCGCCGACAATCCCAGCTCGAGTCCGATGCACAGATCCGCCGCGTGTGCACTAAGGAGATCGCTAACTCGATGTTGCGCTCCCGGGATCGCCGCTCGGATTGGGAGATCTTGGTGTTGGGCCCGCAGCGGCCCAACGAGTATTACTTCCGCTGCATCATCGGTCGCGGCGAGCGTACGGAACCGCTTAGGTTCCAGGCTCCTCGCTGATCATCGCCAACTGTTCGATCCCGATGAGCAGCCGGTGCAGCATCCGCTCAAAATCCCAGCCGGCCGGATCGTCGAAGCCACCTGCCTCCCAGATGGCGGCCATGGTTGGGTAACGGTTCCAATCGAAATAGGTCTCCCAGAAGCTGGCCCGGGAATCCCAGTAGGCCTCGGCGGAGACTCCGGTGTGCCGCGCCTCATCTGCGTCGCTGATCATGGAGCGGGCTGCGCCAAGCAGCTGCCACTGGATCAGGTTGGAGATGGCGACGTTTTCCGCACCGGTGAACCCGCCGGCCAGCAGCGCGCCATAAAGCGCTTCGGAAGCATCGAGGACATGTGGACCAACGGGAAGCCGCGCCATGTTGTAGTCGAGTAGCCACGGATGCGCGCCGTAGATCCGCCAGGTCTCCCGGGCCCACTGCTCGAGGCGTTGCTGCCAGGGCAGCTCGGGATCGGGTAGGGCGTGCTCGCCATAGACGCGATCGATCATGAGCTCGACCAGTTCCGAACGCCCGGGCACGTAGGTGTAGAGCGACATGACGCCCACCCCGAGGCGGCTTGCCACCTTTCGCATGGACAGAGCCGCCATACCTTCGGTGTCAGCGATCGCTACTCCCGCGGCGACGACGTCGGCGAGGCTGATGCGAGGTTTAGGGCCGCGTACAGGCGGTTGCTGCGTGGGCGCCCAGAGCAGCTCGACGACCCGGCGGCCCTCAGGCGTACCCGGCTGCTCGTCTAGTCCGTCCTGGCTGGTTGATTCGGTCACGTTACTTACTCGACGAAACTGTCAGTGGCTTGTGCTGGAGTTATCTCCGTACAGTGTATGTTATTGTAATCCAGTACGGCGTACGGAGTTGGAAGGACGCGGTGTGAAGAAGGGGCTCGGATGATCCACACAGAGCGGCTGACAAGGCACTTCGTTAGCAAGAAGGAAACCATCGAAGCGGTGAAGGGGGTTGATATCGACGTTGCTGCGGGCGAACTGGTGGCTTTCCTGGGGCCAAACGGCGCCGGAAAGTCCACGACGTTGCGGATGCTGACAACCCTGCTGCCGCCAACCTCGGGTAAGGCCTGGGTGGCCGCGGCGAGCATCACCAGCGAGCCGGCCCGAGTCCGCTCCCGGATCGGCTATATCGGGCAAGGCGACGGTGCCGGGCACAGCTTCCGGGTGATGGACGAGCTCGTCATGCAAGGTCGGTTTTACGGCATGAACGGCTCCGATTCGCTGGCTCGCGCTCGGGAGCTGACGAAGACCCTCGACCTGACCTCGCTCGAGAAGCGGCGGGTCAGCACGCTGTCCGGCGGTCAGCGACGCAGGCTTGACATCGCACTCGGTCTCATGCACAGCCCCGGGCTGCTTTTCCTCGACGAGCCGTCGACCGGAATGGATCCGCACAACCGGGCGAACCTTTGGGAACACATCAATGCGCTGCGCGACCGTCAGGAGACCACCATCGTGCTAACCACCCATTACCTCGAAGAGGCAGACGATCATGCCGAGCGCGTGCTGGTTATTGATCATGGCGAGATCATCGCTAACGACACAGCCGCCAATCTCAAGGCCACGCTCGCCGGTGACCGCATCGCGGTGACCGTCGATCGCAGCGATCTTGCCGCCGCGTCGGCTGTGGTTGCTACCCGGGGCAGTGAGCTGACCACGTCCAACGGATCGCGAGAGGTAACGATTGCTGGACGGTTTGATCAAGGCACGCGTACGCTGCCCTGGCTGCTGCGTGAACTTGATCATGCCGGAGTGCTGGTACGGGCTGCCGACGTACGGGTTCCAACGCTGGATGACGTCTTCTTGAGCCTCACCGGCCGAAGTTTGCGCGAGGAAAGCGAGGTAGCGGCATGACCACAGTGGTTGCCGATACTCGAGCGGTGTTTCAGCGGGAGATGTCGCTGGTTCTCCGTGATCCGTTCTCAATAATCTTCTCCCTTGTCCAGCCGCTGGTTTTCCTCGCACTCTTCGGTCCGCTGCTGGCGGGATCAGTGGATCCAGCTGCGATCGATGGTGCCTCGCCACTGCAATGGTTCCTGCCAGGAGTGATCGTGATGATCTGCCTGTTCGGGACCAGCACGACAGGTTCGAATCTGCTGTTCGAGATCACCATGGGTTCCTACGAGCGGGTGCTCGCAAGTCCGCTGCACCGCTCTTCGATTTTGATCGGCAAAGCTCTGAAGGAACTGGCGCCGCTCGTCGTTCAGGCTGCGCTGGTCGTCTTGGTGTCCATTCCGTTTGGGTTCAAGCTCTATCCATTACCCGTGCTCGCTGGATTACTGCTGCTCGGAGTCTTCGGGGTAGGCCTAGGTGCCTTCTCTAACGCGCTGGCCATCGCATCGCGGAAGCGAGAGTGGATGTTCTGGGCAGTGCAACAGTCCTTGCTGTTCCCACTGTTGATCTTGTCCGGGATGATGCTGCCGCTGGAGGCTGGCCCGCGCTGGATCCAGATCCTTGGCCAGTTCAACCCGCTGACCTACATCGTGGACGCGGAGCGTGCGCTGTTTTCTGGCACCTTCAATGATCCGGCGATCGCATGGGCTGTCCTAGCAGCGGTCATCACCTGCGTTGCCGGCCTCTGGGTCGGAGTCAAGCAAGTCGCCCGCAGTACAACCTGACCCTGCAGTGGATAGGCCGATGATCCGCCGCACGCGCATCCTCGTCACAGGTGCCTCTGGAGTCCTGGGCCGGGTGACAGTCCCATTGCTACGCAACAGCGGTCATCAACTCGCCACACCGTCATCCTCCGAACTCGACTAGCACTTCTCAGTCACGCTCACTCAGACGTTCTCCTTGAGCCAAGCGATGTCGGCGCCCTGGCCTTCTCGGCCACCTGGTGTCTCCACGACGACGGGGACCGAGGCCGTACGCACCACCTCCGCTAAGGCCGAGGTACCGACCTCACCGTCGCCGAAGTTTGCATGCCGGTCAGCGCCGGAGTCGAACGGGTCGCGCGAGTCGTTGGCGTGTACCAGATCGATGCGGCCGGTGATGGCCTTGACCCGGTCAACCAGGCCGACCAGCTCCTCGCCGCCTGCGTGGGCGTGGCAGGTATCGAGACAGAAGCCAACGGTGTCGCCGCCCTTGGCCTGACCGATCGCGTCCCAGAGTCGGGCGATGCGGTCCAGCCGGCGTGCCATGGCGTTGTCACCGCCAGCAGTATTCTCGATCAGCAGCGGGACTCGCATCTCGAGCCCATCGATGCACTTACGCCAATTGTCGAAGCCGATCGCGGGATCGTCGTTCTTCAACACATGCCCGCCGTGCACGATCACACCGGTTGCGCCAACCTCCGCTGCCGCGTCGAGGTACTGCTGCAGGAACTTCCGGCTGGGGATGCGAATCCGGTTGTTGGTGGTTGCCACATTCAGGACGTACGGCGCGTGCACGTAGAGCGTGATGCGGGCCTGTTGCGCTGCTTCCTTGAGCGCCGCGGCGCCACCGGCATACCTGATCTCGGGGCCCTTCCACGCCTGCGGGTCGCCCAGGAAGAACTGCGCCAGTGTCGCTCCGCGCGCCGCCGCCTCGGCGATGGGATCAACCTGGTCGCCATGTCCGCCCACCTGCAATGTCGTCACGATTTCGTCCCCGAGTCCTGACCGCCTCGCCACCAGTCGCGCATCCTGTTCGCCGCGGAGCCACCGGCGGTCCCAGCCACCGAGCCGATCTTGCCGACGAGCTTGTACAGAGGATCGGCCGAGGTTGTGAAGCTCTCTTTGTATGAGTTGGCGGCGGCCTTGACCTCCTCGCCCATGGGAGCCTCCTTGTCCTCGGAGCGACGTGCGTAGTTCCCGGCAAGGATCTCGCCATACTGCGGACCGGCCGCCCACTTCTGAAGCTCAGCCGCCCGCAAGGCTGCAAGTGGGTGGCTCTTCCCACTCAGCTGCAGGAGCTTCAACACACTGTCGCGTACGTCGCCCCGCGTCTCATACTCTTCGGCCTGGTCCAGAAAGCCGGCAACATCCATGTCGTTGGGGTTCCGGGCACCAGCCAGGCTCGCGTGTACCCGCAACGCTGCGTCGGGATCCTGCGAGCACAGTAGACCGGCACGATCGCAGGACAACTCGGACTTCCGGAACCACTCATTGAGGCCGAGGATGATCGCCCGGATGCTCCAGGCACCGATCGGCAGCCACGCCATGGCAGCAGCGAGATTGATCAACGCCAGCAGCATCGTGCGGTAGACAGCGTGCCCGGAAAGGACGTGTCCGACCTCGTGCCCAATGATGAACCGTAGTCCCTCCTCGTCGACCAGCTCGAGCATTCCGGTGCTGATCACGATGATCGGCTTGTCCAGGCCGATCGCCATGGCTTGAGGAGTGGGATCCTGTTCGATGTACAGCTCTGGAACGGGCTGCACGTCCAGTGTTGTCGCGCATTCCTCAAGCATCTGGTGGATGCGCGGATACTGGCGTGGCGAGACGCGGATCGCAGTGGCGAGGTAGAGCCACCGTATGCTGCGCTCTCCGATGGCTCCGGAGAGTGTCTTCAGGACCGAGTCGAAGCCGGGAATGGCACGCAGCGCCACCAGTGCACCGCGATCGGCCGGATGCTCGTACGCCCGCGAGCTGATGTCGGGAAATCGGATGCGCCCGCGACGCGCCGGCAATGATTCCGTGGTCATCCCAGCAGCGTACGTGGGTGCGATTGGCGTCCGATCAGTTCATCTGGAAGATGCCGCTTATGAGTCCCATGGTCAGCTGGAGGATGAAGCCAAGCACAATCCACGCAGCGCCGATAATGATGCCCGCCAGTGCCTTGCTGTTCTGGAAGTTGGCGCGGCGCGAAATGATGTAGGCCACGATGCTCAAGACCAGCCCGATGGTCGAAGTGCACGGGATGATGGCCAAGATCAATCCGACGAGCCCGAGAGTGTTGCCAGGATCGGCTGCTGGCTGTGGCGGGGTGGCCTGATAGTTGGCCATAGTGTGACTCCTCGTAGAGCGGGTTCAGGTGCAGCGAAGCCGAGCGTATCGCCACCGGGGTTCGCAGCGACCCGGTATGCGCAGCTACAGTCGATCGAGTCCTAGTGCACGTGCCTTGGCGCCGGCTTCGGTGCGGTTCGCTGCTCCGAGCTTGGCCATGATGTTGGAGACATGCACGCTGACAGTCTTCTCGCTGATGAAGAGGTTCTCGCCGATCTCTCGGTTCGTCCGCCCCTGCGCGACCAACACGAGCACCTCACGCTCCCGGCTGGTAAGTCCACGCTCGGCGTACGCATCCACGTGCGCCATGCCCGGCAGCTTCAGCCGGGCTCTGCGAGCAAGAGTTTCCATCTCATCGACCAGCGGCATCGCCCCGATCGAGAGAGCCCGCTCGTACGCCGGCACAAGCTCAGCGTCCGCGCTGGCGATGTCGCCGGTTGCCACCAACGCCTCAGCAAGCCGGAGTTCCGCATAGAGCTCGTGCTCGATGTCCACAATCTCTCGGATCCGGTGCAACGCCTCGTGCCATAGCGCGGGTACCGCCTCGCCGCGTGCTCGCGACAACTCCGCCTCGGTCACGCCCAGCCAGGTTCCGACGCCCTTTGCTAGATAGCCGTCGGGCTCAACGGAGTCGTGGACCTTCCGTAGCAGGCCGACCAATCGTGCGATCCTGCCTGGTGCGTCCGGATCGTGATCAACCAATGCGGCTGCCGCCTCAACTCTGGCAATGAGCGGCGCGACATCGTAGACGACCGGGTTGTCGATCATGGGCTCAATTCGATCAACGGCATCCCCAACGTGGTACTGGCCACGTGACATCAGGAGCCGCATCTGTACGCCGATCATGGGCGCTATCGCCTGCGGGTCGCGAATCGACGGCGCGATCTGTTCGGCCTTTCGTAGGTGCTCTTCCGATTCGTCGTATCGGCCCTCCGTCGCCCGCAGGATGGCGAGGGTCACCTCGTAATATTGGCCGCTAACCCCGACGACGGTACCGCTGCGCACCTGGTTGATCATCTCGGCGGCCTCTTGCCAGCGACCCTGCCGCTGCATAACCTCGGCGCTTTCAATGCGGATCCAGTCGACGATAGGACCGCGGAAGTCTTTGCGAGCCGCGTACGCCAGTCCAGCACGTATGAGGCCCTCGGCCTGGACAAGATCGTTGACCGCCGAGGTCAGGCACGCGACCAGGTTGTTGAACCCGCGCATGGTGTCGGTCACGGCATTGGCGCGGTCGCCAACATCTATGGCTTCGCGCAGCATGGCCAATCCCTCGGTACTTCCGGTCAGCACCAGCGACACCCCGACAGCGTTGAGCGCGCGGCTCAGCTCTCGTTCCGCATTTATCCTGCGCGCGAGCTGGACCCCTTCCAAGCCAGGAGGGATGGCTTCGCGGAAGCGGCCGAGAAACATAAACAGCCGGCTGCGCCACGCCAAGGCTTCTGCTCGTTCCCTTGATACAGAATCGCCGAGGACCTCAATCGATCGGTCGGATGCCGCTGCGGCCTCATCGCCTAGTCCGGCCATCCAGAAGCTCTCGCTCAGCTCGGCCCAGAGACCACCTTGGGCAGTCGGGTCGCCGTCCTCGCCGAGGACCGCGATGGCGTGGCGCAGGTGCGATACGGCGCCCATTCGGATGTCACCGGAATATCGCGCACAGAGTGCGGCATTGCGCAGCAGCTCCCAGGTCGGAGGTGCGGCCGCGGACACTTCTGCGTTAACGCGTGGGCGCAGCTCAACTGCGCGTTCGAAGTGTCGCTGGGCTTCGGCGAAGGCAGACAGATCGCGGGCACGCTGACCCGCGAGCACCAGCGAGAAAAAAGCTAGATCAACGTCGTGCGCCGCCAATGCGTGGTAAGCAACCTCAGCATGGACGCCGGCGCTCCCACCCGCCGCAAGACTTGCATCGGCGAGCAGCGCCTCGGCGAACGCCCGATGGAGCCGCATTCGCTCGCCCGGCAGTAGCTGATCATGGGCCGCTTCCTGGAGCAGTGCATGACGGAATCGGTAGCCGTATCCGTCGGCATCGGGAACCAGCGCTTCGCCCTCGACCGCGGCGCGGAGGCCGGCTTGCAACTCGTCCTCGCCAAGTTGTGCAACGACGTCCAACAGCCGGTGATCGACTCTGCGTCCTGCTGCGGCCGCGATGCGCAGCACCTCCTTTGC
The DNA here is from genome assembly GCA_046735615.1 of Actinomycetota bacterium. Lineage (GTDB taxonomy): Bacteria > Actinomycetota > Actinomycetes > Propionibacteriales > Propionibacteriaceae > Microlunatus. Next base: position 16,057 of record JBKPTR010000030.1, read on the forward strand.
CGACTCGGGCAGGTTGTCCAAGCTCGCTGCCAGGATGTCGCGAAGGCTGGAGGGCATCCCCGACTCCAGCGGGTCGTCAGAGGCGAGTAACTCCTCGACATAAAAGGGGTTGCCCTCCGAACGAGCGATGATCGAATCCAACTCACCTGGCTGTGGCTGGCTGCCTCGGATTGCAGTGAAGAGCTGTACGACCTCACCCTCATTCATGGGTTGGAGTTCGATCCGCACTACATGCGGCAGCCTCGTCAACTCCGCGAGGACAGGACGCAGTGCGTGCGTACGCCGCATCTCGTCTGATCGGTAGGTCCCAATGACCATGACGCGCAGCGAGCCCAGATTGCGTGCCACGAAGCTCAACAAATCTAGGGTTGATCGATCCGCCCAATGCAGGTCCTCCATCACCAGCACGACAGAAGAGGTCTCGGCGAGTCGACCCAACAGTGCGAGAACGGCTTCGAAAAGGCCTGACTGTTCCCGTTCTGCGCTATCGAGTGACGAACTGCCCTGGTCAGGGAGAAAGCGCATCAGCTCTGCGCTGTACAGACGTTGCGTTTCTTCGGGTCCGATCGTGCGGCTCAATCGTCGCAATATGCCCGCCAGTGGCAGGTAGGGCATGACTGCTTGACCCAGCTCAAGACAAGCGCCGACGAGGACGCGGGCTTCCGGTATGTGCCCAGCAAACTCGCTGACAAGCCGGCTCTTGCCGATTCCGGCCTCGCCACCGAGCAGTACGACCGCTGGCCCCTCCCGTGTCGCGTCGAAGACCTCCAAAAGGCTCTCCAGCTCAACCTGGCGCCCGATGAATGCCGATGAGGTAATGCGCCCCGGCATGTCGGTCAGTATCCCAGTCGGCCTGCCTGGTGCCTTGACTGCGGATAGCATCAGCCGGTGAGTGGCGATCGGTTGCTGGCGATTGATCAGTTGCGCGCGACGGTTGCCGAGTTGTCTGATCGCTGGCACCGCGAGGCAGCCACGGCGACGTTCTTCGAAGACCACGCCGTTCCGCTGGTCGAGGGCAACGTCGCCACGTTTGCGGTTCTCGCCGAAGCTGACGCCGTCTATCTGCGCCATCGCGTCAATGCCTGGCCGGATGATCTTGAGCTCGCGCGGATTCCGGGCACCGATCTCTGGTTCCTGACGATCGAGCTCGAGTGGGGGTCGCGGGTGGAGTACCAGTTCGAGATCCGCCGCGACGGACAATGGTGGCGATTCAACGATCCTTACAACCCGCGACTGGCCCGGAGCCCGGTCGGCGACTGCTCGGTGTGCGGCGGG
>JBKPTR010000031.1:0-24497 GCA_046735615.1 Actinomycetota bacterium
TCGTCAACCACATCATGGGTGACCGATTGTTCAGCGGATGGGGCGTACGCACCCTGGCCACGGGGCAGGCGGCGTTCAACCCGCTCAGCTACCACGACGGCACAGTGTGGCCTCACGACAACGGGCTCATCGCTGCCGGCCTCGCCCGCTACCGGCGCCGCGAGGAGGCCGGCCGGATCGCCGTTGCCATGTTCGAGGCCGCAGGCCACTTCGATCATCGGCTGCCCGAGGTCTTCGCCGGCTATCCCCGCTCACTGACTGAGTTTCCGGTGGAATATCCGACGGCCTGCTCGCCGCAAGCCTGGGCTGCTGGGACGCCCCTGCTGCTGATCCGCGTGCTGCTGGGCCTCGAGCCGTACGGCCATGGACTGACCAGCATCCCGCATGTCCCTCACGTCATCGGAAGCTTGGGTGTGATCGGTGTGCCTGGCCGATGGGGACGCGCCGAAACGCCGACAACTCTGACCACGCGCAGGCGCTGAGCTTGTTGCGGCGTGCCCTGCCTGGTCAGTTAGGCGAGTAGCGGAAAGTGCCGCCACCCAGTTGTCCATCGATCAGCTCGGCCAGTGTGGCCGGATCACTGTCGGGCTCGTTGATCAGGTGTCGGGAATCGACCGCGGCTGCGGCGAACTGCCGGTACATGTCGCGAGTGACTGGCTCGTCGGTGAAGCCATGATCAACTCGAGTGTGGACTCGCCCGAGGCAAACATCGAGCGGAGGCAGCAGGACGACGTACTGCAGGTGGGCCAGGCCGCTAGCTCGTAAGAACGTCGGTAAGAACCATGGGCCGACGACACCGTCATAGACCACAACGCAGTGGTGGCACAGCCGCCCGGCAGCAGCTGCGGCTGCCTCGATGATCACAGTGTTCTGACCGCGGGCCCGAGACAGCCACGGAAGAATGTATCCCTGTTTGATCATGCCGAAGAAAGCATCGCCGGGTACGAGCGCGCTCGGTTTCCACCGCCTGACCAGCTCCTCCGACACTGAGGACTTGCCAGCGCCCGGAGGTCCCGTCACCACGATCAGTTCGTCGTCCACCGCAGCATTCTCCAAGATCAGCTTGGGCACGCCAGCCGTCTCGAGAGGGCTAGCGTGGGTCCGATACCCACCCTGGACGCTCATGAGCCGTCTCAGGCAAACGTTGGGCGCGAGGAGGCAGAAAAGAGGACGTGATCGCTGCGCGGGATATCGAGATCGCCTGCGATGAGTCGGGCTTCTCAGGCGGCAATCTGGTCGGCGGGCAGAACCAGGTGTTTGCGCACGCCAGTGTGCGGATGGAACCGGGTGATGCCCGCAAGCTGGTCGATAGCCTCCTCCAACAAATCGGCGCCCACGGCAGCGGCGAGTACAAGGCGGCCGAGCTCCTGCGCTCACGCCATCGCCCGGTGCTGAAGTGGCTGCTGGGCTCCAGTAGCCCGATCCGAGGGAATGCGTACGTGCACCTCACCGACACCCGCTTCTTCGTACTGGCCCGCATGCTTGATGTGCTCCTCGGAGGGGTGCCCGTGTCAGGGACAACCTGCCCGGGCGAGAACGCCCGCACCCGCAAAATGGCGATCATGCTTTACCGGTCAGGCGAGCAGAACTATGGGACCCATCGTTGGCAGGAGTTCCTCACCCTGGCAGCCAATATCTTGCGCACCAACAACCGGTGGTTGCCCAGGACGCCGGTGCCGCTGTTCTACGCGGCTGTGGACGCGTTGGCCCAAACTCACGCAGCGGCTGACGTCCACGAGGTGATGACTCTGCTGCCATCCACGCGGCCCATCGCCGAAGCGACGCGAGCAGCCCATCTGCAAAACCCGAAGTTGACTCCGCTACTTGAGCCGCTGATTCCGGCGTTGACCCGCGCCGTCCACTTCTGGGGATCCCAGGCCGAAGTAGTCTCCGTCATCCATGACGAACAATCCGCCTTGACCCCGGAACGCATCGCCGACATTGCCAGAACAGTCGCCGCCAGCCGTCCGGGCTGGCAACTAAACGGCGTCAAGCTGGTCGACTCCCGTGGTGACGCTCGAGTCCAACTGGCCGACTTCGTCGCCGGGATTGCACGAAGGCTTGCCAGCGACGAGCTCAATGACCGCCAGGACGCCGAGCTCATGGGCCTGCTAAGACCTCTCATCAGCCCGCAGTCAGTGTGGGCCGCGCATATGCCTTGACAGGCATATGCCTTGAGAGGCATATTAGATGTCATGGACGGCTTCACTGTTGTGGCTGAGCACACCCGCCGCCGCATTCTGGACTATCTCCGTAAGGCAGTCGCCGACGACCTCGGCGGTGATGCACAAGAGCGTCGCGGTCGCGATGTCGGCAGCTTGGTCAACGCGCTGGATGTGCCGCAGCCCACGGTTTCCAAGCACCTCAGGGTGTTGCGTGAGGCAGGTGTCGTGACCGTTCAGGTCGACGGTCCGAGGCGGGTCTATTCGCTTGCTCCGCGGCCACTTGGCGATGTCCACGCATGGCTGGAGCCGTACCGACAGATGTGGACCGAGAGCTTTGACGCTCTCGAACGCCACCTAGACCACGGGCCCGAGCAGCCCGATCAGACAGAGGAGGATGCACCATGACCGATCAATTGCCCACCTGCCCCGCGGAGGCAACACTGGATCGCAGCGACGACCGTTGGGTCTTGCGAATGGAGCGGACCCTTCATCACCCGGCGGAGCGAGTGTGGGCGGCACTCACGCGCGCGGATGAGGTGCGCCGCTGGGCGCCCTATGCTCCCCACCGCGACCTCGATCTCGTTGGCGAGCTACCACTGCCGCAGGCTGAAGGCGGCGAGCCAGCTGAAGGGCCGCCGGAGCCAGGGAAAGTACTCGTTGCCGACTCACCCCGACTGCTCGTTTTGGACTGGGGTGGGCACCTGTTGCGCTTCGAGATCACACCCGTGCCCGACGGCGTACGGCTCTTGCTCACGCACACGTTCGACGTACGTCAGGAGGCGGCCGACTACGCCTCCGGCTGGCACCTATGCCTCAACGCGCTGAGTGCCAGGTTGGACGGCAAGGATGTCCAGCCGGTGGCCGGCTCCGCCGCTCGCGACCACGGCTGGGAAGATCTGCGCGACGAGTACGCCTCGATGCTCGCGAGGTGAGTGGCCAGGATCTGGGTTTACACCCACCGCAGATCCGCAGTACGTTGATCATCTCCTGCGGCGTGACCAGGGAGGCTTGAATGCCACGGTTCACCAGAGAGCATTTGTTCCACATTCGTCCCGTTGGCTCGCTGGTCGAGGAGACCCACGAGAGCGGTCACGAGCTGAAGCGGGCGGTCGGGCCAGTCAGCCTCACCGCCCTCGGCGTCGGCGCCATCGTCGGCACCGGGATATTCGTGGTGGTCGGCGAGGGGCTCGGGCGAGCCGGTCCGGCGGTGATCGTCTCGTTCGTCGTCGCGGCCATCACCTGCATGTTCTCCGCGTTGTCCTACGCCGAGCTGGCCTCCTCGATCCCGGTTGCCGGAAGCGCCTACACGTACACATACGCGACGCTCGGCGAAATCGTGGCATGGGTCATCGGATGGGACCTGATCCTCGAGTACGGCGTATCCGTGGCCGCGATCGCGGTCGGCTGGGGCGCCAACCTGAATGCCTTCCTCGACACCACCTTCGGGGTAGCCCTACCGGAGAAGTTGACGACCTCTTTGCCTGACGGCGGCATCAACCTGCCGGCCGTGGTCATCGTGCTCGCCATCACGTTCCTGCTCATCCGCGGCGTCAAGGAGACGGCCACCCTCAACAACATCATGGTGTTCGTGAAACTCGCCGTGCTCGGGTTGTTCATCGTGCTCGCCTTCTCAGCTTTCAACGCCGCTAACCTGCGGCCGTTCTCTCCTCAGGGCAGCGGCGGAGTGCTGGCCGCTGCAGCGATTATCTTCTTCGCCTACATCGGTTTCGACGCTGTCTCGACCGGTAGCGAGGAGGCAAAGAACCCCAAGCGTGACCTTCCGCTGGCCATCATCGGGTCCCTCGTCATTTGCACGATCATCTACATCCTGGTCTCGGTCGGAGCGGTGGGTGCGCTGCCGGCTGAGCAGCTCGCGGCTGCGGACGCGCCCCTGTCCGAAGCGCTCGAAGAAGGTGTCGGGTTGGGCTGGGCCGCATCACTCACCGCGTTCGGTGCGCTGGTGGCGATCACCAGCGTCCTGCTCGTCATCCTCTACGGCCAGACGCGGATCTTCTTCGCGATGGCGCGTGACGGACTGGTCCCGGAATCCTGGGCGGACGTCAACCCGCGTACAGGGACGCCGGTCAAGCTAACGATCGGCTTCGGCATCTTTGCCGCCCTGGTTGCCGCGCTGGTGCCACTCGGCGCGATCGTCGAGATGGTCAACATCGGGACGCTGTTCGCGTTCATCCTCGTCAACGTCGGGGTCATGGTCCTGCGCCGGACCAGGCCCGACATGCCGCGGCCGTTCAAAGTGCCGATTCCCTACATCTGGTGCCCGATCGGCATCATCCTCTGCATCTACCTGTCATTGGGCCTGCCATGGGCAACGTACATCCGGTTCGTCGTCTGGCTCGTCGTCGGACTCGTGATCTACCTGCTGTACGGGTACTCGCACTCCCGGCTACGGCACCACTACTCGAACGTTCCTGATCTACCGGACATCGAGCCCGACGCAGATGCTCCGGAGACGCCTGCCCCGGAAGCCCGTTAGAGGCGCACGATTGCCAGCCGCGTTGTCATCGGCTACGACGGCTCCGAGGCCAGCGAGGACGCGGTCGCGTTCGGGCTGACCTGGTGCCGGTCCACCGGCGACATGCCCATCGTCGCCACTGTGTATCCCGAGGAGCACGCGCTCGGGGTCGCGCGCGTCGACGCCGAGTGGGCGGCCTACGTCCGCGAACAGGCCCAGATCATCCAGAACAAGGCTCGGGCCACGGTCGGCGACGCGGCGCTCTACCGCAACGTCGCATCGACATCGGCGGCGCACGGCTTGGCCGATCTCGCCGAGGACGTCGAGGCGGTCATGGTGATCGTGGGTACGACACATGGAAGCGGTCTGACCCGAGCGTTGCTCGGCAGCAGCACCGAGCGGCTGCTGCACGGTGCGACGGCGCCGGTCACGGTGGTGCCGCCGGGGTGGCGGAAGTCAGCGCCGGACCGGATCTCCCACATCGGAGTGGCCTACATCGACACCCGGGACGCCCGCGAGGCGTTGCGGATGGCGGTACGAGTTGCCCTGCGAATCCCGGCCCAGCTGACGCTCTACACGGTTCTCGGCCAATCCTCGGAGCGCTATTCCTACCTGGTCGGCAGGACGGACGAGCAGGCGTTCTGGGACACTGCGCGTGACTCCTTCCGCACAGCGCTGGATTTTGCTGCGGCGGGGGTGCCGCCAGAGCTCGAGCCGCGAACGATCCTCCTCGAGGGAGCGGTGGTGGAGTCGCTGGCTGCGTTGGGTCCGGACGATGTCGACGTGCTCGTCTGTGGCTCCCGAGGCTATGGCCCAGTCCGCCGGGTCCTGCTTGGTGGTGTCTCGTCGCGGCTGATCCGAAGCGCCCAGCTGCCGCTAACTGTCGTGCCGCGGGCCACTACTGGATCGGTGGAGTAGCTGCCCCAAGCTCCCGGATTCCAAGAGCCTTTATTCCACTAGTCACGATCTCTTCCGGTGTGCCGGTGATCTCGATCACGACTCCGTCTTCGTCGCCTTCTAGCGGCTCCAACGTGGCGAGCTGGGACGCGAGCAGGCCGGTCGGCATGAAGTGACTGGTCCGGGCGGCCATCCGGGCGCCGATACTTTCCTGAGTGCCACTGAGATGGAGGAACCGTACGTTTGCCTGGGCACCGCGAAGAATGTCGCGGTAGCTACGTCGCAGCGCCGAGCATGTTAAGACCGAATCGCCTGGGTTGGCGTCGATCCACGTCCGGATGGACTCGAGCCAAGGTCGTCGGTCCTCATCGGTGAGCGGTGTGCCGGAAGCCATCTTGGCGACGTTCCCCGCGCTGTGAAAATCGTCTGCTTCCGCAAAGGCCCAACCGAGGCGGCGTGCCAGGATCTGTCCGACCGTTGACTTTCCGGAGCCGGCGACACCCATCACCACGACCGCGGTCTTCCTCTTTGCTGCAGATGGCGCGTTCATCCGTCCAATCCTTCCGCTGAGGGCAGGCGGCCGTCCGGTTCACCGGCTGGCACACCTTTGGATCCAGGTCGAAGCCGGTAGAGCACCTCACCGGCGTGTGGTTCCACGAACGTATCGGGATCAGCCTCGTACTCAGCGATATCGACAGTGGCCGGGTCGAGGTAGTTGAGGTTCACCGAACGTACGACGTCCTCCGGAATACCGGTGGCCAACGTGACGGTAACCCGATTCGCCTCTCCCCGCTCGGGATCCCAAGTGCCTTGACCCCGCAGATGAGTGGAGTGAGCAAGATCGCCCCACGGCTGCTTCCGGAACTTCTCCCACTGACCGAGGAAGTAGTCGCGGTTGTGATAGCCGATCTCGGCGATGCCAGGATGCATGACCGAGATCTGCGTGATGTGTGGTGCGTAGATGATCAATTCGCCGCCGTCCGCGACGATCGGCTCGAGCTTGTAGAAGCCCTTGGCAGCGGTCCAGATGTCCTCATACTTCGTCGGCATGATCGACAGCACCCGGCGCACCGGGTGCTCGAGGTAAGTGACATGGGTCTGCGCGGAGACATCCGCACAGGCGGCCCAAGAATCCTCGGGCGTGCCGAAGGCGACCGCATGCAGGGTGTCGGTACCTGAGGCAACCACCAGGCAGAAAGCCAGGCGCCTCGCCGGAATCAGGCTCGCCGCCTCGTCGATCAGCGCGCGGACAGGTGTGATCCCGCGTGTGCCGATCATTTCCGCGCTGGTGATCAAGGCGCCAACCCAGTGCGACAGATTGATCAGCTCCGGCCCGGAAACCCCGGGAAAGAAGTACTTATTGCCACCTGAGAAGCCCACCACCTCATGTGGGAAGACCGGCCCGACCACGATCGCAACGTCCGCCTCGGCGACGTGGCGGTTGATCCGCACGTCGACCCCTATCTCAGTCAGCAGCCCACCAGTGAGCTCGGCGATCCGGTGGGCAGTGATCGTGCCCACGGTGGTGAAGGTTTCGGGCAGCCAGAACTCGTGATTGCGGACGTCCCAGCTGGGATACGTTTCTTGGAGCGCGTCAGGCTGGTATCCGAGGTGTCGCCCCAGATGCTCCTCCGACATGCTCTGGTGGGTACCAAGCGCGATGACCACGGTGACCTGCGAGGCCATGGTCAAGCCTTCCCGCATCGCCTGAAGAAGCAACGGAAGCGGGCAGGTCCTTGTAGCGTCTGGGACCACAAGGCAGACCCGCTTGTTCTCGATCCCTGCGCCCGCGATCGCTGCCGCGACGAACTCACTCACCTGGTCCGGCTGGAGAATCTCTCCCACCCCACCGAGCACTGCGGCGTCGGTCGTAGAGCTGACCGTTCGGTTAGCGCTGGTGTCCGTGGTGGTTGTCATAGCGCCACTCTGCCCCGCGGCTCGGGAAAGGCACAAGAACGCCAGGCCCATGGCTTCGTAAGATGCTGTCATTCCTCTTCCGGATCAGGTCGGTTCGAGCTCAGGGCCAACCATGGGTGCCGAGCCCGTCGAGGCACGCCTCAACACGACATGACTCAGCAGGACGCGCTGGTCTGGGAAGGCGGCACTGTCGTGCCGTCCGGCCGGTCACGGTGCCCGAGTCCCGCCCCGGCTGGGTAGCGGTGGACGTCGCATACGCCGGGATTTGTGGCAGCGACCTACACATCGCTGACGGCGAACACAACCGTGCTCAACCCGGGATCGTCCTCGGCCATGAATTCGTCGGCCACCTCGCCGAGCCTTACGGCGATCTGCCGGTGGGCCATCACGTCTTCGTCAATCCGACGGTGTGCTGCGGAGGCTGCGAGGCCTGCCTGGCCGGTCATACCAATGTTTGCCGCAGCCTCACCTTGCTCGGCATCGACCATCCGGGAGGTATTGCGCCCCGTGCCGTCGTACCCTGCGGCAACATCTACGAGCTGCCGGCGGATATTGATCTTGTTGCGGCTGCACTGATTGAGCCTGTGGCAGTCGCGGTACGCGCCGTACGACGCTCGGGACTGCGCCTCGGGGACCATGCCCATGTCATCGGGGGTGGTCCCGTCGGCTGCTTGGTCGGGTTGCTCGCCTCCGCCGCCGGAGCGACAGTGACAATGTCGGAGCACTCAGCCGCACGCCGACAGTACGCGAGCGACCTCGGACTGATGATCATGGAAAGTCCAGATGATCTTGATCTGGGAGCAGAGGTGGTCTTCGATGCATCGGGCCACACCTCAGTGGCAGGGGAACTGCTTCGCTGGTTGCGAAGCGCTGGCACCGCCGTCATCGTCGGTGCCTATCAGCCGGGATTGCACGGGATCGACCTACTTTCGGTGATGTTTGATGAGATCACGATCATCGGGACACGCATCTATGAGCACAGCGACATCGAGGCCGCCATCGAGCTGATAGCCATGGGCAGATTGGACACCCGCCGGCTGATCAGCAAGATCCTTCCGCTAGATGAGGCGGTCACCGCCATCGACAGCTTGCGGCGCGGTGGGGAAATGAAGGTGTTGATCGAGCCGGGTCGGCGAGCAAGACCGTGAAGCCATGAAGGTGCGTCACCGACGCTCGCTGAGACAGCATGAGAAAGAGCAGGAGGAGAACTGATGAACATGCCGAGGACCTATCCCGAGGGCGTCACCTGCTGGGTCGACATCGAGGAGGCCGATGTCGAAGAGGCGGCCAGGTTCTACGGTGTTCTCTTCGGTTGGACGTTTCTCGAGAGCGAGCCGAAGCTCCGCTACCTCATTGCTCGACTCGACGGTCAGGATGCGGCCGGAATTGGTCGACTGAATTCCCCAGACGTTTCGGCAGCGCGCTCCCCAGCTTGGAACACCTACATCTCCGTTCGGAACATTGAGCAGGCAGCTGCGCGCGTAGTGGCGGCCGGAGGCCGCATCACGGAGCCACCCTCGACCCTGAACGAAGCCGCCCTCACTGCATCCTGCGTGGACAGCGAGGGAATCCCGTTTCGTTTGTGGCAGGCCACCAGGCGGCCGGGCGCACAGGCCGCCAACATCCCCGGTGCCTGGAATTTCAGTGACCTACACACCGCTGACCCGGATGCATCGATCGCCTTTTACACGCAGGTGTTCGGTTGGAAGTTCGACGACTTCGGCTTCGCGACCATGATTCGTCAACCGGGATACGGTGATCACCTCGCTGCGACGTCCGACCCCGGAATCCACGAGCGTCAATCCGGGGACCAGGTGCCGCCTGGTTTCGCCGATGCCTTCGGTTGGCTCGCTACGACACCGGAGGCGCAACCACCCCACTGGCACGTGGCATTCACCGTCGCGGACCGTGACGACTCTGCTGAAGCCGCTGAGCAACTCGGTGCGACTGTGTTGTCCACTACAGACAGCGACTGGACGCGTGATGCGCAGATTCGCGATCCGCAGGGCGCGGTCTTCACCATGAGCCAGTACTCGCCGCCGTGAGTCTGATCGATAACCCCTCGATTACTGCGACTGTCTGGTCAGTGCTTGGATCCTCCCGCCGCTCCAGACTTGTCGCATGAAGCGTCTGGTTGCCCGAGAGGAAGTACTAGGTGCTGTGCCACAACCTCACCGAGTTCGGCGGCACCTGGCTGGTGGTCCAGCCGGATGGAGAGCCAGCGGCGAATTAGTGACCGTCAAGATCAGAGACTGCGTGTCGACCGGCTGCTCGTCGCTGCGGCTTGCCGAAACCCACCGCCAGTTTCATCCGCGACCATATTGCGGATGATCTTGCGCACCTGAAGGGCTGCGGCGTCGGCACTGACGTTGATCTCTTTGCGGGGTCCGTCGGCATCGAGGACGTCCTGCATCGTCTCGAGGATTCGTTGCACCCTCCGGTAGTAGTCGGTGAAGATCGGCAGCAATACCCCTCCGGCCTGCTCAGCGAGAGCGAAGTTTCGGCTCACCCGCCATGCGTGCCGGGTACGGCCCGACGAGATCGGCGTGACAGCGTGGGTGAAACGGAAGGTGTGCACCTTAGTGTCATCAGATCCGGATTCCACTTCGACGTCCCACCGGTCTACCCAGAGACCCGGCGTCACAAAGGCCCCCCGCTCATGCTGGACGTGTTCGGCGGCGGCCGGCAGTCCGAGGAGCTCTGCCTGCCAGGCAGGAATCGGCGCGGGCTCGTACGTCCTGGAGAACGAAACCGTCGTCTCGGTGACCTCTACCTCGAGCGGCGGCGGCGAGCTCCGCAACACAGGTGGCGCGATAAAGGGGTCGACGACTGCAACGTGGGTGATATCGGCGAAGTTCTCGTGAAGCAACAGCAGGTCTGCTTCGGTCTCCCATACATCGCCGAGTGTCGCCCAACCTGGGTCGTTGAGCCAGGGGGTGACGGGCGGTGGCCGCAGGCCAGCCAGCGAGGGCTCACCCACCCATGCCCACACGAAAACGCCATCTTCATGGACTGGGTATGCGCGTACCCGAGCGCCAACCGGAATCTCGCTCTGCGTCGGGACATGGACGCACAAACCTCGGGCGTCGTAGACGAAGCCCGAGTACCCGGAGACGATGTTGTCTCCCTCGACGTGGCCAAGGCTGAGCGGATATGGCCGGTGAGCGCACCGGTCCTCCAGCGCGACGGGCGTTCCATCTGTGGTGCGGTACAGCACGACCCCGGTGTCGAGTACGCGCCGACCCAGCGGCTCCCGGCCAACCTCTTCGGTGGTGGCCAGCATGTACCAACAATTGCGGGGGTGGACTCGCGTAAGGCTGCGGCGGGTTGGCTGGTCCAGGCTCATGGCGTCATCCTCCGTTCACAAATCGAGGGTCAATCGGGGAGAACGGCAGCGTGACACGCACACCATCATGTATTCGTTCGCGGCCTGCTCCTCCTCGTTGAGAACAGAGTCACGATGATCAACATCGCCGTCGATCACCTCGGTCTCACATGTCCCGCAGACTCCCTCCAGACACGATGCAAGAACGCTAACGCCTGCGGCTCGGATCACGTCGAGCACGGACTTGTCGGGTGGCACCTGCAAGGTCAGGCCCGAGCGCTCCAATACAAGCTCAAACGACGAGTCCACCTCGGCGGCTGGTTCCTGCGGCTTGGCAGAAAACCGTTCCAGGTGAAGCGCGCCGGGTGGCCAGTTCTCGCAGAATTTCTCCACTGCGCTGAGCAGGCCTTCGGGGCCGCAGCAATAGACCAGCGTGTCTGGTTGCGGGGTGCCAAGGACAGATTCCAGATCGAGCATGCCCATCTCGTCCTGCGGCACGATCGTCACCCGATCGCCGTACGAGGCGAGTTCCTCGACAAAGGCCATTGACGCCCGTTCCCGCCCTCCGTAGAGCAGCCGCCAGTCGGCACCGGCCGCTTGGGCCTCCGCGATCATGGGCAAGAGCGGCGTAATGCCAATACCGCCGGCGATGAACAGATAGCGCGAACTGGCGACCAGTGGGAAGTGGTTCCGCGGTCCGCGAACCCGTACCGTTGAGCCCGGAGCAAGGGCGGCGTGCACGCGCTCCGAGCCACCGCGGCTGTCAGGCGCGCGAAGGACACCTACGCGCCAAACGTCGGGTTTCGACGGGCTGCTGCACAGCGAGTATTGGCGAGTCAGGTCATCGCCCAGAATCAGGTCGATGTGAGCACCCGGCGTCCACGCCGGGAGCTCGGCGCCGCGCGGGTCGGCAAGGGTGAGCACGACAACGTCATCAGCAACAGTCCGCGCTTCTCGCACCACAAGGTCGGTCTCGTGCTCCCGGATGATCGTCTTCGTGGTTGTCACTGTCACAATCGCGTCCGCCTGTCGCAGCAGCCAACATTTGTTTGGATACGAACGATAGCGGCGGGAGTGGCGGGCGACAAGATGTGCTGATGCGCCCTGAGCCTGCTGGCGATGCGCCCTAAGCGTTCTGCTGATGCGCCCTGAGCCTGCTTGGCGAGGCGCCCTGAGCCTGCTTGGCGAGGCGCCCTGAGCCTGTCGAAGGGCGTTCGTTCGGATCCAAATTAGACTCGGGCCGTGCGCGCCCTGATGATCCAGCATGACCACATCTGCACGCCAGGCTTCGTCGGTGAACGGTTCACCGATCGCGGCTATGACCTTGTCATACACCAGGTGGTGTCCGAAGCCCACTTTCAATCACCCAATGTCGAGAGCCAGTTCCCAGAGCCCACGGACTTCGACGTGATCATCTCCATGGGCGCCCCGTGGTCCGTATATGATCATGAAGCCATCGGGTCCTGGGTGTTGCCAGAGCTCGCCATGTTGCATGATGCGGATGTTGATCACGTACCGGTGTTCGGGATCTGCTTCGGCGGCCAGCTGCTCGCCGCCGCGCACGGCGGGTCTGTATCTCGGTCCGCCGCACCAGAGATCGGCTGGGTTGAGATCGAGTCCGACGATGAATCCATGGTCCCCAGGGGCGAGTGGTTCCAATGGCATTACGACAGCTGGGAGCTGCCTGAGCCGGCGACTGAGCTAGCGCGTAATGCCAGCTCGTCGCAGGCCTTTCTCCTCGGCCGGAGCCTCGCCGTACAGTTCCATCCCGAGATGAGCTCGGCGATCCTTGGTAGCTGGATAGCGACCGGCGGAGCCGCGGAGATGAACCGGCTTGGTATGAGCGTCGACGAGTTGATACGCCAGACGGCTGAGCGGGATGGCTCCAACCGTGAGAGGGCGCACCAGCTGGTCGACCTATTTCTCGACCGTGTGGCCCTCCGATCAGAGGCCGGGCTCGGGTGATTCACGATCACGGACACGCCTTTCGGCAGGCTGCCGGACGGTTCGCGTCCGGCGTGACTGTCGTCACAACGCGAGCCTCCGAAGGTGCCTATGGCGTGACGGTGTCATCCTTCGCATCTTTGTCGTTGAACCCGCTCCTGGTCACCGTGTCGATCAACCGATCCAGCCCGTTGCTTGAGTACGTGCGTTCGGCCGAGGCTTTTGCTGTCAGTGTGCTGTCAAGTGATCAACAACAGGTCGCGGATTACTTTGCCAAACGAGGGCGTACGCCTGAGCCGGATGGCTTTGCGACCGTGCCAACCGCGGCTCGGCAGACCAGCGCGCCGATCATCGACGGCTGCCTCAGCTGGTTCGACTGCACTGTTGAGGACGTCCTGCCAGGGGGCGATCATGAAATTCTTGTCGGCCGCGTGGTTGCGGCCGGCGGTCGAACTGGTGAGCCACTGGTCTATTGGTCGGGCGGATATCGCGAACTGACGACTGAGGTGGCTCAGGCAGATCGGCTCGCAAACGCATCCGATGGCCTTGCTGTGGCGTATCACTTACTCGATGTCGGACCAGAAGAGATGCTCGACGCGCAGAGCTCTGTCGAGCCGGCCATGGCCGCCCTCGCCGCATCGCGCAGCTCAGCCGAGGAGTGGGACCGGCTGAAGGAGCTTGTTGATCAATCGGAAGTGGTGATTGATCAGCCTGATGAGTTCAACCAACTGGCGCTTGCCTTCCACAATGCGATCGCCGAGGCGTCCACGAATCGCGTGCTACAGGCCACCCTCGCCGGCCTCGGTCAGGTGCAATCCATTCACTATCGTGACCGCGGCAGTCTTGAGTCGGCGCGTGCCGCCGTTGACGGGCACCGGCGGTTGCTGACCGTACTGCGTCGGGGTGATGCCGAGGCGGCCCGTGAGGAGATGCAGAGGCATTTGATTGCGGTGCGCGACCAGTTGCAGATCGGCTAGGGGCTGAGCGCTGGGCTTGGGTGACGTTCCCTGAGCCTTGCCCTGAGCCCGTCGAAGGGCACCTGCTCCTGGGTGTGCCGTGAGCTTGGCGAGGGGCGCTGGGTGATGTGATCATGATCTGCTTCCGGCCTCGGCCTTGGGCGGATCGACCGCGTGCAGTCCCAAATTTCCCTTATTTTGTTCAGAAAAGGGCTTGTTATCGAACACGGGTTCGAATAGAATGCGAGCATGGAACTCGGGGACCCAGCAGAGCGTGCGGCGCGCTCACCGCTGGATGCGCTCCTCGACAAACTCAACGACGACCTCAACCAACTCGTAGTAACGGTGGAATCCGGAGGCCTGGATCACCTCGACGCCGCCGAGAAGATCAGCTGGTGGCAGCGCCTCGAAACCTTCCGCAACCAGCTGCCCCTGATCGATCACCGTCTGATCGCCGACGCCGAAGCCACCGACCTAGCAAGCGCATACGGCTTCACGAACCTCAGCAGATTCTTGACGCGGATCCTGCAACTCTCCCCTGGTGAGGCCGCCTCCCGGGTCCGCGCTGCTGCGGCGGTCGTCCCCGCACCTCCACGCTCGGAGAGCACCTAGAACCGGTGTTGCCGAAGCTGGCCGAGCTGCAACGCCAAGGCATCGTGACGACCGAGAAGGTACAGATTGTGGAGCGGGCCATGCACAAACTGTCCCGCGCAGGGTTTGGACCCAGAAGCTGTGCAGACCGCAGAACAACTGCTCACCGACTACGCGCCGGTGCTCGGTCCCGCCGATCTGCACCGCTACGCCCTTAGAGTCGTGGATGCAGCCGATCCGGACGGCCCAGAACCCATCGATGAACAACTGCAGCAAGACCGGCGCTATCTGGAGTTGAAGCAGCGGCGGGATGGCATGTGGCTACTGCAGGGCAAACTCACCACCACCGCCGGTGCCCAACTCAACGCCATCCTCGACCCCCTCAGCAAGCCGCGTACCAGCAGCATCGAAAACGACCACGGGGCCGTCACCCAGATTGCGGATGAGCGGCCCTATGTGCAGCGGATGCATGACGCATTGGATGAGGTATGCGGTCGGGTGTTGACGAGCGCCGACCAGCCTTCGGTGGGTGGTGTCCCGGCATTAGTGGTGGTCACCATCGGTGTCGATGATCTGCTCACCAAGGCCGGACTGGCCGAAACCACCGACGGATCGATGTTGACTTCTGATCAGTTGTTGCGGATTGCTGCCGAGGCGGAGATCTGGCCCACCATCATTAATCGGAACGGTGTTCCGTTGGCACTGGGCAGAACCCAACGACTCGCCTCACGAGGCCAAACCATGGCCTTGATCGTTAGAGACGGCGGCTGCAGCTTCCCCGGCTGCACCCATCCACCCAGCTGGTGCGACCGACACCACATACTCGACTGGATTCACGGCGGATACACCGACCTGGACAACCTGACATTGCTGTGCCGATACCACCACACCCACTTCCTACAAAAAGGCCGGAGCTGCCGCATCAACGCCTACGGCCTACCCGAATGGATCCCGCCCTGGTGGATCGACCAAGAGCAGCGACTCAACACCCGCATTCGACGCCTCCACGCCCAACACCAACAGTTTCGCCAGCGCCGCTCACCCAAGGCTGCAGCATGATCGCACGTTCCCTGACACTGCGGCCGCTCCTGCACCTAGGCCAAAATCTTGCCGGCGCGCAGGCACAGTCAAGATCGAGCTACGAGCGTCGACGGATCAAGCTCCGGCAGGCCCCCGGTCCATGCTCATTGCTTGCCCAGCCATTCGGCGTAGGCCCTTGGCTTATCGGTCAGCACTTTGTCGGCGCCCGCCGACTTCGCCTTTGCCCATGCCTTTTCCTCATTCACGGTCCAGACAACGACGATGATTCCCGCCTTCTTCAGCTCGGCTATATAGTCCTTAGTCGCAATGTCATAGTTGACCGCGACAGCCCACA
Source organism: Actinomycetota bacterium (assembly GCA_046735615.1). Lineage (GTDB taxonomy): Bacteria > Actinomycetota > Actinomycetes > Propionibacteriales > Propionibacteriaceae > Microlunatus. The sequence goes on from JBKPTR010000031.1 coordinate 15,644, forward strand.
ACTTCTGGTGACTCAGCTGGTTTGCGGGAACCTTCTCGCCAACGAACAGCATGCGAGGCAGATCGGGTGCCAGCTTTTTGATCTGCGCCAGCCGGTCCAGGTCATTCGAGGTGACGACGGTGCGGTCACTCAGCCCGTTGCTGCGGATAGCATCGAGGAACTCCCGGTTTTGCGCGGCGTTCTGGTCAGCCTTGACCTCGACATAGACCCATGAGTTGTAGCCCGCCAAGCCCTCCATCAGATTTGCATAGGTCGTGGGTGGATAAGATTTCCCATTCTTCGTGAATGATCGGCAGTGCTCGGTGAGTACTTTCCATGTCGTCTGGGACACCCGGTAAGGCCGATCGCACCGTAACCCCTGGGTTGCCGCTTCGTCGTGGATAATCACCGCACGGTTGTCGCTGGTCCAGCGCACGTCGGTTTCTACCGCGTAGCCCTCATCGGCCGCCGAGGTCAAGGACTCAAACGTCTGCAACGGGTACTTCTCGTCGCCACCGCGGTGGGCGAGGATGTCCGAACCGGTCGGGTCGTCAGCCGTCGAGGTCTTCGACGGACTGGCGGGCGGACCGGTGGTCACGGAAGGCGGACTTGAAGCGGCTGCGGAGTTGCCCTGGCTGATCGTGGCAGCGCCTGGGTCAGAATCGCGCGGGAGGTACCACACAGCAACGCCAACCGCCGCCAGCAAAACGATCGAAGTAGCGACGGCCACCAACAAGCCCGTTCGTCTTCGGGCTGTTCCTCTTCGGTCTGGCGCGCGATCGCTTCCGGGTCCGGCAGGCGCGGAAGGTCGCTCATCGCCAGTCCCAGCCGAGGGCGGGGATTCGACCGGAGGTACGGGCGGTGTTGTTCCAGCTGACCGGAGCCCTGCGTCGGCACCGGATATCGACGGCGCGGCTGGCTCGCCACGGACGTCCTTCAACGTGTCGTTCAGCACCCTCAAAAGCCGACGAGTGTCAAAGTCGACCGGATTTATCTCCACCGCCTGTCGACGGGTCAAGGCCGCTAGCTCCTTTGGCAATTCCTGAGGCCTCGGCATCTTGGCGTCGTCGACGAGAATGGGAATGACTCGAACGTCGTCTCGACTCAGGGCAGTCTCAACCTCGAGCCGAACGAAGTCCTCTGGGTCATCGAGGCGTCTCACTCCCTTGGCATCGGTGACCGTGAGCCACTGGGGTCCGATTAGGGCGAGTAGCACCCGGCAGGAGCCCACTGCCGACTGGATTCGTTCGACGAAGTCGTCGCCCGGCTCGATGTCGTCGACATCCTTGAAGACCCGGTCAGGCCCCAGCTCAGCTACCAGCACGTCGTAAAGCTGTCGCGCCGGCCACGCCGTCTCCTGGCGTCGATAGCTGATGAAGACCCGCGCCGCCTCGCCTTTGTCCATGCCGACCACTTCCACTCACCCCGCGCGCCTGCTGTAAGCCTAAGAGCCAGGTCGGCAACGTCGGCCAGCGGAACGCGCCCGGCAGATATTTCCGGCCTTAATGAGTCCAGGAGACTGTGAGTTGATCATTCGCACCGAAGCGCAGGAGGTGCCGAGCGACCACATCCTCGAGTGTCTCGAGCTGCGCTGCGTCCTCGGCGGTACCGATCAGTTCGATGCCCTTGGGCGCGGCTTTGAGATCACAGATCCCAAAGTCGAACTCGAGACGCCCGCCTTCATCGGTGAGCTCGGTCGTCACTTTGTTCCTGAAGTGGCTGACCAATTGCTTGATGTAACGCTCCGGCCGCGACGTGACAACGAAGGCGGTCGCCGAGGCCCTGCCAGCAGAGCTCAATTGGTCTCCACCCTGACCGGGAACTTCTTGATTCCGTTAATGAAGTTGCTGCGAACCCTCGTCACCTCCCCGTTCAGCTCGATCGAGGCGAGCCGCGGGATCAGCTCGGTGAACATGAGCCGGATCTCCATCCGAGCTAGTGCGCTGCCCAGGCACATGTGCGGGCTGCCTTTGCCGAACGTGAGATGGTCGACATTGGCCCGGGTGACGTCAAACCGGTACGGGCTCACAAACACCGCCTCATCCCGGTTTCCCGAGGCGAACCACATGACCACCTTGTCCCCGGCCTTGATCGACTTGCCACCCAACTCGACGTCCTGGGTTGCAGTCCGGCGGAAGTGGTACACCGGCGACGCCCAACGCAGGAACTCCTCAATCGCGCCGGGAATCAACTCTGGCTGCTCCTGCAGGACCTTCAGTTGATCTTGGTTTTCGATCAACGCCAGCATCGACTGGCTGATGGCGTGCCGAGTGGTCTCATTGCCCGCGATCACGAGCAACAGGAAGTAGTTGTCGAAGTCAGTCGCCGATAGCGGCTCGCCATCCTCAGGGGTTCGGTTCACGAGGATGCTGATCAAGTCCGTACCGTCCCCGCCTTTACGCTGTCGAGCGAGCGAGCGGCCGTACTCGAACACCTCGAGGGATGCAGGAGAGCGAAACGGCAAATGCTTGTACTGATCACTGTCGGGGTCAGTGATCAAGTGTTCGGAGTAGTCGGGGTCTGTGTTGCCGATCATCTGGTTGCCCCAGTCGATCAACATGCCGGTATCAGTGACCGGTACGTCCAGCAGCCGCACCAAAACGTTGATCGGAAAGTCAGCGCTGATCTTCTCAACGAAGTCGAACTCTTTGTTCTGCAAGGCGTTATCGACTGTGACCTTGGTCAAGCCGCGCAGAAACTCCTCGTATTTTCGGGTCAGCGGTCCCTGACTGAACTCGCGCTGGATGAGCTTCCGCAGAGCACGGTGACGCAGGCCATCGGTCTCGAGCATGGAGCGCCGCAGATCCATCAGGTCGTCATCGACCTCCTCCAGGTTCACATACTGCGTCGAGGTGAACGTCTCCGGATCACGATCCACCGTATCGATGTCCTGATACTTGGTCACCGCCCAGAAGCCGGAGTTCGGTGGCGCCTCCGGAGTCCAGTGCACCGGGTCTTCGGCGCGCAGCGTGTCGAACATCGCCCAACCCTCGTTACGAGCGAAAGCATCCAGATCGGTCAGATCAACTTGATCAAGTGATACGGCGCTGGGCTGCGACACGATCTCTCCTTATTTACAGGTGGTAGGCGTACTCGCGAAACTCCCAGTCGGTCACCCAGTGATGGAAGCGTTCCAGCTCATTCCGCTTGTACGTCAGGAAGGTCTCAACGAACTGTTTGCCGAGAATTCCGGCCATGTCGGCGTCCGCCTCAAGGGCGTCCAGCGCCGATGCAAGGTCACCGGGAAGCTTGTCGGCCTTGCTCGGGTCGTAGCCGTAGCCCTCCAACGGTGGCGGAGGCTCGAGCTTGTCGCGAATGCCGAGGTAGGCCGCCGCCAGCAATCCGGCGATGGCGAGGTACGGGTTGGCGCTGGCGTCGCCCAGCCGGAGTTCCATCCGGGAGGCCTTACCGCGCTCGGGTGGAATCCGGACCATCGCGCTCCGGTTGTCGAGCCCCCAGTCGATAAGCCACGGAGCGAGGGTGTCGGGACCGAAACGCTTGTACGAGTTGATGGTCGGGTTACTGATGGCAGCTAGTGCGGGCGCATGGGCGAGCACGCCGGCGATCGCCGATTTGCCAGTCCTCGACAATCCGTCATTTGCTTTCGGGTCGTCGAACAGGGGTTGACCGGCGTCGTCCCAGGTTGAGAAGTGAATGTGGAACCCGGATCCACCTTCATCGTTGAACGGCTTGGCCATGAAGGTGGCCAGCTTGCCCTCCTGGCGTGCCAGCTCCTGAATGGCGCTCTTGAAGCGGAAAGCCCGGTCGGCCGCATCGAGTGCTTCGGAGTGCCACAGGTTGATCTCGAACTGTCCGCTGGAGAACTCATGGTTCGCGGCTACAACCTCGAGCCCGTACGCCGAGAGGTGGCGGAGCGTCCGGAGCAACACATTCTCGGGGTCGCCTTTCAAGCCGGCCACATAGACATTCCCGGTTGCCTCGCCGTAGCGTTGCCAGCCGGTCGGGTTCTTACCAGTTCGCTCCAGGACATAGAACTCGAGCTCGGGACCAACCGTCGGCCGCATGCCCAATTCAGCGAACTGCTGAATCACCCGCTTCAACACCATGCGTGGGCTTTCCTCCGAGGGCGAGCCATCTGGGTTGTAGACATCGGCAATGACATGGGCGACGCCGGGCTCCCACGGCACCTGCTTAATCGTGCTGAGGTCGGGAAAGGCAAGGACATCCGGCAGCCCAGCCTCGAGTCCGCCTTCGATATCGACGACGTCACCCATGGGTGTCGTGCCGTACACCGACCGGCAGAAGGCGACGCCGTCTTCGACCGTACGGGCGAACCGGTTCACCAAGACATCTCGGCCGCGCTCGGTACCGATCAGATCGGAGTAACCCACTCGCACGACGTCGATGCTTTGCGTTACGAGCTCGGCAGCCGCGTCCTCCAGACCGCTGGTGTCGAAATGAGCCACCCGAACCTCCGCGCGTTGTGTGAAGTTGGAGCCTGCTGCTGGCCTGTCGTTTGGGCCCGAACAGTATCGCGTAGATGCTGCTATGACAAGTAGAGCCAGGTCATGAGGGTGGGATTGCGGCGCAGAGGCGCAGCCGAGTACCGTACGGGTCCGAACGATCTCACAGATTCCAGGACCCGAAGGAGCAGCGCATGACCGACGTGAAGGGTTTCTTCTACCCGCGGACCGCAAGCGGCCGGTCGTCGCTGATCCCGTCACCGCCGTGGTACTACTCAGGCGACCTCCTGACCGTCGAATACCGGACTGATCCCGATCGAGTGGCAGAGCTGCTCCCGGCGCCGCTGTCATTGGCGGAAGAGGATCCGGGGGCGGTCGCGTTGATCTGGGCAGACTGGCAGTCGTGCTCGTCCTCCCGCGAAGAGCTGCTGGACCCGGTGCGTGCGCAATACAAAGAGGCCTTCGTGGTCGTCCGCTGCAGCTTCCAGGGTCAGACGTTTTCGCGCTGCGTCTATATCTGGGTCGACAAGGACTTCGCGATCGGCCGAGGCATTCACCAGGGCTATCCGAAGAAGCTGGGTTCCATGTGGCAGACCCGGCCCCATCCGTTCTCGCAAGGCGCGCCGCAGATCGGCCCCGGCGGCGTATTTGGTGCCACCCTCGCGGCCGGGGATCGTCGCCTCGCCGAAGCGGTAGTGACGTTGCGTGAGGAGTCAGAAACGAATGGCTTCGTGAATGCGCACAAGATGGCGCACCACCGGATCGTGCCAGGCATCGCTTCGGGCGCTCCGGATGCCTACGCGGAGCTGATCGAGTCGGGCTCTAGCGACTTCGCGGCTGGTCCGGCGTGGACCGGCGACGCCGAACTGCGTCTGTTCGACTCACCCACCGAGGAGCTGTCAAATCTCACCGTCGACAAGATCATCGGAGGTTACTACCGACAGGTGGGTGTGGTCTGGAACGGGGGTCGGACATTAGCCACCCTCACCTAGCATGTCCGTCATGCCTGATCGCCATACCCTCGCCGAGACCGAGAAGGCGATGAGCACCCACGTAAGCGATCTGCCACTCAACTTGCCGGCCGCTGCAGCAGTGTCGAGTCTCTACCGAGCCGCGAACGCCGTCCGACTGCATTTGACGAACTCCGTGCTGCGCGAGCACGGACTCACCTGGACAGGCTTCGTCGTGCTGTGGGTGGTGTGGATCTGGGACGGGCTGGAGACCCGCCACGCCGCTGAGAATGCAGCGATTTCAAAGGCCACGCTTACCGGCGTCGTCAAGACGCTCGAAGCGCGCGGACTGATGACCAGGCAGGTCAGCGCCATTGACCGGCGGTTGGTGAATCTCGAATTGACACCAGCGGGCCTCACTCTGATGAAAGAGCTCTATCCGGTGTTCAACGCCGCGGAGGCCGAAGTAGTAGCCGGGCTGTCGCCGAGAAGCCTGGCTCAGCTGACGAACAGTCTTCGATCGATCGTCACTGAGCTGGAAACAAAGCCCACCGCGACGTTGATCGACGAAATCGGCTGACGGGCTCAGCGCACTTGTTGGGGCGTGGCATGCCTGGCGCGAACCGCAGCGGCAGCGACGAAATGCCGGAATACCTCGGCCTGCACCGGATCCGTCGCGGCCGAGTCTTCTGGATGCCACTGAACGCCGAGATACCAGCCCGCATGATCTTGCAGGGTCACCGCCTCGATGACACCGTCGGCCGAGTACGCCGCCGGGGTGAGACCGGCTCCGAGTGTGGCGATGCATTGGTGGTGGTAACAGGAGATGGCGGTCCGGCGCCCGACGATCTCACCGAGCGGAGACGCCTCATCGACTTCAAGATCGTGAACTCGATTCCTGTGATTGCCGACAGTGTCGTCCATGTCCTGGACCAGGTCGCCTCCCAGCGCAACGTTGACAATCTGAGTGCCTCGGCAGATCGCCAGCAGCGGCAGGTGGTCAGTGAGGGCGACGCGGGCCAAAGCAAGATCAAATGCATCTTGTTCCTCATCGACCCCGTACTGGGTTGGGTGAGGCTGCTGGCCCGACCACCGAGCCGCGACATCCCCTCCGCCGGGCAGCAGCACACCGTCAGCGAACCAGATCCGCTCTCCGGCGGCCTCGACATCGATTTCAAAATCTGGAGCGTACGGATGGACGACCACTGGCTCTCCCCCAGCTGCAAATACCGCTTGGACGAGGGCGCGAGCGGTCACTTCTGCCTCATAGCGAAGGGCCGTCGCTCCTGAAGAGAACCGTGCCGGAATGACGATCAGTGGGCGGCGGGCGGCCAACGTTTTCTCAGGCATATCGAATCCAGGTCGTCTTGAGATAGGTGTACTCCTCGAGGGCGTGCCGAGACTTGTCCCGACCGAAACCTGACAGCTTGACGCCGCCGAACGGAACAGCCATGTCCCCTTCCTCGTAGCAGTTGACCCACACGACGCCCGCCCTCAGGGCCCGTGATACCCGATGTGCGGTACGCAAATCAGAGGTCCAGAGGGCAGCCGCCAGACCGTACGGCGTGTCCCCGGCAAGACGTACGGCTTCGGTCTCGTCGCGTACCACCTGTACGGCGAGTACGGGTCCAAAGATCTCCTCGCGGACGATGGGGTTGTCCGGAGCTGCTCCGGTCACCACCGTCGGCTCGAGGTAGGCGCCGCCGGTTTCAGCTAGTACCCGCTGTCCGCCGACCCGCAGGGCGGCTCCTTCGGCAAGGCCACGATCAAGATGCCTGAGCACCCGCTGCAGACTGCGCTCGTCGACAAGCGGCCCCATCTTGGTGTCCGCAAGCAAAGGGTCGGCCGGAAACCACCCGGCGGAGGTCTCGACAATCCGCTCTACCACCCGGTCGGCCACATCGGCGTGAACCACCAATCGGGAGCCCGCGGTACACATCTCGCCGGAGTTGAAGTAGATCGCCCAGGCCGCCGTGTCCGCAGCCGCATCCAAGTCTGGGGCGTCCGGCAGGATGATGTTCGGGCTTTTGCCGCCGAGTTCGAGGTAGACGCGCTTGAGGTTGCTGTCGGCTGCATAGCGCATGAAGTGACGACCAACCTCGGTGGACCCAGTGAAGGTGAGCACGTCGACATCGGGATGCACCCCAAGATGCCGGCCGACGACTGGACCGTCTCCGCTGATCACATTGAAGACGCCCGATGGCAGACCGGCCATCGCACCTAACTCGGCGACCCGCTGCATGGACAGCGGCGACTGCTCGGCGGTCTTCAGGACCACGGTGCAACCCGCCGCGAGAGCGGGCGCCAGCTTCCATCCGCCGAGTGTCAGCGGAAAGTTCCATGGGACGACAGCAGCGACGACGCCCGCCGGTTCCCGACTGACCAGAGAAAGCTCGCCCTCGTCGGTGGGTGTGATCTCACCGGATTCCTTGTCCGCGAGCTCGCCATAGAAGCGGAGGCAGCGGATCAGTGCCCGCAGTTCGATCTGGTAGGCATCCCGAATCGGCTTGCCCATCTCGAGACTGATCAACAAGGCGATTTCCTTGCGATGTTCTTCAACCAGATCGGCGAAGTGCTGGAGGATCTCGCCGCGGGCTCGTGGGTGCAGTCGAGGCCAGGCACCATGATCAAATGCCGCACGTGCCCCAGCCACGGCCGCGTCTGCGTCAGCCGGTTGCGCCCAGGCGAAATCCACCAGTGTCGAGCCGTCCCTCGCAGAGTTCACTGCCCGAGTCGAGCCGTCGATCGCTGCCCGGCTCTCGCCATCAATGAACATGCCGTCAGGAAGCTTGGTGTCGGTGGCGAGTTGGCGCCAATCGGTGGCCGCCACCGGGTCCGAAACCATGCCCTCAACCAGTCTTTCCGGGGGTTGACCAATCGATCGAACTTAAATACGTTTGGGCCCTAACGATAGCTGGTCGGAGCTGCGGCACGTCAACCCGCCGTCGACCCACGGACCACTTCCAGCGACAGACAGGGGCGCGGATGACGACTGCGACGGTCGAGGGCGTGGAGGTGGACACCCGGCACTGGATCGGCGGCGAGCGGATCTCGTCGGAATCCACTTTCACCGACATATCCCCGATTGACGAGCAGTCGATTGCCGAGATCTCGTCGGGCTCCGCAGAGGAGGTCGACGCCGCGGTGCGGGCCGCCCAGCAAGCCTTCCCTGGCTGGGCGGCCATGCCGAGGAGCGAGCGAGCTGAGCTGCTGCGCAAAGTCGCGGACGGGATCGATTCCCGCGCCGAGGAACTGGCCAGGGTCGAGACTCGTGACAACGGCTCTCTGCTGCGGTCCCATCGGAGAAACGTCATGCCTCGGGTGGGAATGAACTTCCGATTCTTCGCCGATTTCCTCGAAAAGCTTGATCATCCGGGCGGCGAGATCCGCGGCCACCGAGAACGTGTCAGCTATGACCCAGCCGGCGTGACGGCGATCATTACGCCGTGGAATGCGCCTCTCATGCTCGCCACCTGGCGCATCGGGCCGGCGTTGGCAGCC
>JBKPTR010000032.1:0-9745 GCA_046735615.1 Actinomycetota bacterium
GATCGAGCCGTTCGGGTCAGCATGGTCAAGGCACGCTGGGCCGCGCGGCAACGACCCGGTCTACCGGATGCTCAGGAGTGGAGCACCGCGCTCGCGCTGGCTGTGATCCAAACACTGCTTGGCCAGCGGCCAGTCGCTCAAGCCAATTTCCACAAAGATGACCTAGCCCGGTTGGCGAGGCTCACAATTCTGCTGCCCCAGTCGCCTCCTTATCTGGTGGCAGACTCTGATCTGCGAAGTTCTCAAGCCTGACGCACGCAGACAGAGTGAGGATTAGCAAGTAGTTGTGGGCATGGCTAGTCCCTTTCTTAATGGGATATTTCAAGGAAGCCAAATTACTGATGATTCCAATAAAGGATTTGGCTCATGACCGCTCAACTGCTTCAGCATGTCGTTTTCGCACTTTGCACTATCGCGGGAACGAGAAAAGTAAGGCTGGAAAGCTTTTACGTCCGAGACGTTTTGCTGATGATTGCAGCGCCAAGGAGAGGGCGACCAGACAGAGTAGGCAACAGGTACGAAAGTTTCTGAATGACGAGGTAGCGGCGGGAATGCCGTAATCTGGTTCAGGGGTGTAGAACTGTCCGTAACCCAGTTTCAAAGAGTATGCAGGTTACTGCTTGACCTTGCTGGAACTGGACGCGAATCCCGTGGCCGCTGCCGCCTCACTTCCGGAGCTTGACGGCTGCGACCACCCGCTGTTTTCGCCGGACAGGACGATCGTGGGTGTCTGATACACGCAGCACCTTATGCAGCTCTAGAGGAGAGGCCATCAGTGACCATTAGCGCATCGGTCTACAAAGCCAGTAACCAAAGCGGTCGTTGCCGACCACGCTGATACGGACCGGGCGTCGCCCGGCGTGGTCGGAACTGCAAGAATAACGGCGGCGCGACGAGCAAGGAGCGGGGATGGCCCACTGGACCGAGTTCGGCCTCAACCACAACATGCCGCACTTCTCTGCCGCCACAAGGTGGACTTCCCGCCGCCCCTGCAGGCCCTCATCGACGAGCGGGCGGCGGGCCTGACCGAGCCGCTGACGGGCATCAGCACCGACGGGACGATCCAGCAGGGTCTGTTCGGTCTGCAGGCCACCGGCGTGAGGACCGAGCCGATCTCGGAGGCGGTGCAGGCCTTCCTCGCCGCGCTCGACTCGGAGCGGCGGGATCGGGCCGCGTTGCCGGTGGACGCCGAACAGCGTCGCACCTGGCTCAACATCCATCCCTACGTATTCCGCCACGGCATCATGCTCGAGGACCTGCCGCAGGCCCAGCGCGAGCTCGGATTGGATCTTCTGCGGACGAGCCTCTCCTATCGGGGGTTCGGCCAGGCGCGGGACATCATGCGTCTAAATAGGCTCCTGGCCGACGTGTCCGACAGCCCCGACGAGTTCGGGGAGTGGCCGTACTTCATCTCGATCTTCGGCGAACCGGCCAGCGGCGAGCCCTGGGCGTGGCAGAGCGACGGCCACCACCTCTGCGTCAACTGCACGGTGCTCGACACCAGATGGTGCTGACGCCCACCTACATGGGGTCTGAGCCGTGCCACGTGTACGAAGGGCCCCTGGCCGGCACCGTCGTGTTCTCGGCCGAGGAGCGGGCCGGGCTCGACCTGATCCGCTCCCTCGACGACACCCAGACCGGCACCTGCGTCCTCCGCCCATCCATCCATCCCGACGACCTCCCACCGGAGCTGCAGGATCTCTTCGACGGCCGCATGGTGGCGGGGGCATTCAAGGACAACGCCAAGATCGCGTACGAGGGGGTGTCCGCGTCGGACCTGAGCGATGCCCAGCGCAAGCTTCTGCGCATGCTCGTCGCCACCTACGTCGGCTGGACCAGGGAGGGACACGCTGAGGTGAAGATGCGGGAGGTGGACGCCTATCTCGACGAGACGCACTTCGCCTGGATGGGTACCACGGACGCTGACGGACCCTTCTACTACCGGGTCCACAGCCCGGTCGTGCTCATCGAGTTCGACCACCACCCGGGCATCGTCTTCGACAACCTGGTGCCTTCCCGCAACCACATCCACACCGTGGTGCGCACGCCCAACGCCGGTGACTACGGCGCCGACCTTCCCCGCCAGCACCACGACCGCTAGGACCACAGCCATGGGCACCACGAGGTGAGAGGTTGACGGCGTCGTGAATCGGCGGCGTCGCCACCTACGTCGGCTGGGGAGGCACACGCCGAGGTGAAGAAGTTCGACACTGCGCTGCTTATCCTGATCGTGCTCGACCGTGAAACCATCGCTGTGACGGGTTGCGGTGCGTGCATGTGGCGGCAGAGGGGATACCGGGATGAGGGTGGGGGTATGGATGCCGACCGCGATGCCGTTCGAGCTTGAACGAGTTCGCTCGATCGTCCTAATTACGACATGTGGGATCCGCTCGCCTCGCTCGCCGCTGCCGCGGCGGTGACCCAGCGCATCCGCCTAGCCACCACCACCCTGCCATTACCAAACCGCAACGAGGTGGTGGTCGCCAAGAAAGCCGCGGTGATCGACCGCCTCTCGGATGGCCGGCTGACGCTCGGCGTGTCGCTGGGCAGCCGGCCGGACGATTACCAGGTCTTCGGGGCGACGCTGGAGCGACCCGCTTCCGCCACCAGGTCGCCACACCCTCCGACGGGTATGGGCGGAGGCACGGCACAGTGACCGCGAGCACGGCGTACTGGGCCCGCCGCCGGTGCAGGACCGGGCCGCCGATCTGGATCGGCGCGCTCACCGAGCGGGCTCGGCAGCGGGCCGTCGAACTGGCCGACGGGTTCATCTTCGGTGGCGCCGCCCGCCTGCCGACGATCGGACCGGCGATCCAGAGCATGCGCCCGCAGGTAGCCGAGCGCGGCAAGCCCGACTTCAGCTACAACGCGGTCGCCTACGTCGCCATCGGCGGCGAACACGAGTTCGCGGAGGCAGTGGCCCACCACAGGCGCTACTACCCGGTCCTGCCGGTGCCGGCGGAGCAGGCCATCCACCACGGCCCCATCGGCAAGATCAAGGACGTCGTAGCCGAGTACGCGGCCAGCTGCCTGGACCTGCTGCTGCTGATGCCCGAGGTCCGCAGCTTGCGGCAGCTGGAGCTGCTTTCCGAGCAGGTCCTGCCCGAGCACCAACACTGACGCGCATCCTGCCGGCAGGACAGTCCAGGGCGCTTGCCGTCCCTACGCGCGTGATCGCAGAGTCCTGATCCGGAGTTGGTCCGGCGGCGTGTCGCTCCGACCGCAGGTCAGGTCGGCGATTTGTCGGGAGGCTTGTGGTCGGCATGGCGGTGCACCGCCCGCCACTCTCCGTTTTCGCGGCGGAACACGTGGGTGGCACGCAGCTCGGTCAGGGCTTGTGGGCCGCCGCGGAATGAGGCCCAATAGCGCTCGATGGCGACGGTGTAGGCCTGATCCCCACTCACTCCGGAGGCCAAGAGCTCCCACGCATAGTCGCGTACGCCGGAGAACTCGGATGCAACCCAGCGAAACGTCTTCGTCACCTCCTCGGTCCCGCTGTCACAACGTCCCCGGGCGGCCAACAGGGTGACTGGGTCGGTCGTGGTCCAGAGCGCAATATTTGGCTCGGCGTCTCCGCCGTGAAATGCGCGTTGCGACTCGATGAAGCGAGGAAGGAAGTCGCGATTGAAGTCCTCGAGGTCGCCCATGGAACAACCCTCCTCCGAGGTCGGGAGGGTCGCAAGCGCAACAGAATGGCGCTGAGGCGCGCGTACGAACTCCGACAAGGGCCGGCTGGCTATTCGCTGCTTCCGGCTTTCCTCGAGCGCGGCTACGCCCTTACCACGATGAAGGACATCGCTGCGCGGGCCGACGTCGCACGCGACACAGTTCATGCGCTCTTCGGCAGCAAAGCACGGGTGCTGACCGCCCTCATCGACCTTCGCCTGGTGCCCGACGGCACACCCGTCACCAATGTCACGACGCCCAAGCCATCAAAAGCGAAGTTGATCAACGCAAGCAACTTGAGCTGTTCGCGAAATTCATTGCCGGCATCTCCACCGAGCTACGACCGATCGCCGAGATCCTGCGCACCGCATCAGCAGTCGAGCCCGAGATGGCGATGGTGTTCGAGAAGATGAATCGCTTTCGCATGAACAACATGCAGACGTATGCAAGGTGGATCGCGGCCGGCGGCCCGTTGACCGTCAGCACACGACGAGCCGGTGAGATCATCTGGGCCCTTGCCAGCCCAGATGTTGGCCGCATGCTCTGCGATGAGATCGACTGGACCGAGTCGCAGCACGCGCGTTGGCTCGCCGACATCCTCATCCGGACATTGCTCCCAGGCGAAGATCAACAAGATCGAGGCGGTCCGTACTCAGGCCCAGCACACCGGTCATGATCCACAGCCCTGCAATGCTGACTGGTGGACGAGCTTGGTCACCCCGGATTGCTCGTTGGGCAGCGAGAACTGCCGAGAATGTACCTAATACGGTGCCTCGCCCGCACCCGACCGCCGGCGACACATGCTCAGCGCTGTGCTCCGGATATACCCCTAATTGACGACACGTGCTGACCGGCGCTCCGCGATGATCGTGTATGGATGTGAGAAGCAGGTTCCTGCCGGTTCGCCTTCCTGGCTGACGCAGCCAGCCGCGGCTCCGACTTGCCAGGAGACGGTGCGGCCAACGTCGACCTGGCCCGTCGGGACGTCGGGACGAAGCCGACCTGCGCTTCTCCGAGCCCGGTCACCCACTGGGCGCCGACCCCGGGCGGGGGCGTGGAGGTCGTCACCTCACGCGGGCGCTACGGCGCGGAACGGCTCGTGCTGGCCCCGGCGCGTTGGTGTCCACCCTGCTGCCGCCGCCGGTGCCGATCCCGGTCGAGCGGCAGATCTTCTACTGGGCTCGAGCCGGACTTCACCCCCGAGGTCCCCTACGAGGCCTACGCCGAGGGCCACCCCGTCTACCTGGAGGAGACCGAAGCAAGGGGAGCTCTACGGCTTCCTGGCGTTTGGTTTGAGGGCGCTGCGACAATCGACAATCGTTGTATCAGACAGCCGTATTCGTCCGTCCTCCTAATGATCGAGATGTGCGGAGGTGCGCCGTGGGCGTCCCTTTGGCACTACGTGATCACTCGGCTCGATCTATGACCTACTCCATCTAAACAAGACTTTAATGTCAAAGGAGAGTCAGCAGCATGTCAGCACAGACGACTGTCGACCAAACAAGCATGTTCGAACAGCTCCTCGCAGATCTCAAGATTCCTAGCGGCGACCTTACCGGCGTGCCGCAACAGCTTGCGGACGTCGTTGCCCAAGCTGGCTTCGAAGCCAGCACGGTCACCGTCGTCGGACAGCACTCCAGCGGCGACTACTCGGTGGAGTTCAAGAACCAGAACGGTGGGTTTTTCTCCACCTGGCCGCACTGGGCTTTCGAACTCGCCAAGGCGGCGCTGCTGTCGCAACAGTGCTCAGCCGCCGAAGCACTCGAAGCGGTGACTCGATCTGGCGGACGCGGTGAGCCAGGCGGAGGTCCAAAGCGGGTTGCGATATAGCGAGCCGCCGGCTGGCCTGTCGTGCTCCTCCGGGCTCGCCGCCGTTCCCGGTCCCGAACTTCAGTGCATGACGCCTTTCCGTGTCTGCGACATCCAGACCGTTAAGGCCGTCGACGACGAGAGGCAACCCTGGTTGTTCCTCCGATCGGCATAAGTGCGGCCCGACGCTCGAAGCGCGGGTTTCTACATGTATGCCCGTGGCGGTTCCATAGGTTGGTGATGCTGCGCGATTCGGTTCTCACGTCCTTGCCCACCTTGTCCATCCCCGCATGATGGCTTTCGCGGACCGCGTTGTCATGGTCAGTCGACTCGGCAGCCTCCGCCAGCTTCGGTGGCAGACCCAGTTCGTCGAGCGCTTCGGCAATCACTGTGGACAGGTCCTGATAGCCCTGGTTGAACCTGTTGAGGGCTTTATAGAGATGTCACACGGGCAGACGGTGCCGGATACCGGCAATCCGGCGTAGCCGCCGAGCAGACTCTATGAGAGAAGGGCTATCGATACGATTCGGGTACTGATTTAGTCATCGTCGCTCGGAAGCGCAAGTAGCAAAGCCGGCATTTCGATTGGCCTCACGCTGACCGATCAGCGAGCCCAGCCCCGGGGCGGCTGTGCCGATAATGCGCCACCAACGGCATCGACCGACCTATCGGCATCAAGTCCACAAGAGGACCGTACAGCGGGCAGTCGCAGCAGCTCGCAAGATTGCGCTGGAGAACGCTAGCCGGGAGGCCGGACAGCACACTGGCCGCCAGGCCATCGCTCTCAATGGCGGCCGAATTGACGCAGATGCGGCGACGGCTGTGAGAACCGAGCGCTGGTTTCCGCCGAGGACGTCGAGATCACCTCGATCGTGCGCGTGCTCAAGTAGTGACCGGCGGAAGCCGCGTCGATCCCACTGTCAGGAGTCGGCTGAGCCGGCCGGCATCAGTCCCAACTGCGCGAGCCGGGCTCTGCGCCGGCGCTCAAGGCGTTCGCGCGCCTCGGGGCTCATCCGCTCCGGCCACCACAGTTTCCCTGAAACCGGCTCGACTTCGACGGACTCGACGCCAGGTAATGCCGAGAGCGCTTCGATGATCTGGGAGCGCATCTCGAACAGGTACAGGCACATCGGATCGGTCAGCAGGAGCCGGACGCGCACATTGCGCTCGTCCTGCTCGATGTCGTGGACGAGCCCCATCTCGACGATATCCAGGCGCGTGCCGTTGAAGAGGCTGCAGGTGTCGTAGACCGAGCTCAGGGCTTCAAAGATCTGTTCCCGGGTCGCCATTACGTCGCCGCCTCAACCGGCCCCGCGGCCCGAACGGTCGCCCACGGCTCTGGCGAGGCGTCGGCCTTCCGGCGCCGGGACCACTCGTCGTCGACCACCGCAGCCTTGGCCTCCTCGGGGTTGAGCCCGTGCAGGCGGCAGTAGTTCTCGCCGAGCATCTTCCGCTTCGACTCCTCCGTCAGCTGCGGGTAGCCGTAGCCCTGGACCAGGTCGTCGGGCATCTGGAAGTCGAGGAATGCCTCCAGCACGACCTGCGGATGGACCAGCATCGCACCCGCCGCCCAGAGGATCCTGTCCTCGCCGCCCCAATACATCATGTTGCCGAGCACCTCGGCGAAGCGCCGCGGGGCGGTAAACAGCAGGCTGACCGTCCACTCCAGGTTCACGTAGACGTTTGGATAGCGGGCCAACAGCCAGGCCGTCTCGTCCACAAACGCGAAACCCGGGTGCAGGACCTCGAAGTTGAGCTGCGGGAACATGCCGGCGATCTCGATGTCATCGACGCCGTAGGCGCTCAGGCGTGTCGGCCCGACCGGGAAGTACTTGTGGACGGCGATGCATCGCGCACCACATTCGATCGCCTTCTCGATGACGGGGATTCCGTATTCCGGGTCGTCGAGGCGCACCGGAATCGTCTGACCGTTGACGAACCGCGCAGGGTAGACCTTGATTCCATGGGCGCCCAAGTCCTGGATGGCGTGCTCGACCTGTTCGAGTGCCACCGCTCCCTCCAGCGGATTCACTGCGGCGTGCAGGCATACGCGGTGGGGCGTCCGGCTCTTCATCCCCACGCCTTTATCGAGCCGGACCAGCCCGTCCACGAAGAAGTCGTCGAGCGGCAGCGAGTGGTAGTCGCAGAGGTCGACGTCGCTCTCCAGGAACAGCACCCGCTCGAGCTCCTCTCCGCTCCAATCGCGCAGCAGCTCAGAGGGCTGGAGGCGGTGGCTATCCGGTGAGAGCATCGCGTGGAGCCCGTAGATTGCCTCGAGAAATGGGTCGGTCATCGGCCGAATCTGTTCGGCAATGTTGTCCCTCGTGGCATTGGTCGCATGGACAGTCGCGTCCACCACCAGCATGTCCTTGATCATCGCCGCTCCCTCGTTGTAGTCCTTAAGCGCCAACGCTAGAGGCCCATCGCACCCGCCTACAACGGGATAGGACGCTCGCGAAAAAAACAACCGAGCTGCACTGCCGGCTGGAATGCGGGCGCCGAAGCTGCCAGGAGCAACGCAGGGTTCGGGAGCGGCCGTGGGCCAACGGCCGAGAAGACTGGGAGGCCGGGGCCGTCCCAGTTAGCAGGCCTCTTTCCGTCAGTCCTTCGGCTCGCGCAGGCCGCGATCAGTGAAGCCGATCGGCGAGCCCGCAGGAACTGATCATGAAACTGCCGCTTACACCATTAATCAGGACAAACGTTCGACTCTTGTCACGCGCAAGTGTGTCGTTTGGCTCATCGCTTTTTTGGCGCTGCTCGTGGATGTTCGGCGGGCTACCTGCGCATCTTCGGAGGGCGGGTCGGCCAGGGGGAGGCGGCGTAAGTCCTGAATGGCCCTGTTGTCGGCCCGCGCCGATCCGGGCTAGGCCGAGAGCGTTGACGGTCTTGATGGTTGAGAGTCTGGAGGCCAAACTCAAGGGAGCCCAGCGCGCCACATGGAGTGGCCATGACAGAACTGGACGACTTCCTTACGCCGACCCTCGCCCGCCAGATCGAAGCCGAACAAGCGTTGGTCAACGGGACCCGGGACCGCGACTGGCGATGACCTCAAACAATGACCCGGTGACCGTGTTCGGTGCGCAGGTGCCGGTCAGGAGCGGATGGGACGAGGTCAGCAAGACCCTTCGCTGGCTCGCCGCGCGGTGGTCCGGGTCCACTGAGTACCGCTTCGATCTCCTGGCTGCCGACGTCAGCGGGGACCTGGCGTACATGATCGGCTTCGAACACATCGCAAATTCGGTCGTTGGTATGCCGGTCGAGCCGTACACCCTGCGCGTCACTCACATCTTTCGCCGCGAGAACGGTGAGTGGAAGATCGCCCACAGCCACGCCGACTACCTCCCGATCGACCCGACCCTCCCCAGCCAAGCATCGACGACGGAAACGTGACGGTCGAGAACCGGTGTGCCGTTCTAGGCGAAACAAGTTCCATCGATCAGCGCGTTGGCCCGAATGCGTGGCCGAGGCCGGACTGCCTGCGGGCTTCCGGTTCCACGATCTGCGCCACATAGGAAACACGTTGGCTGCCTCGTCGGGGCGAGCACGAGGGAGGTGATGCATCGGATGGGGCAAGCCACTCGCTGAAACGTGCCCCAGCGATCGTAAAGACTAAATCGTGACCTGAACCTACAGCGACGGCCAAGTGATCTTGATCCAGGTAGCCCGTTCCCGATCAGCGATTGCATAGGGTCCAGTTCTGGGTTGCTGGCTGCTGGGGTGTGGTCCCTACGCCGCTTTCCGAATCGACGTTCTCCATCTGAAGATGTCAAAGGCCTTCTGGAAACGATTCGACACCCGTCGGCCGTCTTTGATGCGGCGAACGTGGCCTTCATGAGTGAAGATCTTGTCGTCCTTCCGCTCAGCCCGGTGCAGGACGTCCGACCTGGTCACCCTAGGCGATACAGGAGCGGCATTGCGCCAACGTGATGGGCGTCGAGGTTGCCCAAAACGTAGCTGCGGAAACTCTTCTTACCGAGCTGCTTGAGGATGACCGAGAGCAGGCTGCCGTCCCAGCGGGCATGGTTGACGATGACGAACTCGGAGGGCTCACCTTCCAGCGGTGCAAGCAAGGTGGAGTTGTTGAGCCCTGTCTCAACTTGGTACCAACCGGCCAGGTAGTCCCAGAGCTCGACGACGACGTCTGGATCATCGCCGACGAAGTAGTTAAACAAGAAGGTTCCCGGCCGAGACTTGTCCACATCACCGACGCGTTTGATGTTGCGTGCGGCGAGCGCGTGCACTCGACGGGAGTTTTCGGTCAGATAGTCGA
>JBKPTR010000033.1:0-7375 GCA_046735615.1 Actinomycetota bacterium
TTCACCTGCAGGTTCTCGGTGTTGGGGAAGCTGTCCTTGACCCCGGCGCAGCGGTCCTCAAGGGCGACCGACCCGGCCTGCTGGATGGTGCAGAGGATCTTGGCGGCGCCGGCCGCCTTCATCCTTTTGCCCGCTTCCTGACCGGCGAGTCGCTCATCGGAGGAAAAGTGGGTGAGCGCACCCGCCTGCTTGTAATAGTCGAGGCCGGAGTTGAAGCTGTCCACGGGAATGCCGGCTTGGGTGGCTTTCTGGACAGTGGGAATCAGGGCATCCGGGGTGACGAGCGTGGTCGCGATGCCATCGACCTTGGAGTCAATCGCGTTCTGAATAAGAACGGCCTGCTTGGTGGCGTCGGGATCGGCTGAGTACTTCAATGTCGACCCAGTATCCTTGGCCGCCTGCTCAGCCCCGGCCCTGATCCGGTCCCAGAACGTATCGCCGGGCGTCTCATGGGTGACCATTGCGAAGGTGTAGCCAGAGTTGCCGCCTCCGCCACCGCCGCCTTGGTTCCCCGGTTGTGTCTCGGGAGCGCCGCCGCCGCTGCAGGCAGAGAGCGCCAATAGAGCAGCCGCCGCTAGGGCGGTCAGGGTCATGCCCTTGCGGGGTCGGCTAAGCGCCGGGCCCTTTGGGGATCGAATCATCTGTGATTCCTTTCGTTGTGTTTCGGGCCAGGCCCGGACGCGCGAAAATTCAGTGAGCGGGAGCTCATGACGTCAACGTAGGTAGCGAGAACGGTTTTGGGCTACGAGGCAGGCGAGATCGTCGCCTATATGTGATGCGAGGCCCGTGGTCAGGGCATAAATGGCTGTCACGGGTTCGACGACAGCCGGCACAGGCGCACAGCTTGCTGAGTGATCGTACACAGCAGCGATGAGTCCTCGGTCGTGACACACGCAAGACCAATCCCATGGGCTCGAGCGAGGC
Organism: Actinomycetota bacterium; assembly: GCA_046735615.1. Lineage (GTDB taxonomy): Bacteria > Actinomycetota > Actinomycetes > Propionibacteriales > Propionibacteriaceae > Microlunatus. Next base: position 925 of record JBKPTR010000033.1, read on the forward strand.
TCGACAGGCCGCATGGGTTGGGCGACTCATTGCGCAGGACCTCCAGTGTCACAGCCGGCGCCCCTGCCGACGGACCTTAGCGTGGCCTATTCAGTAAAGTCTGTCAAGGATTTGTTCTAACATTCTTACTTTAGCTGTGACCTGGGATAACGGCGGAGTACGAAGCAACAAGTTGTTACTTGCCGTACTTAGCCAGCCTCGATGTGTCTCCTCGCGCGATGTCGGAGAACATTGCCTTGGATTTGACGGGGTCCCACAAAACGGCCGAGCCGACGGGCGTAGGCGCGCCCGTACTGGACAGAGGCACTGTCAGCGTCAGTCCGCTACTGCCAGAAACCTGCTTTAGGGCCAGTGCCAGCAAGAGCGTCTCAGGCAGCGAGGTGTCGCGGCCAAGCTTGATCGCGTCCGCCGTAGCCATGCAGAAATTCCAGTAGCGGATTGGATTGAGGATCGTGGCCGGGGATGCAGCCTTCTTGGCCACTGCAGCGAGCATCTCCCGCTGTCGCTCCACCCGGCCAAGATCACCGCGCGGATCGGCCTTGCGCATGCGAACGTAGCCCAGCGCCTCGGTACCGCTCAAAGTCTGGCAACCTTTCGGCAGATCGATGTGGCTGTCGCGGTCGTTGATCGCGTTCGGCAGGCACATGCGGATTCCGTTGAGGGCGTCGATGATTTTGACGAAACCGCCGAACCCGATCTCCATATAGCCATCGATCCGAAGCCGGGTGTTCTGCTCGACCGTCTGCACCAGAAGCTCAGGGCCTCCGAAGGCGTACGCGGCGTTGATCTTGTTCTTGCCATACCCCGGAATGTCCACGTACGAATCACGAGGAACCGAGATGAGGGCCGACTTGCCGCCTGGAGGAACGTAGATCAGCATGATCGTGTCCGTGCGCTGGCCGGCCGTATTGCCCGTCCCGAGCCGCCTCTGCTCGGCCTTGCTCAGTCCTGCCCGGGAGTCCGAGCCCACCAGCAGAAACGTCTTGCCTGGTTGATCAGCAGGACGCTGACCGGATGGTGCGGCGTCAACACGATCAATCCGGGTCCACGCGTATGCAGGTACGGCAACCAGCCAGAGGATGAACAAAAGCAGCAGGATCAGCAACACCCGGAAGAACTTCCGAACCGGATGCCGCTGCCTTGCGGGACGAGCAGGCTGGGGTGCCGCCGGCCTGCCTGGTCCACCAGGTCCGCGCGGCGGGCCGGATGGGGGGAATCCTCGGCGAGGCTGCGGCGCCCCACGCCCGGTGGGGCCCGCCGGAGGATAGGGCGCTTGGCCCGGCTGTGTTCCGTACGGATTCGGCATCACGCGGGTCCGCTCGGGCTCAATCTGCTGTCGGTCAGGCCCGTACAGCCAGTCGAGATCCTCATCCCCGCGCGAAGACATATCAGCAAAGGTACCTGGGATGAGGGTCTGACTCCCGGGCTCATCGGCGTGGCTTCAGCGTCTGTGCCCGATGCACCGCAGATACTGGCAGGGATTCAGAGCTTGCCGCTCATGTGCCTCGAGCCTGTCGAAGGGCATCCGGGCTTCGACAAGCTCAGCCGACATGCCAGCACGATTCCTTCCCCGAAAGGCTTCCAGGTGTCCATTCGCACCGCGGAGGTTGCACCGCGTCCCCCGGCCTCGTTGCGCAAGTCCCACAAGTCAGTCGAGCAAAGCGAACGCATCAGACGACGTCGAGGTCTGACCCTGCTGGCGATGACACTCGTGTTGCCCGGCTCTGCCCAACTAGTGGCCGGCAACCGTCGCCTCGGTCGGCTTGCGCTTCGAATCTGGGCCAGCCTGTGGTTCCTTGCAGTGCTTGCCGTTCTGCTGGCGTTGATCTTGCCTGAGGCGGCGCTGGCTCTCGTCACACTCAGTTCAATCCTGATGGCGATCCAGATTGTGATCATCACGGTGGGCCTTGCCTGGGTTGCGCTCATTGTCGATGCGTGGCGGCTCGCACGGCCTTGGGAATTTCAGCGTCCGGGCCGGCTCGGTTTATCAGCGTTCAGCCTTGTGATGGCGCTCACGATCTTCGGGGGCTTTATCGCTGTCGCCTCGATGGTCTCTGCGCAACATGATTTGACGTCGACTGTCTTCAGTGGCGGCGGCGACCAAGTCGCCAAACACGGGCGCTACAACATCTTGTTGATGGGCGGCGACGCCGGACGGGATCGCGTTGGACTCCGGCCAGACAGCATGACCGTGGCGAGTGTTGACGCCGAATCCGGTCGGACTGTGCTGATCAGCTTGCCGCGGAATCTGCAAGCAGTACCGTTTCCCAGCTACTCACCGCTGCATGCTCGCTTCCCCAACGGTTATCGCTGCTCCGATGGCTCATGCATGCTGAACGCGATCTATACCTATGCGTCCGAACATCGTGATCTTTATGCAGGTGTGCCGAACCCCGGTGCTCAAGCTACTAAGGAGGCCGTCGAAGGTGCGACGGGCCTGACGATCAACTACTGGGTGCTGATCGACCTCAAAGGGTTCGAGTCACTGGTGGACTCGGTCGGCGGCATCAGCATGGACGTCTACCGCCGGGTCCCGATCGGCGGTGGCAGCACCAAGATCCACGGCTACGTCGAGGCAGGAAAAAACCGGCACCTGAACGGTTACGAGGCGCTGTGGTTCGCTCGCTCGCGCGCGGACTCCTCCGACTACGATCGGATGGTTCGACAGAAGTGCGTCATGAACGCGATGCTCAACCAGTTCGACCCGATCACCGTGCTGACCAAGTTCAACAAGATCGCGGCCGCCAGCCGACAAGTGGTCGCAACGGACATTCCAGCGTCGGAGGTCGACACCATGATCGCGCTCGCCCTCAAAGCCAAGGGTCTGCCGGTTTCGAGTGTGGCCATAATGCCACCGCTGATCGATCCGAATTCGCCAGATTTCACCGTGGTGCGCGGCACCGTCCAGAAGCGGATCGAGGCCTCCGAGGCCATCGACCGTCCGGTGGCTCAGCCAACACCGGCCGAGATTCCGAGTGCCACAACCAAGCCCAAACCCACAGCGTCTTCATCCCAGAAGGCGCAGACCGATGATCTAGGAAAGGTCTGTTCAGTCTGACCGTATTTTGAGCTGCTCGCGCATCGGGCAGTATTGATTGCTCGCTCCGCTCGCTGCGATGTTCGCTAGGTTGCCGCCGTCTTCGTCACTTGCAGAGGGAAGAACGGCTCGTGCCGTGTCCATTTGCTCGCTCCGCTCGCCGAGGCCGGCGCTGCTGCGCCAGCCTGGCTCCGTGCGGCGGCGCGATTCCCGACGCTCGCAGCTGATGACAGGATGATCGTGTGGAGTCAGCTGAGGATCAAGGGCAATGCGCTGGAGATCGAGTCGGCACAGCGTGGCCCGGTGTCTCGGTTGTCATGCCCGTGCTGAACGAGGAACGCCATCTCGAGGCCGCAATCCGCAGGGTGCTCAGCCAGGACTATCCGGGCGAGCTCGAGGTGATCATCGCGGCTGGACCCAGCAGCGACCGTACGCACGAGATCGCTGAGGCACTTTCACTGGCGGACCCCCGCATTCGCTTGGTGGACAACCCGGCGGCGCGTACTCCAGCCGCGCTGAACCTCGGCATCGCTGCGGCGCACCACGAGATCATCGTTCGGGTCGATGGACACGGTGAACTCACCGACGGATATATCAAGCGGGCTGTGGAGCTGCTTGATAAGACTGGCGCCGCCAACGTAGGCGGTGTCATGGACGCGCAGGGAACTACACCCTTTGAGGAGGCCGTGGCCGTCGCGTACACGACACGACTTGGACTCGGCGGTGGAGCGTTCCATCTGGCTGATTCACCGGCTGCTGAGGCGGAGACGGTCTTTCTCGGCGTTTTCCGCAAGGATGCGCTGGTTGCGGTTGGAGGTTTCGACGAAAGCATGCACCGCGCACAGGACTGGGAACTGAACTACCGCTTACGGATGCGCGGCCACAAGATCTGGTTCTCCCCAGAACTACGGGTGACCTATCGTCCGAGATCCACGCTTCGCGCGCTCGTAAGGCAGATGTATGAGACCGGGTCCTGGCGTCGCGAGGTCATCAAGCGCCATCCGGAAACCGCCAATGCCCGATATCTAGCCCCTCCACTGACTCTGCTCGGTGTTTTGGGCGGCTCGGTGGGAGGGCTACTTGGCGTGATCCTTGATTCCCGGCTGCTGCGTCTAGGTTTCCTCGCTCCGGCGGGCTATATGGCGTTGATCGTTGGTGGCTCGTTAGTCGCGGCGGGGCCAATGTCGGCCTCGGCACGGCTGCGGCTCCCGCTGGTGCTGGCGGCGACTCATCTCGCGTGGGGAGCTGGCTTCCTGAGGGGCCGGAGCGCAGTGAAGAGCTTCTCGCGCAGGAGATGCTTGGCCTGAGCCTGCGGGGTGTGGCACACTCAGCCCTGTTCCGCATTGCGGCACGGCAGTTGAATAGGCAGGAGTTTCGATCTCGTTGATGTCGGTGGACGGTGAGCGGGGGCGTGCCCTTGTGGGGTCGGTGCTTCGAGCGATGCGGTTGCTGGATCTGTTCGATCGCGGTCGGCCGGAGATGCCTCTGGCCGAGTTTGTGCGCCGGAGCGGGTACTCGAAGTCGACGACCTACCGACTGCTGGTCACCCTGGTGGAGGCAGGCTGGTTGGAGCGCGGTCCTGCTGGCGCATTCCGGCTGACGATCAAAGCTTTCCAGGTGGGCAGCCTCCTCGTGGACAGTCTGGAGTTGCGCCGGGAGGCGGGCCCGATCATGGCGAAGATGGCGGCTGAGCTTGACGAGGCGGTCTACCTCGTTGTGGCCGCCGGAACGCGGGCAGTGTGTTTGGAGCGTATCGACAGCGGACAGGGAGTGCGCATTGCGGACCTGTACGTCGGTGGGTCGCAGCCCCTGAACCTGGGAGCCGCCCCCCGCGCGTTGTTGGCGTTCGACGAGGACAGGCTAATGCCTCCCTTACTGGAGGAGGGATTGAGCAGGAGGACTGAGTACAGCCTCGTCGATCCCACAGACCTGCTAGCCGATCTGGCGGAGACGCGACGGCGCGGTTACAGCATTTCCGACGAGGACGTGACTGCAGGAATCGGAGCCATCGGGGCCCCGATTCTCAATGCTGATGGCGTCGCCGTCGCGGCCCTAAGCTTCGGCGGGTTGCGACAGCATGTCCTGCCACCGAGACCGGCTCATGTGGCTTGCCTGTTGCAGGCCTGCCATGAAATCTCGACGCGGCTTGGTTACTGGCGGCCTGGCGACCCATGGCCTGCCGGGAATCATGTCATCACCAGCACTGCCGACTAATACAAGCGGAACGTCTGACCGTGCGTTCTGCCATCAGGCCGGTGCGACGGCTTCGCTCCCCGTCCAGTGGTCCTGAACTAGACCTCTCAGATCTTCACTGTTGACAGTTCCCAATCCGCAGGTCTAGCGTGCCGCAAAGTAGAACACTGTACCGCGTGGCGGAACGCCCGTGGCGTTCCGATGCCTGCCACGGAGGCGACGGGTACGGGGGCGCGCTGTATTGCTAGGAAAGTCGGCATGTCGACTGCGCACAGGGCAAACGCCCATTCGGAGGCGCTCGGCCGGTAGCACCGCTGTGGGGCGCCAAGGGAGGTATCCATGGACATTCACACTCATAAGCCCGGCACCGTGACGCTGCCCCCACTCACGGCCGGTCCGCATCAGCGGCGGCTCGACCTCATCACGATCGTCGCGACGCTCGGTGGCCTGCTCTTCGGCTACGACACCGGCGTGATCAACGGCGCCCTGGAGCCGATGAAAACCGATCTCGGATTGACCGCGACGGGTGAGGGCCTGGTCACGAGCACCCTGCTGGTCGGAGCTGCGATCGGAGCGGCCGCCTGCGGCAAGCTCAACGACAGCCTCGGCCGAAAGAAGACGCTGATCATCCTGGCCGTGCTGTTCTTCGTCGGCACCATAGGCGGTGTGCTGGCCCCGAACCTTGCGATCATGATCCCCTCGCGGGTGATCCTCGGCATCGCGGTCGGGGGCGCCTCGGTTACCGTGCCGGTGTATCTGGCCGAGCTGGCCCCGACCGAGCGCCGCGGCAGCCTTGCCGGTCGAGGCGAGCTGGCAATCGTGGTCGGCCAGCTGCTTGCCTTCGCGATCAACGCCATCATCGGCACCGTCTGGGGCGAGCATCCCGGGGTATGGCGCTACATGCTCGCGGTTGCGGCCATCCCCGCGGTCGGCCTGTTCATCGGGATGCTGCAGCAGCCGGAGTCCCCGCGCTGGCTGATCTCAAAGAACCGCCACGACGAGGCTCTCGAGGTCCTCATGCAGGTCCGGTCCGAGGAGCGGGCCCGCGCCGAGATGGAAGAGGTCGAGTTCCTGCACGAGGAAGAGGAACAGGCCAAGATGGGGGGCTGGAAGGACCTCCAGATCCCCTGGGTCCGCCGCCTCTTCATCGCCGGTATCGGTGTGGCCATTGCGCAGCAGTGCACCGGCATCAACTCGGTCATGTACTACGGGACCCAGGTG
>JBKPTR010000034.1:0-11309 GCA_046735615.1 Actinomycetota bacterium
GTTTGGCATCGTGATCTCGGGTGCGCTCAGCAGTAACCCGGTGCTCGCGATCGGCGGCCTGTGCCTGGCCGCGATGGGGTTCATCGCCATGTCCCCAATCTTCTGGACGCTGCCGACGGAGTACATGACCGGATACGCCGCGGCCGCCGGCATCGGCCTGATCAATTCGCTGGGCAACCTGGGTGGTTTTCTGGCGCCCATCCAACGCGACTACATCAAGGAAAGGTTCGGCGGGAATACAGGCCTGTACTCCCTGGCCGTCGGGGCCGTCCTTGCCGCAGTGCTGTTTGCTATGACCGCGTTCTTCAAGAAGGCCAACGAGATCGAGGCTGGTCACCTGGACGAGGTCGACGCCCACTACGTCCCGCACGAGCAGGCTGAGGCGGCGCGGGGGGTTCACAGGTCTGCCAGGTAGGGCCATGAGAGCGCTGGTATTGCGCGACTTCTACGACATCGCGGTTGAGGAACGGCCTGATCCGGTGCCAGGGTCGGGCCAGGCAGTGGTCGAGGTGATCGCCACCGGCATCTGCGGCTCGGACTTTCACGGCTACTCCGGCGAGAACGGTCGCCGCCACCCCGGCCAGATCATGGGACACGAGACCGTCGGCCGGATTCGAGAGCTCGGACGAGACGTCGCAGGACTCACGGTCGGCCAGTTGGTGACGGTCAACCCGGTGATGTCCTGCCACGCCTGCCCGGCCTGCCTGTCCGGTCAGGAGCAGTGGTGCACTCGGCGGGTCGTGCTTGGCGTCGCGCCAGAGATCCCGGCGGCCTTTGCCGACCGGGTTGTGGTTCCGGCCGCGAACATCGTGCCGCTTCCAGACGACATGCCGGAGGAGCTGGGAGCCTTGGTGGAGCCGTTGGCCGTGGGTTACCACGCCGTCCGCCGCGGCCAGCCTGTACCCGACGATCGAGTCCTCGTTATCGGCGGTGGACCAATCGGGCAGGCGTGCCTCCTTGCCGCTCGGCGTTTGGGAATCCAGGCGCTTGCCGTGTCCGATGTCAGCAGCTCACGCCGGGATCTGTGTGCACGACTTGGGGCCGAAGTCATCGACCCATCAAGCGGCGACCTGCCGGAGGCCGTAGTGAATCGGCTAGGCGCGCCGGCGACCCTGGTCATGGACGCGGTCGGAATAAGCCGGACCGTCGCTGACGCGCTCGCCGCCTCCGGCCTGGGGAGCAGGATCGTGCTGGTCGGAATGGGTTCGCCCCGACTGGAGCTTGACGCGTACGCTCTCAGCACGGCGGAGCGCGCGCTGATCGGGTCCTTCACCTACAGTGCTGCTGAATTCGGCGATACCGCAGAGTGGGTTGGCACGGTTCCCGAAGGGATTGGTGCACTGATTGACGGCCGCGTGGATTTTGAGGGGGCGCCGCAGAGCTTCGACGACCTCGCGCGCGGGCGAAGCACGGCGAGCAAGATCTTGGTCTTCCCACAGGGGCAACCGACGGAGATCACGGCATGACGGAGCACAAAATCGCCCACATCCGTGCTTTCACAGTGGGTGCGGGGGGTGGTGCCGACTACCACGATCAGCGGGGCTATCACTGGATCGACGACCACATTGCGACCCCGATGTCGCGCTACCCGGGCTACGAGGAAAGCCGCCGAAGCTTCGGTCTCAACGTGCTGGGCACGCTAGTCGTCCAGGTTGAAGCCGACGACGGCACCATCGGGCTCGGGGTCACTACGGCGGGAGAGCCCGGGGCCTGGATAGTGGAGCGACACCTGGCACGGTTCCTCGAGGGCGCCCTCGTCACCGACATCGAGAAGATCTGGGACCAGATGTTCCGGTCCACGCTGTTCTATGGTCGCAAAGGTCTGGTCCTCAACGTGATCAGCGCCGTTGATCTTGCTCTGTACGACTTGCTCGGTCGATTGCGTCAGGAGCCTGTGTACCACCTGCTCGGCGGTGCGGTCCGCGACGAACTGACCTTCTACGCCACCGGTGCGCGTCCCGATCTGGCCCAGCAGATGGGGTTCGTCGGCGGCAAGCTTCCGCTGCACCACGGTCCGCATGAGGGTCTGGCTGGGTTGCGAGCCAACATCGAGGAGCTCGCGGCGATGCGGGATAAGGTCGGCGACGATTTCTGGTTGATGTGGGACTGTTGGATGTCGCTGGATCTCGACTACGCCGTCCGGCTGGCCACCGCGGCTCATGAATACGGGCTGAAGTGGCTTGAGGAGGCGTTGATCCCCGACGATTACTGGGGCTACCGCGAACTCCGCCAGAAAGCGCCGCGCGGGATGTTGATCTCGACTGGCGAGCACGAGTCAACCCGCTACGGGTTCCGGATGCTGCTCGAGATGGGTTGCGCCGACATCCTGCAACCGGATGTCGGCTGGTGCGGTGGGATCACGGAGCTGATCAAGATCTCCGCGCTCGCCGACGCGTACGGGGCCCTCGTCGTGCCGCACGGTTCGAGCGTGTACTCCTATCACTTCGTGATCACGCGTACCAACAGCCCGTTCGCGGAGTTCCTGATGATGGCGCCGGAGGCCGATGAAGTGGTGCCGATGTTCTCACCCCTGCTGCTTGGTGAGCCAGTGCCGACAAATGGACGCCTGAAGGTGCCCGACACGCCGGGTTTTGGCGTCGAGCTCAACCCCGACGTCGAGTTGGTCCGGCCGGTGGCACGCTAGCTTTCGGTCAAAGTTGGCCTTGCTTCTCAGTTCCGGCTGGCAACGGCACGAGCCGGGTGACCTCGGTTGGCTGCGCCAACAGCCCCTCCAAGGATGCGTTCAACGCTCGAACCGCCTCGCTGCTGCCGTGCTCGTCAAGCTCGCGGACCGTGGTCCACTTCTCGATCATGACGATGGTGCCGTCGGGTGCGTCGTGGATGGCATAGAGCTCGCAACCTGGCTCGGAGTGCACGGCGGCAATCGCCGGCCCGAGCGCCTCCACCACTTGATCATGCTGTCCGGGGCCGGGATGGAAGTACGCGGTGACGACGACAGGCGTGGACATGTCACTCCTTTGGGCTATGGGGCGGGACAACGGTCTGGCGTTGGGTGCCGAGTCCTTCGATGCCGAGCTCCATGACATCACCGGCTTTCAGCCACACCTGAGGCCGCAAACCCATGCCGACTCCGGGGGGCGTGCCGGTATCGATCAGGTCGCCCGGTTCGAGCACCAGAAACTGGCTGAGATAGTGAACGATGAAGTAGGGATCGAAGATCATCGTCGACGTCGACCCATTCTGGCGTCGGACACCACTTACGTCGAGCCACATCCTCAGGTTGCCGACATCGCCGATCTCGTCCGGGGTGGCGAGCCACGGCCCGGCTGGATTGAAGGTCTCGGCCGACTTGCCCTTCGACCACTGTCCACCGCGCTCGGTCTGGAAGGCTCGCTCGCTGACATCGTTCACGACCAGGTACCCGGCGATAGCGCCATGGGCATCGGCTACCGAGTCGAGATAGCTCGTCCGCTTGCTGATCACGACACCAAGCTCGACCTCCCAGTCCAGCTTCGTCGAGCCGCGCGGGATGCGGACGTCGTCGTACGGCCCGATCAGTGTGTTGGGTGACTTGGTGAACAGGATCGGCTCGTCGGGAACCGGTTGTCCCGTCTCCGCGGCATGGTCGCTGTAGTTCAGCCCGATGCACAGGATTTGGTGCGGTCTGGCGATCGGAGGTCCGATCCGCTCCCCAGCGAAGTCCCGTAGCTCTCCGGCTGCTGTCCGCTCCCGTACCAGCTCGCCGAGGCGGGTCAGTCCCTCGTTCCCGAAGAACGCCTCATCGAAGTCGCCGACCACATCGGAGACGTCGAGATAGTGGGTGTCGTCGATCCGGACGACCGGTCGCTCCGAGCCGGCGGGGCCGATGCGCATCAGGTACATGACAGAACTCTGACACGTTTCCGCGCTGAGCTTGTTGATCCTCATTCACGGACAACTGATGGCGCACATTTTCGGGCGAAGTCGTACCCCGAGGATTTGTCGAGGTTGATCGACCAGGTGCTCACGCCACGGGCCTCTGGAGTTCGGGCCTTGAGCTGCCGCCAGATTTGACAGACGTTGCTAGGGGTTTGCTCGCCAGTATCTGTGGGGGTGTCAACAGTCATGAACCCCATTGCGACTTTGTCTTGACCGACGACACGTCCCCAGGCCAGCGTTCGATCAATAATCCAGTTCGGATCCACCGTGCCGTAGTTGTAGAACTGCGGGCTGGCCAGATCCACGACATCGGCGATGCGCGCTGCCAGTTCGAGCTGCTCGATTTCCTTTGGCGGGTCCAGCAACGGCGCCATCGTTACAATGAAATTCCGGCCATAGCGACTCTTCAGGTCCCGCGTTGCCTGCGCCACCTGGAGCGGGTCGATGCCATGCTCCAAGTCCCAGTCGATACCCGCAAAGTGATAGGTGTCGATGATCTTCGATGCGCTGTTCACGAGCTCTCGCCGCTGTCCATCGGTGGTGATCTTCAATCCGCCGTCATCCCAACCACCGATCGAGAGCAGCACCGGTCGGTGGGCTTTATTGAGCGCATCCACATCCTCGATGAAGGAGGCTTTGGACTGCACAGTCTGGGAGAAGGTGATCTTTCCAGTCGTGTCACCGATCGCGAACGCCGCAAGGACCAGATTGTATGCGGCCGGTACATCCCGCAACTTCAGCGAGGGTCCTCCCCAACTCTCCCAATAGCCGGCGACCACTCGAGGAGGGAGACGGCTCTCGGCGGCTTCGCCGCCGGAACCGGGTTGAGGTGCCGCCGGAATTGCCGTACGCGGCCGAGAGACGAGCGGTGAAGAATCGGCCGGGAAAACCAGGGCGGTGATCAGAACGGCTACCGCCGCTCCAGCCACCATCGGCGGCCAGGCCAGCAGTGCTGATCTCCGGCCCTGGTACTCCTGAGATCTGTCTTGCCGAGTGGCGAACGGATTCAGCCTCGGGCTCCGACCGATCGCAAGGTCCTCCAACCAGCCGAGCAGGATGACTGCGACCATGATCAACCCGAGAGCCACTGCAATTCGCTGCGCGATAGCCGCGGTGTTGCTCTGCGGGCTGGAGCCGTAGCTCACTAGCAACGCCGCCGAGATCGAGAATGCTGGAAAGCTCCAGAGGAAGATCGTGAGCGCTCGCCCTTGAACGCCGGCAAGAGCAGTGCGAACCCAGGCGGACTGTGGTCGAGCGCTCGGCTTGCCGAACAGCCGCAGGAGCAAGATCACAGCACCGGCACCCCAAAGTGAGTTCGCCACCGGTAGGCCGGCAAGCGATGCGGCGGTAACGTCGCCGGCCCTCAGGATCCCGACCAGGCCGGCGCTCATCAAGATCAACGACAGGATGATCACTGACGTCCACGACATCCGCTGGATGCGGTTGTCGTGGTAAGCGAAGCCAATCAACCAGTAGCCACCGAAGAGTGCGAAGGTCAACAAGACCTCACCCACCCGGCTGCTCGGACTCCACGTTCCGGCCAATGCCAGTGCCAAGCCGAAAACCGGTAGCGTCGCAGTGCGCAGCGGCCATTTCCGGAAGCACCACAGCAGTGGTGGACCGATCAGAGCTAGCCAGAGGTAAGCCGGCACAAACCAGAGGGAACCCGTCCATGCAGTGCCCCAGGCACTGCTCGGCGGCTCGAACAGCGGGATAACCCACAACAACATCGACCGCCAGTCAGGTGCAGCGCCACTGCCAGGTCCAGCGCCGGCAGCCGCGCCGTACCACGCCATGAGTGGAACGGCGGCAGCCGCCAGGCCCCAGACCGGCAGCACTACGCGGCGCACCCGCTTCGCCAGCACAGTCCACGGATGGCCCGCGGAACGATCAAGTGAGCCCGCTATCAGCGCACCGGCGATCGTAAAGGTGAGCGCGGCGAACGGGATGGCGATCGGCGTCCAGCTCCAGCCGAACCATTGGTAGATGATTACGCCGATGAGCGCAACCAGGCGGAGCAGATCCAGACGGGCATCGCGTCGCGCCGTGGTGTCGGGGGCCTTGGTCTCAATGAGCTGGGTCATCGTTCAGCAGCTCCTGCGGTGATCGCGTTCTGCTCGACCGGATGGGCTGTGACCAGACCGGTGTCGAGCGTTCCGGTGCGGGCAAGCTTCTTCCAGCCTGCCCGCACGCCGCGTACGGCCATGTAAACGGCTGTATAGAGCAAGTACGCCCGCAACGGCTCGTAAACGATGCGATAGACCGGCACCATCCACAAGTGCCGCCACTTCTCCCGCATCAAAACGATGCCAGCTGCGGCGATAATCAGGTGAGCCGCCAGGAAGAGCAGGAAGTAGAACAGAACGACGTCGATTCCCTGCTCCTGAGCGGTCCGAATGCCCATGAACACGATGAAGGGCAGAAAGACAATCGGCAGAATGATGGCGAGGGCATACTGCGGCAGTACATACCAGCCGAGCAGTCCGTATCGCGACCGGAACAGCAAGTCGCGGTGTTTCCAGATCGCTTGCAGGCTGCCGAAGGTCCACCGGGTGCGTTGGTCGAGCAGGGCATCGACGGTCTCTGGAGCCTCTGTAAAGGCAATCGCCTCATCATCCTGGGTGACACGCCAACCAGCTCGATGCAGCGACAGCGAGAGATCACAGTCCTCAGCGAGCGTGACTTCGGTGTAGCCGCCGACATCTTGGACGGCGGCGCTGCGCCAGGCGGCGCATGCTCCTGGAACGATGCTGATCGCGCCCATGACGTCTTGGGCGGCGCGTTCCACACCGATCTGGGTGAGGTATTCCAACGCCTGCCAACGCGTCAGAAGGTTGCGTCCACGGTTGCCGACTCGGACCACTCCAGCCACCGCGCCAAGCCGACCGGTCTCGTCGGCTGCGAGGTGACGAACGAGCCTGCCGATCGTCTCGGGAGTCAGGATGGTGTCTGCGTCCAGCGTCACGATGATCTCGCTGCTTGCTCTGCCAAGCCCAGCGTTCAGGGCGCCTGCCTTGCCCGTGTTCTCCTGATCGATGAGCTGGATGCGGGTATCGCGCTGCGCGACCTCCCGAACCTTGTCAGCAGTGCGATCACTGGACCCGTCGTTTACCACGATCACTTCGGCCAGCGGATGCTTCGATGCCAGAACCGAGCGGAGCGTGCGGCTGATGACTTGCTCTTCGTTGTAGGCAGCTAGCACTACGGACACCGGCATGGGATCCTCGGGTGACGACCGCCAGACCACCGCCTTGCGACGGCGTCGTCGAACGGCGGCGATCACGCAATTTCCAAGTCCGATGACGACGACGAAGACGACGGCAATCACGAACAACATGCGAAGTAGCACCGTTGGCCAGACGAACCAGAGCTGAACCAGGCTTAAGGCGATCTTGTCCCAGATCGTGGGCTTCACATCGAAGACGCGGTCGGCCAGCAATGGCTGCACATCAGGCATGGTCGTAAAGGTGTAGCCCTGCGACTTCGCGTACGCGATGAGCCTGGAGACGTAGTCGACGGTCAGCTCGCGTCCAGTTCCACCACCATCGTGGAGCAGGACTGTGACGTTCTGTCCCTTCAGTTCAGGGAGCGGCATCTCGCCGGTCAGCTCGTGGGAGGCGTAGCGCCAGTCGTTGCTATCGAAGTCGTGGGACGCGACCAGGTAGCCGTAGCGTTGCGAGCGCAGCATCCCGTCGATGACTGATTGGGTCGATTTCTCATCGTCACCCTCGTAAGGCAGCCGGAAGTACCCGACCTCCTTACCGGTGACGGCGCGAATGACGTGATCAGTGATGGTCAGTTCGAGCCTCGCGCGCCAGTCCGATGTGGTGCTGACGTCGACGTGGGTGAGCGAGTGATTGGCCACTGCATGGCCCTCGCGCACCTCGCGCCGGAAGATCTCAGGGTTTCGCGCGACCATCGTGCCGGTGGCAAAGAAGGTGGCAGGCACCTTCTCGGCCGAGAGCAGATTTAACAACTCGGGCGTCCACTTCAGGTCCGGTCCGTCGTCGAAGGTCAACGAGATCGTGCGTTGCGCAGTGTCCGAATACCCGAAGCGACGGATCACGTAGGCGCTCTGTCCGATGTGTTGCTGCTCGGCGGGTGTGAACGTCGCCTCCACCCGCTTCGTGCCCGGATCAAGGCCAGTAACCCGACCGCCGTCTCGGCGGACTTCCAGGACGCGGACCAGCGGTCCTTCGCCGACGACGGGAACTTGCTTGCCGGTGGTGTCGCTTGTCAAAGGCGATCCCAACCGCTCCTCGGTGGCTGTAAGAGCGGGTGTGTCGTTGAGATGCGGGAGGACCGCCAGAATTACGATGAGCGAGAGAGCCATCAACGTGGCCGCGATGAGCCGGACTCTTCGCCAGCGCCGTCCTGATGGATCAACGAATATGACTGGGGACGTTGTCTGGTCCGCAGCGTCGTTTAGCTGCCGTGCGAATATATCAATGCCGAGCTTTCGGATCAGATTTTGCGCTTTAATTACGTCAGTCACCCCGGGACCTGACGTATAACCCGAGATCTAGTTTTGGCCTGCGATGACGCTGCTCTGCGATAACGCTGCTCGGGTTCCGACGACACCGGTAACTACGCCCTCAGTGACTGTGTTCCCGCTGAGAGCGGCCCTGAGCGGGGCGTTACAAAGAAGTTATGCGGCCGGCCGGCATAGCGCATGCTCCGCCGTAAAGACGATCGCCTCAATGGTCTCGTCGAGCGACTTGCTGCGCGCCGTATACAGGCTATCGAACGTCTCGAAGCTGCACAGCACCCACAACAGGTCCTCGGCCTGCTGAACGGTGATGTCGTCACGCAGCACTGAGTCCTCGGCGAGCCGCCGAGCGAGATAGGCCATGCCGCCCGCACGGCGCTGCTCCATCCTTTCCACGGCTCCGCCGACTGATGCCGGGTCGATGTGGTTCATCGAGAACAGCACCCGATACACCACGAGGTCTTGGGCATACATGCGGTAGCCGGCAGCGATGCCCTCCCGCAGGTGCTGGCGGGTGTCAGGATTGGCGACCGCCTCAGTGAGGCGCGCCAGGCCGGTTCGGTCCGCAAGGTCCTCGGTGAAAGCATCGAACAATCCAGCGCGCGAGCCGAAGATGAGGTAGATCGTTGAGCGCGCCACGCGCGCCAGTTTGGCGACCTGGTCGAGGCTGACAGTCTCGGTGGGTGCGTCGCGCAGACGCTGAGCAACAGCGTCGAGGATGCGTCGTCGGGTCTCCTCGGCGGTCTCAGCCCGAAGCTGCTGCTCGTATTTTCGCGCCATGCCAGGAAGCCTTTCACATTTTCACTTGACAATGCGACTCGTGAACTACATGCTGTCTTGTAGAATACAGGTTGTCCAGTGAAAAGGAGCCGTTCATCATGCTTACTGTCGGAGAACCCGCAGCTGCTGAACACGGCGACCTCTGGCCTGTTGTCGTCGTCGGAGCCGGTCCGGCCGGACTTGTTGCGGCGATCACCCTGGCACGCGCCGGTATCCGGACTCTGGTGCTCAACCGCCGGAACTCTGTCTTCTCACATCCACGGGCAACGGTGGTCAGCCTGCGGTCCATGGAGCTGTTCCGCTCCTGGGGACTGGAGCCAGAGCTCTGGGCCGGTGGGGACGATGTCGAGTGGCGCATGCTCGTGACGAAGACGTTGTCGGAGGCGGCTTCCGGCTCCTTAATCGAGGTTGGCTATCCCACCAAGAGCGAGAGTGCCCGGCTCAGCCCCACCAGGCCGGCTGCAGTGCCGCAAGATCATCTCGAGATGGTGCTGTTGCACTATCTGCAAAGCCTTCCTGCCGCTCGTGTTGAGCTCGCACTCGCCGAAGATGTTTGGAAGACGACGGAGGGGCTTCGCCTCAGATTGCGTCTTGGCGACGGCGGAATGAGTCGCGTCATTTGGGCACGGTATGTGATCGGTGCAGATGGGGCGCGCAGCGTGGTGCGGCAGCGGCTTGGAGTCGGCAACTTCACAACTGAGGATCTGGTGAAGGCGCACTCAGTCGTGTTCCATGCGCCATTGTGGAAAGTGGTCGGTCCTCACCGCTACGGCATCTATGTCACCGAAAGTCCTGCACTGGCGAGCTTTTTCCCTGCCGGGCACCGTGATCGTTGGCTCTACGGCTTCGGTTTTGATCCTGAAGAGCAGGGCATGCCTCGCCTCTCTGAGGAGCAGGTGATCGCCCGGATCCGCGCTGGCGCCGGCGTGACAGACCTTCCCGTACGAGTAGTCGACCAGAACACCTTCACTTTCTCCGGGGCGATCGCCGACCGCTTCCGAGCCGGCGACGCGTTCCTGATCGGTGACGCCGCGCATCGCGTGACTCCTCGCGGTGGCACTGGGATGAACACCGCGATTGCCGACGGGTTCAACTTGGGCTGGAAGCTGGGTTGGATACTCAAGGGTTGGGCGCCGGATTCGCTCCTCGATACCTACGAGCCAGAACGGCGTCCGGTCGCAGAACACAACCTCGCGCGTTCCCTCGATCCGATGGGCAGTCGCCGGAGCGTCCACGACGAAGTGCGTTTCGATCTTGGTGACCGGCTTCCGCATGTGTGGATTGAGACTCCAGCCGGCCGCATCTCGAGCCTCGACCTGCTGGGTCCAGGATTCACCCGGCTGACCACGGAACGGCTGGCGGCGCAGTCTGACAACCAGCCGGAACTCCCCCCGGTGACGACGCACCATCTCGACCGCAAGACCGCAGCAGCTCTGGGTGCAAATCAGCCCGGCGGCATACTGCTGCGGCCCGACGGTGTGATCTGGGCGCCGTCAGCCGCCCTGGCGGCAGCTTGATTACGGCGAGGCGGCGAAGCTAGTATCCTTGCCCCACCCTTGTCAAAGGTTTGGGTGAGTTAGTCAAGTCTGAAATTTCGGGTCAGATGTACACGATCAAGCGTGTCTCCGAGATGGTCGGTGTTCCGGTTGCGACCCTCCGCGCCTGGCAGCGGCGCTATGGCGTCGTCACGCCCGCACGTTCCAGCGGGGGTTACCGGCTGTACCGAGCCGACGACGTAGCAGTCCTGCGCCGTATGCAAGCCTTGGTGGCATCCGGATGGTCGCCCAAGGAGGCTTCTCACGCGGTCGTTGCTGGCCATGGTCGCGGTGCGGCACAGCCAATCGACCGGCGGCAAGGCGAGCCGCGGCGCAAGCCCGCTCCTCCTGGCAAGACACCGGTGGACCTGGTTGCTGCGGCGGCCGCTCTGGACCCCGTAGCGATCAGTCGGCTGCTTGACGAGCGCTTCGCGGCGATTTCGTTCGAGCAGCTAATCGACACCTGGTTGCTGCCTGAACTCGAGCGCCTGGGTACCGCCTGGGCCACCGGTCAGGTCAGCGTGGCTGGGGAGCACATGGTGGCTGCGGCGGTACAGCGGCGGTTGAACGCCTCCTTCGATGCTGCCGGTCAAGAGAGTGGAGGATTTCCTCGCGTGCTGACTGGC
>JBKPTR010000035.1:0-11065 GCA_046735615.1 Actinomycetota bacterium
CCAACACTTAAGTTGTGTCGTCGGCAGCGTCAGATGTGTATAAGAGACAGGTCTACAGCAACGGCATCATCCTGCTTGCTCTGTTCGCCATCGCCCTGATCATCGCCTTCAACGCCAACGTCAGCTCGATCATCCAGCTATACATCATTGGCGTCTTCGTCTCCTTCACCCTCTCCCAGCTCGGAATGGTGCGGCACTGGCAACGCGAACTGACAAGCGGCACTTCGAGTAGCTCCCGAACGAGGATCCGTCGCTCCCAAGCGATCAACGCCATCGGGGCCACCTTCACGGCCATCGTTTTGATCATCGTTCTGATCACGAAATTCACCCACGGTGCCTGGATCGTCACTATCGCCATGCCGCTGCTCTTCGTCACCATGCAAGGCATCCGCCGCCACTACCACCGCGTCACCGCAGAACTAGCCCCGACCGCGGCCGGCGTGCCCCTGCCCAGCCGCATCCACGCGATCGTCCCCGTCAGCCGGCTGCTCCTGCCCACCCTGCAAGCCCTCGCCTTCGCGCGCGCCACCCACCCCAGCACACTCACCGCCGTCACCGTTCAGGTCGACGAGCATGAAACACAGGCGCTCGCCGACGAATGGCGCAGACGCGAGATTCCCGTCGAGCTGAAAGTTATTAACTCGCCCTACCGAGAGATCACCACCCCGCTCCTCGACTACATCCGCGACATCCACCGTGACAGCCCCCGAGACGCCATCTGCGTGTTCATCCCCGAATACGTCGTCAGCCACTGGTGGGAACACCTGCTACACAACCAAAGCGCACTACGCCTGAAAGCACGACTCCTCTTCACCCCCGGCGTCATGGTCACCAGCGTCCCCTACCACCTGACCAGCTCATACAATCTCGACACCAACGGCTCCGCATCCTCTATTAACGGCAGCGAGGTGGCCAACTACAAGCAGGTCGATTCCGCAAGGTCAAGCGTCACCACAGCTCGGTGATGATGATCGCCTCATGCCGCAAGTGTCGGGGAAAGTGATGGCAATCTTGATCAACTGCTCGGGCCCCCACGGGCCCCGAACCCGGATTGGAATACGGATTCGAGCCGTCGCCGTTGCGGGTTCTAACGGGTATCGAGCCTTCGTCTCGTCGCTATCCGGTGGCATCTGGTCGGCGGGTGGCGTCGGCGACTTCACCGACGAGTTGTTCGAGGATGTCTTCGAGTGCAATCAGGCCGCGTGTTTGACCGTTCTCGTCGATCAGCTGAGCGAGGTGTGAGCCGCTGCGACGCAGGTTTGCGAGCGCGGTCTGCAACGTGGCGGTGGTCGGGATATCACTCAGTGGGCGGATGCAGCGGCGGTCCACCGGCCGGTTCCGGGAAGTCGGGTCGGTGTCCAAGACGTCGGCCAGGTGGATGTAGCCGATGAAGTCCGTTCCGCTCGATGGGTGATCGGCCTTTCGTACCGGGAAGCGGGAGTAGCCGGTGGCGGTGACGAGCTGCTCGATATCGGCCGGAGTGACACTGGGCTCGACGGTGACCAGAGCCTCCAGTGGCAGTCCGACAATCTCGGCCTTGGTTTCCTCGAAAGCCAGCGCTCCGGATAGCAGCTCATGTTGGTTGGCCTGGAGAAGCCCCTCTTCGCTGGATTCGCCGATCAGCGCCGCTACGGAGTCTCTGTCGATGACGTCACCGATTTCACTTACGGGTTTGATGCGCAGCAGTTTCAACACACCGGTTGCCACGGCAGTCAGGCCGATGATGATCGGGCGGAAGATCCGCACGAAGACCAGCAGGGCCGGCGTGAGCATCAGCGCGGCGCGTTCTGGCCCGGTGAGGGCGAGGTTCTTTGGCACCATTTCGCCGAGCAGCATGTGCAGGCAGGACACCAAGGTGAGCGCGATCCCGAGCGCGAGCGGGTGGACGAGCGCGTGCGGGACATGGAGAGCTGCGAGGGGTCCGGTCAGCAGGGACGCGACAGCGGGTTCGGCGAGCGCGCCCAAACCGAGGGAGGCGAGAGTGATGCCGAATTGGCAGGCCGAGATCATCAAGGGCAGCTGTTCGATGGCCCGCAGCGCGGTCCGAGCCTGGCGGGACGTGCGCAGCAGCGGTTCGAGCCGGGAGCGGCGGGCTGCGAGGACCGCGAACTCGGCGCCGACGAAGAACCCGTTCGCCGCAATAAGCGCAAACGCGAGCAACAACGACGCGGCCGTCATGCTCCGCCGTCCTTGTCGTCGGTCCGGGCGGCGCCCAGGTCATCTGTATGCGGGAGGTCGGTGTTGGCAGGGTGAGGGGTGACTCCGATCCGGTCGATCCGCCGGCCGTCCATTCGTTCCACGGTGAGCGTGGCGCCGGGCACCTCGACGCGCTCGCCTGGTCGCGGGATTCGGCCGAGTAGCTGCAAGATGAGCCCGGCCACCGTCTCGTAATCGGCACGTCCGGCCGGCAACTCGAGGCCGATGGCAGCCTGGATCTCGTCAGGCCGGAGCAGCCCGGACAGCAGCCAACTGCCGTCGGGCTGGCGCCGGATGCCGGGTGCAGGCGAGTCGTGTTCGTCGACGACGTCGCCGACGAGTTCTTCCACCAGGTCTTCGAAGGTGACGACTCCGGCCGTGCCGCCGTACTCATCTACCACGACCGCCAGTTGCAGACCGGGTTCTTGCAACCGATGCAGCAGCGGGTCCAAGGCCATCGAGGGTGGCACGAGCACCGGCTGTGACATCACCTCCCGGACCTGCGTTGTGCCGCGATCTGGCTCAGGGACGGCAACGGCTTGCTTGACGTGCACGACACCCCGGATGTCGTCGATGCTGTCGCCGATCACGGGGAAGCGGGAGTGGCCCGTCTCACGGGTGGTCTCGAGCACTGTCGTCACCGGCGCCAAAGCGGACGCGGTCCGCAGCCGGGTGCGGGGTGTCATGACATCCGCGGCGGTCTTCGCGCTGAAGCTCAGCGAGCGTTCCATCAACACCGCCGTCTCCGATCCCAGCGCCCCCTGCACGCCGGCTCGCCGCACGACCGAGGCCAACTCGTCGGGAGTGCGAGCGGAGCGCAGCTCCTCCACCGGCTCCACCTTGACCAGACGCAGCAGCCGGTTTGCCGAGCCGTTCAGGAACGCAATCAACGGGCGCGTCACCGTGGTGAACACCAGCAGAGGCGGCACCACCCATAGAGCTGCCCCGACAGGTCGCGACAGGGCGATGTTCTTCGGCACGAGCTCGCCGAAGACCATCTGCACACCAGTGGCCAGCAGCAACGCCAGAGCCACCGCTGTGACCTCTGCAACATCGGCATCGAAGCCGAGCGCGCCGAGTGGCCCCCGCAACAGCGTCGCAACCGACGGCTCGGCCACAAAGCCGATCGCCAGGCTCGTCACCGTGATACCCAGCTGGGCGCCTGAGAGGTAGGTCGACAGCCGCTGCAGGGTGCCCCGCACCCGGCCGAACCGTACGCTGCCCTCCCGGGCGCGCGACTCGACCAGGTTGCGGTCCACCGTGACCAGCGCCGTCTCCGCGGCCACGAACAGCGCATTCCCAACAATCAACACCGCGGCCACACCCAGCAGAATCCAGGCGCTGCTCATCCCATGATCACCCTCGGGCTCGCTCACGACGACGCGGCGACATCCATAACGCTTCCGGGCGATCATCACAGCGGCTGCGGGATCGTCGTCGGGCGAGCGTTTCTGGCCCAGTCATGGGTCCCACGCTAGATCTAGATTCGCCGCTTGTTCGCTCAGGCGTGCGCGAGGCTGGAGGCGCTCGCAATCGGCCTGATCCTTGACACTCCGGTATGAGGTAGATGAGTGTGGCTGAGCAGCGGTATCGCGCTGGGCTGGCAGTGATCAGTGACGGGCGGACGGTGATCGAGGTGGCCGCCGCGATCAGGTGTCCCGGCAGAGTTTGCATGCCGGCTGGGCAGGTACGAGGCCGACGGCTTGAAAGAAGGACCGGCCCAGCGATCGTCCGTAACGGCCGCAGGGATCTGCTGGCCACGAACCACGTGTCGGGTCCTTCTCGACCACGCGCCGACGTCGGAATCAGTCGCTCACCGCCGAGCGGTCTAGCACGCGACGGCGGTGGTGTAACGCCGTGGCGGCGTAGGCCAGCTCGGTGACGCCGACAGCCACCAGCTGGCCCAGTGCGCCGATGAACCTCACTGCGAGGGCGAGCGCCGCTGCCAGGGCGGGCGAGTAGGGGGCTGCGAGCAGGGCGGCGAGCGTCCCGTCGCGAAGGCCGAGGCCGCCTGGCAGGAACGGGATCACGAACCCGAGCATCCACGCGAACGCGTAGGCGCCGGCGAGCCAGGCCGTATCCGGCGCCGGCTGGGCGATGCCGCCGAGCAGGAGCCGGATGCCAGCGGCAGTCGCCGCCCACCCCGTAGTGTTCAGCGCGACCGCGAGTGTAAGCGCTCAGCCGCGCACAAGCGCCGGAACGTCGATTCCGCGCCGGCGGAGGAAGGGTCGGACAAGGCGGCCGCCCCACGCCGGTCGCAGCCCGCTCAGAAGCACGAGTGCGACGACTAGGATCGCGACGGCGACGGCGGGCGGGCGCGACGACGCCAGCATGAACCCCGTCGCGCATGCGATCGCGCCGGCGGCGAGCACGATCAGCTGCTCATAAACGGTCGCGGTCCCGACCTGGGCCGGCGATGCGCCGATCCGCTCGCCAGCGCGAATGCGGTACGCGATCCCGAGGATGCCCGACGGCGCATAGCGGAGAAGGAACGACCGCATCCACACGACGGCCGCGGGCAGGGTCGCAACCTGGGCGCCGAGCTCGGCGAGGAGAATGCGGAACGAGAGCGCCTGGACGAACGGCGCCACGGCGAGCATCGCCGCGGCGCCCACCACCGCGGACCACCACATTGTCCACTCGAACGCCTCGACGCCGTCGCGGCGACCCCAAAGCGTCCAACCGAGCCCGCCGCACGCGAGCACGGCGGCGGCGACAGTGAACCACCGGCTGCGCGTCATCCATTAGCGCGCTTCACGCGCTTCGACCAAAAACCGGCGGTGGCGACGCGGCGAAACTCGGGCGTGGCGGACCAGGGCAACGAGCGTCCGCGCGTGCGGAGCGGATGGGCCGTCAGCTGCGCTACCGGGCTCTCGTGGACGAACACACCACCCTCGCACAGGACGCGGGCGATCTCGCGGATGGCCTGTGCCGGCTCAACGACGTGGTAGCAAGTGCCGAAGTCGATCACCGCGTCGAATGTCGCGTCCTCGAACGGCAACGCGCGCACGTCGCCGAGCACGAGCTCTGCCGGCACCCTGGCTCCGCGGGCGCGCGCGAGCAGCCCTGCCTCGATGTCGATGCCGACGAGCCGGCGCGGCCGGAGGTGTCGCGCGAGCTCTGGAAGCGCGACGCCAGGGCCGCAGCCCGCCTCGAGGATCCGGGCGTCGTGCGGCAGACCGAGCACACGCAGGATCGTGGGAATCTCAAATCGCGTCTGGAGTGCGTTCCGCCACGCGAGGTTTGGGAAGGGACGGTAGCCCCCGGGCTCGATCGTCGTATCCATTGCGGTTTCTTCGACTGTCACGCTGGCCCCCAAGTAGTCGAACCCACAGTGAGAGATTCACCTTAGCGAGACAAACGGTGACCACCATGTCGAAGGTGACATTTCACATCACCAGACGGCCGCTGAGCCAGCGGATCCGCCAACCATCTCGGTCACGGCAGTATCTGCGTCGTGGGCTCGAACGATCGTCAAAATCCTGGCCAAGCAGCAAACGCAGCTCCATCCGACTGACCTCGCCCGGCCGGGCCGGCCTCAGCTGAGCAGACTGCCGAGCGTGCTCAAGATGTCGCCATAGAACGTGCCGTTGATGTCGCGGAACAGCTCGAACGGCTTGCCGGGGTCGCCGAAGAACGGGCGCAGGGTCCAGGCGAGCTGGGTCCCGACGAAACCGAACAACAGGATCCAGATGTACAGCAGGAGCATGCTCGCCGGCCGCTCGCCAGCGGCGGGTTGCGGTGCCTTCGCCTTGGCGGCGTTCTGGTTTTGCCGGGCGGTCCGCGCGTCGCCGTTGGTGGGCGGTTGGGCCGCGGGGTCGGCCGCGCCGCCGACCGTCGCCGAGACCAGTTCCCGCTGTGACACGTCGGCTGTCACCACAACCTGGTTGGAGAGCATCGATTCGACGACGACCTGCTCGTTGAGCGCGCGCATCCCGGAGGTCAGGAACCGCAGCCCGACGAGGGCGGTCAGAGCGAGGATCGCGACGTTGAGCAGCTTGAAGAATGCGTAGCTGCGGGCCGTGATCAGGAAGAACAAGCTGATCGGCGCGAAGGCGAGGGTCAGCACGGCGGTCACCGTGATCGCCACCATGATCAGCGCGCAGGCCTGCAGGACCGACAGCCGGGCGCCGAAGACCAGGTTGAACAGGTACAGCGTGGGCAGGCAGATCGCCAGGGTGACCAGGAACAGCAACGGGAGCTTGACTGTCGAGACGAGCGCCTGGAGCCAGCCGTTTGAGGCGCCGAGCACCGCACCATAGACCGCCAGGCTGATCGCGGAGGTGAGCAGCATCCGCAGGATCAGTCTGGGCAGGTCACGCTCGTTGATGATCTGGTTCCAGATTCCCGCGCGGTCACGCAGAATGCGCTCGATGATCAGCTGTTTGCCTGAAGCCATGGTCCCCATCCCCTTGATCGGCTGCGATGAAACTACCGGCATTACGCATTCGCCGTGAACGATCCAAAGAATTGCGTTGTCGAGTACGCTCGCGCCATGCCGGAGCCAGCATTGCGGGCGTCGGACGACGACCGCGACACCGTCCTGCGGGCCCTGGAGCGGCACACCGCTGTGGGCCGGCTCAGCCTGGACGAGTTCGACCAGCGCAGCACCGCCGCCCTAGCCGCGGTGACCCTGGGCGAGCTCGCCGCCCTGACCGCCGACCTGCCGGAGCTGCCTGACGAGTCGGCGCCAACGGTCGAGCCGGCCAGCCACGCGCGGCACCTCGTCCTGCTCTTCGTGATCGCCTTCGTGACGCTCGCTGCGCTGGTCGCCATGATGCTGCTCCACCCCTGACCGGCCCGCGTCGAGCTCGAACACCGCCGGGGCCGTCGGAGCTCCCTTCGCCGAGCCGGTCGGCACGCCGACTCATTTGTCAGCCCTACGATGTTGCGAATCTCGATACTTTAGCCGTCGCAGTCAGCTGGCACTACCACGCGGTGTTCCTGTTTCTCTGAATCACCTGTTGTGGCACTGCACTATGGAATGCTCAAACCATCCGGCAGGCATTGAATCGTGCCGGGCGGGCACTGTCGGGCGTACTAATAGCACATATCCAAACGGACGCTGAAAGCGTGAAAATCCCGTCAGACAGAGATCAAAATCTTGAGCGCATTCCCTGACGAATATAGCGTATCGTAACTAAGCCCGCAGTTCCCCAAACATCATCAGCAGGCCAGGCTGTTCCTTATTCACATCTGGAGCGGCCGTCTCTTCACGGTAGAGGCTTCGCGAGATCAGCGTATTGCTGCTCCTATTCGGCAGTTGCCTGAACCGCATCGTGCACCCTTATAGAATCAAGCCGATTCTATGAGTTTGTCACAGAATCTAAAGCCGATTCCTCGAATAACGGACACAATAAGTTCCATTAGTTCCAATGCTCACGCCCCGCCGTGATCTGGGACCGGAAAGCGTCTTGGTTGTCTATAGCAATCTCGAGTAGCCTGCTCCCGGTCCTGAGCTTTGTTGTGCAGCGCAGTGCTAGGGGAGATTGTCGATGTCCACCGGTTTCGGACCTCAAACTTCCTGCCACGCTAAAGTTCACTGACGACCGAGGCTCCCCGCACGCGAATTTTGTTTGAGCACGCTGTCACGCGCGCGAATACCTACATATTGACGCTGAGCGGTTCTGAGGTCCAGCCCGGAAATACCCAGATGGGTTATGCAATATTAGGCAGCCGGGGCATCGTCATCGACCGCAGCCAGTGATGCCGGGCCGAATGCGCCGTTCACAGTCCGCGCCCCAAGTACAGCGGCCGGAGTGCCCGCGAGGACGATCCCCGCCTGCTTGAACGCGTGAGCCAACTGAGCCGGTTCGGTCAGGTTGGAGGTCGACACATTGAGCGCGAGCAATTTGATGCCCAAATTGCTGGCGCGCTGCTGCATCGATTCGTCGGCCAGGATGCGAGCTGAGATGTCATCGTCGCTGAGGGTCGTCTGTGCGACGAGCGCGCGAACCACCGCGGCACAACTATTGACCAGCAAACCCTTGTAGTCGGCGACACCAACGAGAGCCTTCTCGAGGTCGACGACTCGGAAATTGATCTGGGAGGCAAATTCACGCAAGGGCTCCAGCCGGATCATCGGCGGCAACGGCTCGAATTGCTCGGTTACCGACTCGACCATGACGTTGTGCACGAAAGGTATGCCGATGACGAGGCCCGGACCCACAACTTTGGCATCACCGCGGTGGTGGATTGTGTAGCCCAGGCGGTCGTAGATATCCCGGCGGTAATGGGTGACCTTGTTGAAACGGGTCCGTAACGCCTTGCTGCCGGAAGGCACTTTGTGCATGCCTTTGAGAACGAACAGCATCAAAAGGGCGATCAGCGCCACTGCCCGCAAGAGCGTCGCCCACCAAGGATCATTGTCTCGGAACCAGAGGTACTCGAGTACACCAGCGGGCATGGTGACCACTCCTGCTCGTGGGCAGCACCACTACCTATCGAAGGAAGTGAACCACTGGCTGTACCTTATTCGCATTATCTGTAGCTGTAAACATGCTGGCTTGGCCCGCTTGCACTGACGGCACTTCCAAACTCGGGTCTCGAGTCCACAGTTGAGCTTGGCATTCAACTGTTGGACCACAAGAGCGTGCTCCAAGACTTTCTCGGGATGACCCGCTCGAAGCGTGAGAGCCGGTAGTGCGCTAGGACCGTGTAGGGCCCGCTGCGCAGGTGGACGTGGGGTCTCCCTCAGCGCGGCACGAGCCTGAAGGTGGCCGCGGTGGCGTCTGGCTCGACCATCGGTTGGACGTAGGCCTCGGGATAGCGGCCGTACTTGGTGCGGTAGGCGTTGTCGATGGCGGGATGGACGGTGTCGTCGGGTTCTTCGAAGATGACATCGCGTTCGATCCCGCCGGCCCGGATACGGCCCTCGCGCCTCTGCAGCGCATGGCGGAACCATCGGCCGGAGTGTCCTCGCCAGGACCGTACGTACAAGTCATCTCCAGCTCGGACAACCCAGATGGTCGTGTATGGGCGAATCGTGCCGTCGTTGCGGAACGAAGTGATCTCCAGCTCGTCGGCGGCACCGATTTTGGCCAGCTCGTCGTCTATCCATCCGCTCATGGGTGCAACACAACCCCTATTTAGCGAGAGCTGGAAGTCCCCGTTGTGAGGTGTATTGGCCTAATGGATCATGGGCGGCAACACCCAGCAGCTGAAAGCCCACATCGGCATCGCCAGGGAGTCGGCCCTACCGAGCCCGAGCTCAAAAAAAATCATCCACCTCGCGTTCTACGCAGGTTGGCCAAAGGCGATGCCTGCCATCGGCATCGCCAAGCAGATCTTCAATGGCTGACAACCGCCCCGAGGGCCTGATCCTTCCGATCGTCGAGCGGCGACATCACGAGTCCAGGAGTCGCCTAAGTTCCTCGACGAGGAATACCGCACGCGGGTCGTAGAACTCTTGCAAGTCGTTGGTGAGATAGGCGAAGCCAACCTCGTACCGTGGATCAGCGAACGCTACCTGCCCGCCCAAGCCATCGTGGCCGAAGGATCTCTCAGTGAGGAAGGGACGGCGTTCTGAGGTGAGCATGAAGCCAGTGCCCCAACGTGGCCAAGGACCCGGGAGTGGGAGGAGTGGCTCACCCGCGCTCTGCTCTCGGGACATGTCGGCAATAACCTCGTCGTTGAGCAGCCGGACGCCTTCAGCGTCTGAGACGGTTGCACTCCAGATAGTCGCGAGGGCTTGGGCGGTCGCGATGCCCCCGGCGCCCGGAATGACGGCGCGGCGTATTTCGTCGCTATTGAACCCGATGTTCGGTCCCGCGATTTCGACTGGCAGTGCCCCGAGTGTCATCACTTTCTCCGCGAACGCGGCGGCCTCTGGATCAAGCACGGGCGGCGACGTGTCTGGTGGCAATGGCGCCTGATACAGCTGCGCGATCCGAGGAAGCTCCTCCTCGGGCACACCAATCCACGCATCGACCTTCAGCGGGCGTACGACTCGTTGCGCAAAGAACTGTTCTACGCCCATGCCGGTGATGCGCCGGACGATTTCGCCAGCCAGCCATCCGTAAGTCAGGGCGTGGTAGCGGTGGCCATCGCCGGGCGGCAAGAGCGGTTCCTCCGCGGCGAGCACTTGCACCATCCGGTCCCAGTTCACGATGTCGGCAAGCTGGAGATTGCGACGGGTGGCGGGAAGACCAGCACGATGGGATAGCAACCACCGCACGGGGATCGACTCCTTGCCCTGCGCGGCGAACTCAGGCCAATAGGTGGTTGCCGGTGCATCGAGATCCAGTCGGCCCTCGCGGACCAGCTCACCGATCAAGATCGCAACAAGACCCTTCGTGCAGGAGAAGATCACCGACGGTGTGTCCTGCTGCCAGGATCGGTCTGTCGAGGCTTGCCCTCCCCACAAGTCCGCAACCACATTTCCGGCGACGCGGATGTGAAGCGCTCCCCCATGTTCGTGAGAAAAAGCAAGCGTTGTGGCAAAGGTTTCGACGAGCGGTTCGAAGCCGGTGGCGACACTGCCGCCTACCTGAGGAAACCCCAGCTTGCTCGCTGAAAGAAGGATGGCACTCATGGTTGTGTTCTATCTCAATCTCAATGCGCAGCGCAGCGAGCTACTGCCTGAGACAGATCTGGCGCAGCCGCTGCGTTGCGACTGCGCCAGACTGCCCAACTAGCGTCTCGCTTCTGCTACTTGACGCCACCTGCCGTAAGGCCGGCAACAATGCGACGCTGGAAGACGAGCACCGCGAGGAGCAGCGGAACCGTTACGAGCACACCGGCCGCCATGATGCTGCCGTACGGTGTATCGAAGCCGGTGGTACCGGTGAACTTGCTGATCGCCACAGTGGCGGTCTGCATATTCTTATCCTGCAGGAAGGTCAGGGCTAGCAGGAATTCGTTCCAGGCA
>JBKPTR010000036.1:0-7287 GCA_046735615.1 Actinomycetota bacterium
GGGGAGGAACTCCGAGCGGAACCTCGGGGAAAAGTTCCACACGGGCTGTGCTGGTTAAGCCACGCTCACTCGCAGCTCAACCACCGGGAACGTCAGGTATCCCGGCTTCCTTTCGGAAGATCTGGTGCTCGCTTTGCTCAATACAAACACTATCGGACTTTCCACCCGATTTCACTACCCTGCCGACCCGATATGTCGCGGCCCGGATTCACGGTGAGATATGAGCGAGGCGCCACGGATGGCAGCCATAGCGGGCTGCCCGTTTTGGCCAAGATCAGCTCGCAACAGAGCCCTAGCCGGCGCGAGTGCGATAAGACAAGCGGCGGCGCTATTCAGCGCCGCCGAGCATCAGAGGCCGCTTCTCAGAGGGTGTGTCCGCGAAGCGTATGTCCCCGAAGCGTATGTCCCCGAAGCGTATGACCCCGAAGCGTGTGACCCCGACCTAAGGTGTGACCGCGATGAGTTAAGGACTGCATGAGATTTCCCTTCTTGCTGTCTCGCCGGTGACCTGTTCGTCGCCGGCGAGTCTCCCGACCAATGTCAAGAAGGACGCTATGCAGGCGCTATGTGTGAAGTCACGCAAAAAGGGCAGCAGGAAGAGGACATGTCCTAAAGTGGACATGCCAAAATCGCGTCAGGTGCCTTGCGCACTCTTGAACGCGTACGCCTGTGGGTGCGACTCACGCACGCACATCCTCGGTCCATGGCCCCCATGGCCACAGAATCGCCCCATTCGCATGGTGGCCGTCACCGATTGCGCGCCGTCAATCGACCCACGGAACAGACTTACCGCCTGAGCGACATGGCCCATTCCCGAGAGTCAGCCTGAAACGTACGACGGCATGCCGTCAAGAACCCTGCTCAAAATTCTTCCCCCGATAGTCGCTAAAACCGAATGTAACCTGCCTGTGAGCATGCTGCAGGCGGTCGCGGTGGATTCGTCCAACATCGGCCGACCAGACTGCGCCACGTTTTTGTGCTATCCGTGGGAGGCCATAGTCAAGGAGCCGTGATGTCCTGCACCTTTGTCCCCCCGTATCTGCTGCAGCGCATTGCCTTGCGCGCCGGCACGCGTCATGCCTCCGCCTCCGGGCGGGAGACACTGCAAGTCGATGACCGTCTACGGGCTCGACGTGAGTCGCCACCGGGTCAGATGGCCGCTCCACCCCTGCCCGGCACCAAAACACGAGTGGTCCACACTGCCAACAACACCGAATCGCTGCCCGGCGATGTCCTTCGAAGCGACGGCGATCCTTCGGTTGGTGATCCGGCGGTCGATGAGGCCTTCGACTCGTCCGGGGAGGTCTGGGAAATGTTCGACAGCCAGTTCGGGCGGCAGTCCATAGACGGTCAGGGCGGCACAGTGTCGATCACGGTCCACTACGGACGGGATTACGACAACGCGTTCTGGGACGGGACCCAGCTCGTCTTTGGCGATGGAGATGGCCAGATCTTTGAACGCTTCACCAAGCCAATGGATGTTATGGCGCACGAGTTCACGCACGGTGTCACGCAGTTCACAGTCGGATTGGCTTATCAGGATCAGCCAGGTGCCCTGAACGAGAGCATCAGCGATGTCTTTGCCTCAATGGCCAAACAGCGCATGCTCGGCCAAACTGCTGCGGCGGCTGACTGGTTAATCGCTGCGGGACTTTTCATGCCCGGAATCAATGCAAAGGCGCTGCGATCGATGCTGGAACCGGGAACGGCGTACGACGATCCCCAAATTGGCAGGGATTTGCAAGTGGGTTCTATGGCGGCCTATGTCGAAACCGATGCCGATAGCGGTGGAGTACACATCAACTCAGGAATTCCCAACCGTGCCTTCGCCGTCGCTGCGCTGGACATAGGCGGATATAGCTGGGAGAAGGCTGGCCAGGTCTGGTACGACACGATGGTCAACGGCCGGTTGAGTGCGCGGGCCAGCTTTGAGTCGTTTGCGCAAGCTACGGTCGCCTCTGCGCGTCGCCTTTTTCCAAACGAGCCGTCGGTCGCGGAGAAGGTTGAGGCAGCGTGGGTCGAGGTCGGCCTACTTGCCACAGGCGTTGATATCGCCGCATACCAGGCAATCGGCCCTCGCGTTGGCCAGCCCGCGGGATCAAGCGACCAGCCCGCAACCGTCGCGGTGTGCCGCAGTGGTGGCTTTGCCGGCACCAGGAAGGTCGGGCAGTTGGATCTCAATGCCGATCCCGAAGGACCGGAGGTCCGACATCTGCTGATGCGGGTCGGCATGCAGCACATCACATCCACCCGACCGGCTCCTGATCGGTTCGTCTACACCGTCGAATACGGCGATTGGCGTCTCACGGTGCCTGAGCAGGACCTCACGCCGGAGTTGCGCCGGCTTGTGCAGGTCGTGCTCAATCGCGGCCGCAACTAGCTCGACCTGCATCAACCGCGGCGCGCAGCAGGGTCCTCTAAAGGACCGCTTCGATAGAGTGACATGTGTGCCGAGGGGGAGAGCGCGCGACCGAACTTATCCGCGCTCAGTCGGCGTGCTTGGGCACGGATTCCTAGCCGGGCCGGTCTTGCAGCGGCTGTTGCACGCCCTGCCGGAGGCGACGCACATCTCGACATACGGCCGGAATCCTGACCTACTCCCTCACCTTCAGCGGCTGGGAGCACATCGTGCTGCAAGCGCCGCAGATCTCGCTGCGCGCAGCGAATACGTCCTCGTGCTGCTGCAGAAACTGGAAGATCTTGAGGCCGACTTGAGCGGACCGAGCGGGTTCCAGGCGGGGGTGCACAGTCCGACCATCCTCGCTGTGGGAGCGATCTCCACTCCAGACGACCTCCGCAGCCTGGCCAGCGAACTGGCCGAGAAGACAGCTGGCCTGCTCAGGTTGGTCGATGCCCCGCTGAGCGGATCCCCAGCCGCCGCCGCTCGCGGCGAACTGTCCATCGTGGTCGGCGCCGCACCGAGTCTCTATCGGGACTCATTGCCCGTATTGGAGCTGCTCGGGACCTGCGTACGCGTCGGTGGCGTCGGCAGCGCCCAGATTGCCAACGCTTGTGAGCAATACGTCATAGCGGCCACCGCCGCGGCGCTCAGCGAAGCGGCGGTCATCGCCGAACGCGCCGGCCTCGACCTCTCTCGAGTGCTGCAGAGTTGGGAGCTTTCACTGGCAGGGAGCCGAGTGCTCGGAGCAGCGCGAGGCAAACTGCTCAACCGGGACTTCGAGCCGGATCTACCCGCAGGAGTCGCACTGGCGCCGCTGGAAGTCGCGACTCAACAAGCGTGGCGCACCGGAACTTCAGCGCGGCTGCTCGGAAACGTGCGGGAACTCTTTGAGCTGTTGGATCGAGCTGGGCTCAGCAGTCAGGATCTGACGTCGACGTACCAGTACGTGGCCGCACAGCACCCCGAGCGCCGGGAAGCACAAGGCTAACTGGAGCGACACTCGGGGTGCGGACGAGCGTGGGGAAGGCGGGCCAGGGCGGGCAGACACTCGCGCGCCTTGCCGGCCCCGGGTTCTGCGCTCAGGTGAGCTGAAGAATCACGATCACCAAAATGATGATCACGAGGACACCGATGATGGTTCCGATAATTCCCCGGTTCATGGGCAGGACCTCCTCTCCAGCTTTGGAGGTACCCGCATGCTGCGGACCGAAACACCTAGCGTCGCGCGACCGCTTTGGCAGGGCGGTCTATGGTCAGCTGACGTAGTTCCGGGTTCGCGAAGGCGAGAGCTGCTACAAGCAGGATCAAGAGCCCTCCAATCAGGAATGGGACTCGGGCGTTTGAGAAGTCCGTCAGCAGCCCGGTAAGGGCGTAGGTGACGGGGACGGCGGCCATGCTGGAGAAGGACAGCGCACTCATGACCCGGCCAATCTGACCGGTCGGAGCCAGTTGCAAGACCGCGGAGGTGACCAGCGTGCCGTAGAAACCGGCGCCGAGGCCTGAGATGAGGCCGAGGAGTCCGGCGGCAACGAACGAGGCAGACAGTGGTAGCCCTAACGCCGGCAGCAAACCCAGCCCTACGACGCTGAACCCCATTGCCGTCAAGCCAGAAAGCGCAACGAACCCGGTGTGATGGACGTTCTTGCGCCACAGCAGGAACCCCGCCCCAGCAGCTGCGCCAAGACCGAAGCCCCCAAGGACCCAGCCGACGGTTCGTACGCCCCAGCCTGTCTCGTTGGCCAGCAACGGTACCCCGGCGATCATCGGCCCGGAGAAACCCATTTCTGCGACGAACACCACGATCAGTAACGTCGCGAGAGTCCGGTAGCCACGGATCAACCGGATCCCCGCTCTCAAGTCGGCCCACACCGACACCCCCGAGCTCGGTTCAGCGTCGGGCACGTCCCGGCCCGGAGCATCATCCTTTGCGAGGGCCATGCGCGTCATGGCAAGGAGGACGACCGAAACCGCGAATAACCAGGCGTTCACCCAGAACGCGGCCGCCGCACTCGCAACGACAAGCAGCCAGCTGCCCAGTGGTGCGCCGGCGAACTCGGCACCGCGCGCCACGATCGTCTTCGCTGCGACGACGCGAGTGATCGAATCACGCCCGACAAGGTACCGAGGGGCGCTGTTGATGGCGGGCAAAAAGAAGCCGTCCACCACGCCGAACATCACCGCAAGCGCGCCGAGCAGCAGCGGCGTGACCTCACCGCCGGCCACCACGATTGCGAAAACCACCATGATCAAGGTCCGCAGCACGTCTGAGGCGATGATGGTTAGCTTCGGCCCGATCCGATCGACGAAAACCCCTCCGACGAGCAATAGCGCGGCTTGCGGGATAGCACCCGCCACTAGGATCAAGCCGACGTTCGCTGGCGTAGTCGTCTGCACAGCGACCCAGGCGAGGGTTACCAGGTAAATGTGATTGCCGATAAGCGAGGTGGCGAGACCGATCAGCCACCGAAGCACGTCAGGCAACTTCTCAACTCCGCTCAGGCGAGGGATCGATCCGTCACGATCTGCAACCCTCGACTGTCGTAGAGCTGATAGCCATGCCAACATCATGGCGCACCCCGGAGATGGGAGCGCAAGCGCTTGTGTCAGGGCGTCCAGCCGAGCAGCGTCGCACCCGCGCGCAGGCCGCCGAACAAGATGACCGCGGCAATCATCGGCAGCAGCACAACGCGCCAGGGGTGTCGGCGGATCCATACGCAAGCCACCACGACCAGGATCAGCCAGATCGCAATGAAACCAATCACGGCCCACAGCGGAGCCATCAGACCGGTCGCAATGAACCAGATCGACATGGCAAGCAGCGCGGCCAGCGCCAGACCGCCCAGCACGTAGCCGATGATCGACGGCCTGCTCGGTGCCTCCCCGGCGGTCGCGATGGGTCTCACTCCTCCCAGGGCAGCGGCTTGCCTTCGGCAACCGGGGCTACCGGAATGACTACGACCGGCCGTGGTTGACGATGGGCCAGATGGGCGGCGACAGATCCGGTGAGGAACTGCTTCAGCCCAGCCCGTACGCCACCCCGTCGGCTGCCGACGATGATCATCTCGACATCGAGTATGTCGGCCAGTCGAGTGAGCGCGTACGCAACGTCGCCGGCCAGCTCTCGAAACGACAAGTCAATGGAGTCGTCGGCGACGGCTGCGCGAACTTGGGCTACCAGCCCTTGATCGAAGTCAGTGTCCTTCAGTTCCGGTAGATCCGGATCCAGCGGCAGCGAAGCCACAGAGCCATCTGGCAGCTCCTCCACGACGTATCGCCCGGGGTCGACGTGCGCGCAGACCAGAGCGGCATCGAAGGTACGGGCGAAGCGGGCGGCATGGCGCAGCACGGCGTCGGATTGGCCATAGGTAACCCCGACCAGGATCCGGCGTTCCGCTTGATTTTCCGCCACTGCCTCACTCCCGTGCCTCGATCAGACCCTAGCGCCGGTGGCGCACACGAGCCAGGCGCTTAGCGCGACAATGTATCGCCGCCGATCGGCCTGCCGGCCTCAGGTCGTGGGTTGATGCCGCGGCCACAAGTTGATCACGGAGCCGGGGTCTCGTCTCCGCACGGCTGGCGTGGTCGTTTCATGCCTGTGCTGGGAACGCACCCCGCAGTCGCCAACCGAGTTTTCTATTCAACCGATCGGTTGACAAAGGTAGGGATCAGTCGCTAATGTGTTCTTCAACCAAACGGTTGAATAAGCCAGACAAGGAGGTGGCCATGAGTGAGGACCGACTCTCACGAGTCTTCGCCGCATTGGCCGACCCGACACGCCGTGACATTGTGGCTCGGCTCGCTGTTGGGGACGCCACGGTTGGCCAGCTGGCCGCCCCATACAACGTGTCGATTCAAGCCGTCTCCAAGCACCTCAAGGTGCTCGAAGACGCAGGGCTGGTGAGCCGCAGCCAGGATGCGCAACGCCGGCCGCGTCACCTCGAGGCCGAAGTCTTCGACCTCATGACTGCCTGGATCGAGCGATACCGGCGGCAAGCCGAGGAGCGATATCGCCGTCTCGATGCCGTACTTGCCTCTATGGACGACGAAAGTGAACCAATCACCAACAAAGGAGCAGCATCATGAGCACTAACGCTACGCACGAAACCACGACGCGGGAAACCACGATCGAGGCTGATCCGAACCTGCCGACAATCCGCATCATTCGAGACTTCGAGGCACCGCCGGACAAGGTCTTCAGGGCCTGGATCGAGCCGGAGCTGGTCGCCCAGTGGCTCGGCCCGAAGAGCACCGAGATGAGAATCGACCAGTGGAACGCTCGCACCGGAGGCAACTATCGCTATGCAGCGTTGCAGGACGGGGAGGAGGTGGCCGTCTTCTACGGGTCCTTCCATGAGGTGCGACCGAACGAGAGGCTGGTCCAGACCTTCACTTGGGAGGGCATGCCTGATGGCGTCAGCTTGGAGACCATGACGTTCGAGGACCTCGGAGACGGCCGGACCAGAACCATCGGTCTCTCTGTGGTCGAGAACCTCGAGGCCCGCGACGGAATCATGGCAAGCGGCATGGAAGTCGGTGTCTACGAGGGCTACGAGAAGCTGGATGCCCTACTCGCCAAGAGCTGAATGATCCCGATGTGTCCAGCGTCTCAGGGTTACGACCCACTGAGGCGCTGACGCGTCTTTCGCGGCTTCCGCCACGCTGGCCTGCACTGCTCGGTTTGTCGAAAGGCCGGAGCGGGTACGCCTCAGCCGACACCTGATCTTCATCGCCGTAGCGGCGCCGTAAGGACCGGGAGGGAGGCACGAATGACTGGTTCGATCGGAAGCTTGCTGCTGCTGGGCGCCAGTGGAGATCTGTCCGGACGGTTGCTGTTGCCGGCTTTCGGCCAACTACTCGACCGTGAAGAGGAGCGCCGCGGGGTCGTG
>JBKPTR010000037.1:0-6436 GCA_046735615.1 Actinomycetota bacterium
CCAGACCTGGTGATGCTGTCCTGCTCGCGCCGGGGTGCGCCAGCAAGGACATGTTCACCGACTACGCCGCTCGCGGAGATGCCTTCGCTGCCGCGGTGCGCGCGTTTGCAGAGGAGTAGACGTCAGTGGCGACCCTGACCCGGCAGGGCTCGACGGCGTCCAGCGACCGAGCTGGGTCGGTTCGCCATGCCCCGGCGGGCGACAGGCGCTCAATGGGAGCCATCGAGGTACTGCACTGGCTTCGCTCCATGCTGGACCGACCACTGACCAGCTATCACCTGGTGCTCGGCTCTGTGTCACTGCTGGTGATCGTTGGCGTGATGATGGTGCTATCGGCGTCCAGCGTGAACGCCTATCTGACGTTCGGTGACTCGTACTTCTACGTCAAACGGCAGCTGCTCTTCCTAGCGGTCGGTGTGCTCGGTGCATTCACGATCATGAAGTTGCCGCAGTCAACACTGCGGATGCTGAGTTGGTTCGGTGTCGCTCTCGCTGTCATTTTGCTGATCTTGACCTATACCCCCCTCGGCATCTCGGTGAACGGTAACCGCAACTGGCTCTACCTCGGCTCCTCGCTGTTCTCTATACAGCCGGCAGAGTTTGCCAAGCTGGCCATGATCGTTTGGGGAGCCGACGTACTGGCCCGCAAGTACCGCCTGCTCGACCAGCCGAAACATCTGCTGGTGCCGTTCCTGCCGGTGAGCGTGATATTGATCTTGCTGGTGCTCTTCCAGGGCGACGCGGGAACAGCGGTCGTCATGGCGGTGATCGCTGCGGGCATGCTGTGGATCGTCGGTGCTCCGCTGCGAGTGCTCATGGCATTAGGGATGACCGGTCTGGTGGGTGTGATTGCGATCTTCATTACCTCGCCAGTGCGGATGCGCCGACTGGCGGCCTTTCTGGATCCGGCTCTTGATATCAACGGCGCCAATGACCAGGCCAACGCTGGCATGTTCGCGATTGCGTCTGGCGGCTGGTGGGGGGTCGGTCTCGGGGCCAGCCGGCAAAAGTGGGGGAGTCTCCCCGAGGCGCACACCGACTTCATCTTCGCTGTGCTCGGCGAGGAGTTCGGTCTCTGCGGCAGCCTGGTCGTGCTCGCCATGATCGGCATCTTGGGATATGCCGGCATTCGGATCGCGACGCATGCCGACGATCTCTTCATACGATATGCAGCAGGCGGTATTACGGCCTGGTTCATGGTGCAGGCGCTGATCAATCTGGCAGTCGTGCTTCGGCTGCTTCCGATCGCCGGGGTTCCGCTGCCACTGGTGTCCTACGGGGGTTCGGCATTGATCGCCAACTTGCTTGCGGTCGGCGTACTGCTTGCGTGTGCTCGACTGGAACCCGAGGCGCGGAAGCTGCTGGCCAAGAAGGCCATGCGGTCGCGGCCTCGGATGACGACCGTGGTCGACTCGCGGACGCGCGTATGAATGACGCTGCTGGGGGTTCGGGCTCTGTGGTGCTGGTCGGCGGCGGGACGGCTGGCCATACCTCGCCGTTGATCGCAACCGGCCTCGAGCTACGCCGGCTTAACCCTGGGCTGGCACTCACGGCAGTGGGCACCGCTCGAGGCCTGGAGACAACCGTCGTGCCAGCGGCCGGTCTGAAACTCGAGCTGATCCCTCCGGTACCGATGCCGCGGCGAGTCGGAAAGGATCTGGCGCTGGTGGGCCCGCGGCTGATCGAGGCGGTCAAGGCGACCGTAGGAGTGCTGCGACGCAGTCAGGCGGATGTGGTCCTCGGCTTCGGGGGATATGTCTCCACTCCGGCCTACCTGGCCGCCCGGCGGCTGGGGCTGCCCATCGTGATCCACGAACAAAACGTGCTGCCCGGTCTTGCCAACAAGCTCGCGGCTCGCCTCACCAGCCACGTCTACACCTCTTTCCCGCAAACCGAACTGCCACACGCACACTGCATCGGGCTGCCGATGCGCCGGGGCATCACCGACCTTGACCGAGTTGCGCTTCAGCGTGAGGCCCGCATCGGCTTCGAGCTGCATTCCGAGTTGCCAACCCTGCTGGTCAGCGGAGGATCGCAAGGTGCGTTGCGCATCAATACCGCCGTTGCAGGCGCCTGGCCGGAGTTGCTGGCCCACGGGATCCAGGTCCTGCATGTACTGGGTCCGAAGAATCTCACTGCTGGCATCGTGCGGAGCCTCGATGAGCAGACTGGAGCCGTCTACCAGCCGGTGTCGTATGTGGAACAGATGGAGCGGGCGTACGCGGCCGCGGATCTGATGCTCGCTCGTAGCGGTGCCAGCACGGTGCTGGAGACAGCCGCAGTAGGGCTCCCGGCCGTGTTCGTGCCATATCCGCACGGCAATGGTGAACAGGCCCTCAATGCTGAGCTCGTTGTCAAAGCAGGTGGCGGCATCATGCTGGCCGACGACGACTGTACGTCCGCGTGGGTGGCTGAGGAGATTCCCGCCCTTTTCGCGCATCCAGACCGGCTGGCCGGAATGAGAAACGCGCTTGCCGGTGTTGCGCGCCTCGATGCGGCTACCGTGTTGGCGTCGCGAGTTCTGGAGGTGATCCACTAGATGGGTCTGATCACTCCCGTCGAGCTGCCGAGTCTGGACGAGCTGGGAGCGGTGCACTTCGTCGCCATCGGCGGTTCCGGCATGAACGGGATCGCCTCGATGATGCTGGCGCACGGCATTCGGGTCAGCGGCAGCGACCGACAGGACTCCAAATACCTGCGGTCGCTGGAAGCGCAAGGTGCGCGTGTCTACGTCGGACACCG
The DNA here is from genome assembly GCA_046735615.1 of Actinomycetota bacterium. GTDB lineage: Bacteria > Actinomycetota > Actinomycetes > Propionibacteriales > Propionibacteriaceae > Microlunatus. The sequence goes on from JBKPTR010000037.1 coordinate 2,743, forward strand.
CGCCGAGCAACTCGGCGATGCCTCCACGGTCGTTGTCTCCTCAGCCATCCGGGAGGACAACCCCGAGCTGGCGGAGGCCCGGCGCCGCGGTCTCCGAGTGCTCCACCGCAGCGCTGCGCTGGGTTCGCTGATGCTAGGCCGCCGTGGCATTGCAGTCGCAGGAACTCATGGCAAGACCACGACGACGGCGATGATCGCGCACGTGCTGGGTGGCTGCGGGTTTGATCCGTCCTTCGTCATCGGCGGCGCACTTACCGGCACCGCCACTGGCGGGCATCTCGGCGGCGGTCACGTTATGGTCGTCGAAGCTGACGAGAGCGACGGCTCCTTCCTGCAATATCCCCGCGAGGTGGCGGTAGTCACCAACATCGATCCCGATCACCTCAGCAACTGGGGGAGTGCAGACAACTACGCCGACGGTTTCCTGCGCTTCGCGACGGCCTCTTCGGTGCGGCTACTCGTGACCAGTGGCGATGATCTTGGAGCGGTCGCGCTGACCGAACGGGTACGGCAGCTGATCGCAGCTGGGTCGCCCGGACCGGAGATCATCACCTTCGGCACTTCCGAAAAGGCCGACGTCAACATCATGGGCATCCACCTTGCTGGCACCGGCTCAAGCTTCCGGCTGGGCTGGGCCGGGCACGGCGGCCCGGTGGAGCTGTCAGTGCCCGGAGGTTACAACGTGCTGAATGCCGCGGCGGCGTACGCGGTGGCGACCTGGTTCGGCGCCAAGGAGGCTGACGTACGGCGCGAGCTGACCAGGTATCAGGGCACCTACCGGCGGTTCCAGCTGATCGGGAAACCCAACAACATCCGGGTTTACGACGACTACGCCCATCACCCCACAGAGGTGTTGAACACGCTTATCGCTGCCCGCACCGGCGTCGGCGACGGCCGCGTCGTCGTCTGCTTTCAACCGCACCTCTACACCCGCACTCGGGACTTCTGGCGCGAGCTCGCACATGCGCTGGAGCACGCCGACGAGGCGATCGTGATGGATGTCTGCGGCGACCGTGAGGATCCCATCCCCGGAATCGACGGGTCGGTGGTGGCGAATGCCATCACTCCGGGCACAGCACACGTGACATACCAGCCTGTCTGGGACGAGGCGGCGCCGACGGTGGCCAGAATTGCTCGTCCCGGAGACCTGGTGATCACGGTGGGATGCGGCGACGTCACCAAGGTGGCACCAAAGATCGTGGACGAGATTCAGCGCCTCACCGAGGCGGTGCGATGACCGCGACAGCGACGGTCCGCCGCAGCAGCAGTCGGAAGTCGCACCGTAGCAATCGGAAGTCGCACCGTCCCCGCAGCCGCCGGGGCAGACAAGCCGTTCGCTCGAGGCGCCGCCGTAAGGCTCTGGCTTTCATTGTTATCGCGCTGGTGCTGGCGCTCCTCGGGGCGGGGGTGTGGGGTGTCTACTTCTCCACAGCGCTGGTCACCAAGAGGGTGAACGTGGTCGGCACCCATAACCTGACGCGAACGCAGGTGAGCTTGGCCGCACAGGTTCCTCTCGGCGTGCCGCTGGTTCGTCAAGATCTGGATGCGATTGCGGAGCGGACGACCACTCTGCCGGCGCTGGAGGCCGCGGCCGTCACACGCGACTGGCCGAGCACGATCACCGTTACCGTCGTCGAGCGCAGGCCGGTCCTCGGGGTGCGTCAGTCGAGCGGCTACGTCGTGGTCGACAAATACGGCGTCGCCTACCAGACGCAGCCGGTGTTGCCGCCTGAGGTCTTGCTCGCTGAAGTCAACTCCGGAGATACGCCGCTGCTCAGCGAGATGGCCATTGTTGCCGCTGCGCTGCCGCACAAGCTGCGCGGGAAGGTCGATCGGATCACAGCCAGCAGCCGCGACAGCATTGCTCTGGTCCTGAAGTCCGGACGGATGGTGACGTGGGGAAGCTCAGCTGATTCTGAGCTCAAGGCCCAGATCATGGGTGCGCTGCTCAAGCAGAAGCCGAAGTCCTCCATCGACGTCTCGAGCCCGCACAATCCGACGATTCGCTAGTTTCGGTCATCATCCGGCGCTCCAGCTTCGCGCTGTTTACCTGGACTGCGCCTCATCTGCAACTAGCCAAGATCGAAGTAACAGGTGCGATGTGAGCGTCTAGCGTTGGGGCTCCGCGAGACACAAGCATGTTCGGTTGACCGCTTCTCCGATCACCACTCGGGCACCTGTTCCGCGTCCCATATCAAGTTTCAACCTCTACTTGACCTATAACAATTCAAATGAATTGCTGATCTTGGCGTGTCACTACGCAATCGCCCGAGGGCATCTCGTAGCCTCATTGAAACCGTGCCGCTTCACACCGTGGCAACTTGACTGTTGGCTTCAGGTTGAGAGTTGGTGCGACCACCTCGTCCGCAGAGATGAAAGAAGAGGCGGAATCGTGGTTTCTGCATCACAGAACTACTTGGCGATCATCAAGGTCGTGGGCGTCGGCGGCGGCGGCGTCAACGCCGTCAATCGGATGATCGAAGCCGGACTTCGCGGGGTTGAGTTCATTGCCGTGAACACTGACGCTCAGGCATTGCTGATGAGCGATGCCGACGTCAAGCTAGACATCGGCCGCGATCTCACTCGTGGTCTCGGCGCCGGCGCAGATCCTGACAAAGGTCGCCAGGCGGCCGAAGATCATGCGCAAGACATCGAGGACGCGCTCAAGGGCGCCGACATGGTGTTCGTGACGGCGGGCGAGGGTGGCGGTACGGGCACAGGTGGCGCGCCAGTGGTTGCTCGGATCGCCCGCGCGCTCGGCGCTCTCACGATCGGCGTCGTCACCCGGCCGTTCTCGTTCGAGGGAAAGCGTCGCGCCATTCAGGCCGAGCAGGGCATCGTCAACCTCCGCGAGGAAGTCGACACCTTGATCGTGATTCCGAACGACAAGCTGCTCCAGATGATTGATCACCAGATCGCGATCCTGGACGCCTTCAAGCAGGCCGACCAGGTGCTGATGCAAGGCGTATCCGGCATCACCGATCTGATCACTACTCCCGGTCTGATCAATCTCGACTTCGCCGACGTCAAGTCGATCATGTCGAACGCCGGCTCGGCGCTGATGGGCATCGGCTCTGCGCGCGGCGAGGACCGCGCGCGCTCGGCCGCGGAGATGGCGGTGTCGTCGCCGTTACTGGAAGCCAGCATCGAAGGTGCCCACGGCGTTCTCCTGTCGATCGCCGGTGGTTCGGACCTCGGTCTGTTCGAGGTCTCGGCGGCCGCCAACCTGATCCAGGGGGCAGCGCACGAAGAGGCGAACATCATCTTCGGTACGGTCATCGACGATGCGCTCGGCGACGAGGTCAAGGTGACCGTGATTGCTGCGGGCTTTGAGGGCGGGCAGCCGCCGCGCCGCCAACCCGGAATCAGTCGCGCTGCCGACCTGCGGAACCATCACCCTCGCCCGAGTCCGACGGCTCCCGAGCCGCCGCTTGTGACCGTAGCGCCAAACAACTCGGTCAACCATGTGACGCCGGTCGAGAGCCCTCCGCCTGCTCCTGCTCCGCCTCCACCGCCACTCACGCCGACTCCCGTAACGGTGCCGACAAGGGGACCGGTATTCGACGATGATCTCGACATCCCTGACTTCCTCAAGTAACGCGTGTCGGGCCTGATCATCAAGTTGCCGGACGGTAATCTCGGCAGCAAGCAACGCGCTGACTGCGGCGCAGATGTGTCACAGATTCGAGGCGGA
>JBKPTR010000038.1:0-5756 GCA_046735615.1 Actinomycetota bacterium
CCAGATCAGCAGCGTGAACAGCAGCCACGGCAGTCCCAGCCGGACTAGTCGCTGCCGCAGGAAGCCCGCTGGGCCATGGCGAGCGATGTTGCTGGGAGCGAACAGCCCGCTGAGGAAGAAGAACGTTCCGATCACGAACAAGGCAGTTGGCCCAAGGAGCGCCGCGAGCACCAGCTCCATTTGCGGCGGCAGAGTTGTCTCGCTCACCTCGTCGTACGGCCATCCGCCGATCGCCGTGTAGCCCAGCATTGCGTGGCCAGCGATGATCCATGCCACGAGAACGGCCTTGAGGTTGTCTATCGGCACGATGCGCCGAGTCTCAAGCAATTGATCTTGGATAAGCGGCGGTCGAGCTGGGTCGGCCGAGACCATCGGTGGCTCCATATCTGAACTCATTACTCACTTCACAGAGTGACTCATGGTTCACGCAGAAAAAACCGGGGGTACATCCGCATCATCTCGTGGGCCATCCGGTGAATCGTCGCTGACAGCGCGATGGCTGATCCTGCTCGCAATGAAAATCCAAATTCACCTCCGGTGGGTGATGCTGGACCGCGGTCGAGATGGGACTCTCCGACCATGGAGACCCGTCCGGCTAGCAATGCAAACGCACGAACGCGCGGTAGTCGTGCATCCAAGTCCGCCGCCACATCGGCAAAACGGAGAGGCGCAGACACAGCATCGAAGACGACCGCGCGATCCCGGGTTGCTGACAAGTCGACTGGGCAGTCCCGGGTTGCTAGCAAGACGACTGGCCAATCCAGGGTTGCCAGCAAGACGACTGGGCGATCCGGGGTTACCCGAAAGACGACATCGACGCCGAGGAAAGATGTTGCAGAGCCCCAGCGCCTTAGTCCTGAGGAGCGTGCCGCAACCGGCAAGGCGGCACGCGCGCAGGCGCCGTTACAGGCACATGCCGACTTCCAGCCGGAGAAATCACGCGATCCGGTGGCGTTGTTGCTCAGTCAGGCTAAGAATCGCGTGGCGGATCTGGTGCCAATCAGACACGGCCGGATGCTGGTCTCGCCGTTCGCTTTCTATAGAGGCGCGGCACTCGTGATGGCGGCCGATCTGGAAAAAACTCCAACGTCAGGTCTGCAAACTCAGCTTTGCGGGGATGCACACCTGTCCAACTTCGGCGCCTACGCCTCCCCGGAGCGCCGCTTGGTGTTCGACATCAACGATTTTGACGAGACACTTCCCGGCCCATTTGAGTGGGATGTGAAGCGACTGGCCGCGAGCCTCATCGTCGCCAGTCGGGACAACGGGTTCAGCAAGAAGCAGTCTCGCAAGATCACGCTGGCTGCTGTGGAGAGCTACCGCACGGCGATGCGAACCTTCGCCGCTCAACCGATTCTCGCCGTCTGGTATGCGCACCTCGAAATGGACCAGGCTATCGCCGAGTACAAGGCCACGCTCAGCGCACGCAAGTTGAAGGAGCGGAAAGCACGGCTCAAGGCGACTGAAAGCGCGCTCGCGAAGGCGCGCACCCGCGATAGTTTGCAGGCGATCGGGAAGCTGACCACCGTCGTTGACGGGACGCGGCAGATCATGAGCAATCCGCCACTGGTCGAGCGGCTCGACGACATGATGGATATGCATCCCGATGAGATCCGCGCCCGGCTCGGTACCCTACTCGTCAGCTATCGCAGGACACTCCAATCGGACCGCCGACGCCTGCTTGATCACTTCAAACTTAGTGACATTGCGCACAAGGTGGTCGGTGTGGGCAGTGTCGGCACTCGGGCGTGGATTCTCCTGCTCGAAGGGGGAGTAGAGGCGGAAGCCCTTCTGCTGCAGGCCAAAGAGGCTGGACCCTCCGCTCTTAGCGGCTACGCGGGCAAGTCGGAATACAGCAACCAGGGAGAGCGCGTGGTAGCCGGTCAGCACCTTATGCAGGCATCGAGTGACATCTTCCTCGGCTGGCTCCGCGCGCGGCCGACTGGCGGCCGCTATACCGACTATTACTTGCGACAGCTGCGGGACTGGAAACTCTCCGCCGTGGTGGAGGAGATGATCCCCGCCGGCATGCAGCTGTACGCCCAGCTGTGCGGCTGGACGCTCGCCCGTGCCCACGCGCGTGCCGGCGATCGAGTCGCCATCGCGTCATACCTCGGCAATTCGACCAAGTTCGACAACGCGGTAGCGGACTTCGCTGAGGCGTACGCCGATCAAAACGAACGCGACCACGCTGCGCTGGCAGCCGCTGTCGCCGATGGACGAGTCGAGGCACAGTCCGGAGTGTGACCGCGCCGCTCCTCCATCGCCGCTCGTGAGCCCACCCGCCGCCGATGAGAGCTCGCAGCCAGGCGGTCCGCCTTGCAGGCGGAGGCGGCGGCGCTTCTTCGCGAGCTGGATCTGTCGGGAGTCTTCGCCGCTCTCGGACCGCTGGAAGTGTCAGGGAGCTACATCTCCAACCTGATGTGCTGGCGCGATCTTGATGTTGGCTTGCTCGTCGGACCCGACTATCACCCCGGGGACGTCTTGCACTTGATTTCACGAGTCATGGAGTTTCCTGGGGTGGGTCGGCTTCGACTATCGGGACGAACGTGGTCACCGCAGCCCCACCGGGCTCGTCAAGGAGGAGCGGTACCACGCTCCGTCCCTGCTGGATCACGAGGCGGGCATGTGGCGGCTCGACCTGACGCTGTGGCTCCATGATCTTCATCAAAACGTCACTGCCTTTTATGAGGCGTTGCGTGATTCGATCACTGATGAGCAACGGGCGGCAGTGCTACGGATCAAGGACGTGTGGTTCGGGCAGGCGAGCTACCCCGATGAGATTGGTGGCTTGGAGATCTGTACGGCAGTTACCGAAGACGGTGTACGAACACCTGAGCAGTTCCGTGGCTGGCTCACTGACCATGGGCTCCTGCCAGCGCGTGAGCTGTGGTCGAGTCAGGGGCTGAGCGCAAGCCTCAGGTCGCTGGCCTTGCCGAGGATGCGACGCAGTGTGAACGTGAGCCCCGGCTCAGTGCGGCGGCGAAGATCGGAAATCTGGTCCGCTGACAACGAGAGCTCGGGTCCCGACAAGCCGCTCGCCGCCTTCTTTGGAAGCAGCGAATCCAGCTGTGCAGTAGTGATCACTCCGGCCGATTGCCCGGTAGGAGCATTGATCAAGGTCCGCACCCGACGACCGGCGTACAGGTTGGCAGCCGAGATCCCTCCCTCACTGGAGGCAAGCACGGACTTCTGCGCGGCGTGGCTGATCCACAGTGGGGGCGACCCGTCCGTCAGTACTGCGGATGTGATGTGCGGGCCGGCCTCAGGTCTGCCGATCCGCCTGGCACTCTCGGCCATGCGCGTGATCCGATCTGGTTCGGCCAGCAGCTGATCGATCTTGTAGCCCACGGTCGTCTGGTAGTTGCAGCGCACCGCGGCGGCCTCCTCCAAGAGGAAGTCGCTGTTCCGTACCTCCTGACCGGGAATCGGGTGGATCAGGACCATGGGTAGTCCGGCGGCCATGCACTCTGAGGAGGAAAGCCCACCCGGCTTTCCGATGAACAAGGTGGCTGTTCGCATGAGGTCGGCCATGTCGTTTGTGTAGCCCAGGACGCGGTACCGATCGCGGTGGAAGGCGACAAGGCCTTCGATCTGACTCTTCAGCTGCTCATTTCGTCCGCACACGACGACGGCCTGAAAGTCGTTCCTAATCCGCAAAGTCTGTTGCACGATCGTCTGCGTGTACGCGCCACCAGCGGCACCCGCCGAGATCAGCAGGATTGGCCGATCGGAGCGCAAGTCATAGCGCCGGAGGACCGCCTCCTGGTCGACATGATCAGCCAAGCCGGGTCGGACCGGTATTCCGGAGACGGTGATCCGGTCCGCTGGCACGCCGATGGCGGCCATGTACGCCTTCGTCTCGTCCCGAGCGACGAAGAAGTGGTTGAACGGGCTGCTCAGCCAGAGTCCCTGAAAGTCATAGTCGGTGGTGACGACAGCCAGCTTCGCCTCGAGCACGCCGCGAGTCAGCATCAGCGACACCAATCGGGTCGGCAGGAAATGCGTGCACACGACGATGTCAGGTCGAAACGTCTTGATCGCCTTGGCTGTTGCCGTGGTGTTGATGCGATCCCAGAGCGAGATCCATTTGGCGAGCTTGAAGGGCGGATCGTTTGCGTCGTAACCCCAGCCAACCAGCCAAGGTACGGCTTCAACCAGGGCAAAGTACCCGTCGTCGTAGAGGGTCCGATAGACCTCGTTGGTCGCCTCGAGGATGTCCAGCTTCTGCACCGCATCTACTTCACTGGCGGCGCGGAAGCACGACTCGAGGACACCGGCCGCGATGTTGTGGCCCGACCCGATGCCGGCCGCGAGGATCAGGACGCGTTGGCCCATGGGCCGATGCTAGTGCCGTGGACACTAGGACACGCGGCCCCGAGGAGTGCCCGCCCAAGCTGTCGGTGCGAACCTGAAGGCTTTGGGGTCGAGACTCCGATTACAGATCACCGTAAAGTAGCGAGCAGGAGTGTGAATGCACGAGCTCGCCATCACCCAGAGCGTGGTCGACATGGTCGCCGAGCGGGCGGCCGGCCGGCAGGTCAACCTCGTGCGGCTCGAGGTTGGCAGGCTCTCCGGTGTAGTGCCCGATGCGATGGAGTTTTGCTATGAACTCCTCATCGGCGGCACCGCGCTGGAGGGGTCGACGCTGGTGATCGAACAGACACCAGGGTCGGCGCACTGCCGATCATGCGGACAGGACTTCGCCCTCGATGATCTGATCCTCCTTTGCCCGTGCGGCAGCGCCGACGTGGAATTGATCGCGGGTCGTGAGCTAAAGGTCCTCTCGGTGGAGTTGGTGGCAGAGCAATGTGCCTGACGTGTGGCTGCGGCAACGAAGATGACGTTCGTGTGGTGACCCTCCACGACCACTCGCATTCTGCACATGATCACCATCATCACGATCATGATCACGATCAGCAGGATGAGCATTCAATGGCCGCCGTACACAAGCACGAGTCCACAACCGAAAATCTGATCATTGGCGAGGCGATCCTTGCCAAGAACGACCGCCTTGCCCAGGAGAATCGGGACTGGTTTGACCAGCGGGGGATCACAGCGCTGAATCTGATGAGCTCGCCTGGTTCGGGCAAGACGTCCCTGCTGGAGCGCACGATTGCTGAACTGGGCAACAATCGCCCCGTCTCCGTGATCGAGGGTGATCAAGAAACGACCTTCGACAGTGAGCGAATTCGGCGAGCTGGCGCGCGCGCGGTCCAGGTGAATACCGGAGCTGGGTGTCACCTCGATGCGCCCATGGTCCAGAGGGCGGCCGCAGCGTTGGATCCCGGCCAAGGGTCCTGGCTTTTCATCGAGAATGTCGGCAACTTGGTCTGCCCAGCGCTCTTCGACGTTGGTGAGCACGCCAAGGTAGTGATCATCTCCGTTACCGAGGGTCAGGATAAGCCACAAAAATATCCGCACATGTTCTCGGTGGCCGACTTGGTGATCGTCAACAAGACCGATTTACTGCCCTATGTCGATTTCGACCTCGAAGCATTCAGCAGCTATACACACATCCTCAACCGGGCCGCGGAGATCATGCCCATGTCTGTTAAGTCCGGAGATGGCCTGTCCAACTGGTACAGCTGGCTGAAGAAACTGTGAGCACTAGTTACTTCGACCTGAAAATGTCGAGGCGTGTCGAGCGGTGAATATGCCTCTGACAAGGGAGAATGGTCCCAACCCCTTGGGCTAGAAGGGATCGGGACCATTCATGTTGCGTACGGTAGCTGATCAGCCGACGTTGTGGGAAG
>JBKPTR010000039.1:0-11475 GCA_046735615.1 Actinomycetota bacterium
TCGTTTCCGGAGGCGTACGCCTCAATCACGCTGACGCTCTTCGTGCCGCTGACCATTGCGGCCCTGGGCATCGTGCTCCGTGGTGCGAGCTTCGCGTTCCGGAAGGCGGTTGTCACGACGAATCACCGCCGTATATTCGGGGCTGCGTTTGCCGCCTCCTCGGTACTGGTGCCCTATTGCATGGGAGCCGTCGCTGGCGGTATCGCCTCTGGTCGCGTACCTGCCGGCGGGCAGGCTGGCGATCCCATTCATAGTTGGATCAACCCGACCTCGATCCTCGGTGGCGTCCTGGCAGTGGCGGCCGTCGCGTACCTGGCCGCTGTCTATCTGGTTTGGGATGCGCGCCGTCTCGACAACACAGAGATGGTTGAGTACTTCCGCCGCAGGGCCGTTATTGCAGCTGCCGTTGTCGGGGTCATCGGGATCATCGGCATCTTCGTGCTCAGCGCTGACGCGCCCTATCTCTTTGACGGTCTTGCATCGCGAGCGTTGCCGCTGGTCATCCTGGGCGCGCTGTGCGGGGTCGCCGCGCTCGTGCTCCTCGTTCGCCGCGCTCCGCGCGGGGCCCGCCTGATCGCAGTGGTCGCCGCGGCAAGCACGATTCTCGGCTGGGGCGTTGCGCAGTGGCCGTACATATTGCCGGAGAGTCTGACGTTTTCAGCAGCGGCTGCCCCGGCCGGCACGCTCGGCACCATGCTGGTCGTAGTTGTGCTCGCAGCGCTGATCGTGGTCCCAGGTTTCGTGCTCCTCTTTGTTCTTGATCAGAAGGGTCTCCTTCCAGAAGAAGGCGTAGACGATGCGCCGGCTGTTGATCCGCCCACAGTCTGAGCCCGCCGATCAGCCGTGCGGGCAATGTCTCGGGCCCAACTGACGGGTCAATCAGTCCGAGGTGACGAAACAGCCCGAGGTCATCGCGGGACGGCCCAATGCTCATGTACGGGCTCGTCTTCGACGCGGAAGCTATGCATCGCTTCGAATGAGAACTTACGACCCGTCGGTGGGATGCCAAAGAACTCTCCGACGTGGCGGCCCTCATATCAAGGTCCACGTCATCTGCAGCGCCTCGGGCAACAGCCGCATCGTCGTCTTGTAACCCTCCGGCCCCGGCGGAACCATGCCGGGCGGTGCCGAGTCCTCGGCCGCTTTGCTCTTGGGGGCACCCGTAGCCGCCGAGTTCTCAGAGTCCAGTTGACTTATAGGTCAATTGGGCTCTGACAAGTCGGCGGGTGGTGGCTCAAGGGCCCAGCGCAACGCTCGCACGGCGGAGCGGGCCAGCGGTCTCATCACGACGCGTTCGGTTACTGGAAGCGTCGGTAGCCTCAGCTCAACTCGAGCCCATGCCGGCAGGGTCGAGACGGCGCCAGCGGCCAGCATGTGATAGCCGGCGCGAGCCAGGCCGGCGAACGGTGGCTGTACCAGGAGCAGGTTGCTCGCCCGTCGGGCCTGACCTGATCCGCTGAGCTCCGGTCGGTAACTCTCCATGACGTCGGTCAGCTCCATCACGCTGAGCGGAGGCTCGATTACGCCCAGCCGTGCAGCAATGGAGCCGGCCTGGCGTACGTACTCGTCCGCTTCAGCTGCGGTCAGCTTCTCGGCACCGAAAGCCCGATAGGCGGACAGGAAACTGTCCACTTCGGCAACGTGGACCCACATCAGCAAATGCGGGTCATCGGCTGAGTACGGCCTGCCATCCGGGGTGGTACCAGTCACCCGACGATGGACCGCTCGGACTGCTGCAATTGCGCGCTCCGCATCACGCACCGTTCCGTAGGTGGTCAACGCGACATACCTGGTGGTGCGCTGAAATCGTCCCCAGAAATCCGCCTCGAAGCCTGCGTGCTCGGCGACTGCCTGCATCGCTACCGGATGGAGCGCCTGCAGCAATAGCGCACGGATTGCAGCGATGAACACCGAGGTATCGCCGTGTACGCGCCAGATCGCATCCTGTTCGGTGAACCACCGCTCGCCGTCGCGCCAAATCTCGGCATGCTGCGCCTCGAAGTCGCCGGATATGCGTTCCCGAACCGCTCTGGCCACCCTGACGCGCTGATTGACGAGTGTCCCGATCGCCACACGGGGAGCCTACGTCGGCGATCGTTGCCCCGATGGGCCAGAGAACTCGCCTTCGTGAAGCCCGCTCATGTACGCAATCCATGTTGGTGCGACCCGGCTGAGCCTTGTATCCGTCTGATCACGAAACCACTCCTGTCGGCATGGGCGCTTTACGATGAGCCGACCGGGGACCGGGTGACCAGGAAAAGCAGATATGGCGTATCGGCTAGGCATCAACATCGGTATGACGGACACCGTCGCGTCGGTCGCTGTCGATGGCGTGCCAGTGCAATTGGTCAGCCTCGGTGCCCGCTCGCAGCAGGCCCACTCGGCGGTTTTCCCGGCCGACGCTCCCTCACCCGGGCAAGACCCGCCAGGTCAGGATCCGCCAGCGCCGGGCGAACCTGGCAGCCCCGGCTATCCACCGGGGGCACCTCCGACCCAGGCCTACGGCGCAGGCGGCGGCCAGGGCGGTGCAGGCGGCTACCCTCCAGGGCCGGGTGGTGAAGAATCAGGCGGGTTCCGGGGCAAGTTGGCCTCGATCATCGCGGGAACCCTGGTGCTCGTGGGCGTGGCGGTCGGCATAGGGTTCCAGATTTCTGGGAGGGGTGAACCGCGCAGCACCACAGCCTCGCCGAGCATCTTCCCGTCGGTCAGTCCTGCGGGGCAATCGCCGACCACTAGCGCCGGCCCGTCATCGACTCCAAGCGCCAGCCCGAACGCGACCGCGACCTCGAGCGGCAGTCCCACCTCCAGCCCTGTTCAGAAGTTGCCGTCGTCGGCGGCGATTCCAGAGAGTGAAGTCATCGTTCCGATGCGGTTCGACGGCGGACCTGACAGACCCCTGTACCTGGTCGACACCGAGGGCAAGATCAAGCAGGTCGAGCTCCCGACTCCCGAAGGCGGCAACTCGAATCCAATCATGCAAGCGAGCCGCAATACGATCATTTACGCGAACGCCGGCAAGCTGCGGGTGATGGCCGCCGACGGCTCTGGCGACCGGATGCTGTTCAATGAGAATCCCGCTGGCTGTGACAACGTGGCGCACGCGTCCTGGAGCCTGACCGACCCCAACGTCATCCTGATCACCTGCCAGCTCAGCAAGAACAACTTTGGCTTGCTGGTGGTGGGGATGGACGGCACATTGATCCGTCGGCTGGATGCGGAAAAGACCAAGATCGGCGACGCCGGCATTTCACCTGACGGTCAGACCGTCCTCTATTGGGCGAGCGACAATCCCAATCTGGAGGGCGGTGCAATCTATACGCTGCCGATGATCGGAACCGTTAACCCCAAGCAGCTAACCGATTCCGCGGACGGCGTCGATGCCGACCCGGCTTGGTCTCCGGATGGAAATCAGATCGCCTTCCGTCGGAAGGTTCAAGACCCGGGAGGCGGCACGAATGAGGACATTTTCGTGATGAACGCTGATGGGACTGCTGCCCGACCGGTTGCCTCGACCCCGGCCGCGGATTTCAAGCCAATCTGGTCGCCCGACAGCAAGAACCTACTGATCATTTCCAATCGGAAGTCCGCCTTCGGCGGACCCGGCAGCACCTTCGACCTGTGGTTGACGCGAGTGAGTGACGGAGAGGTCTTGACAAACCTTGATCTCAAAGCGAGGCAGATCACCCGGCCCTTCTGGACCCAGCGCTGACTTCCGCGCCGGCGTGACCCGACCGGGGCGGCGGGTCAGCACCCGACTTGAACGTGACCTATAGTGCGCAGGGTTTGATGGGCTCCTCGAACGCCTCAAACGTTCGGGCAGATCGGTTCCAGGGCATGGTGGACGCTTTCAACGCCACGCTGCGGAAAGTACCTCAGGAGGACAAGTTCACCGTGGACATGGGGAAGTGATGGCAACGTTGGTCACCGTGCGCTGGCGTACGCCGCCGCCCAACTCGATCGACGAGCGGTTGATCGTGAGCGATGACAGGCACGCACGGCTTGATGTGCTCCGTCCCCGGTCGGTGGGCGACACTGTGGGGACCTACGAGGGTGAGGTCGATGAGGCCGAGGTGCGCGAGTTAACTGCGGCCGGACCGGACGTCGAGGTGGATGTTGTGGTTCAGGACCTGCGACTGACGGCGGTGGGCATCGCGGCCGATCGGGTGGCCCAGCGGCTCCGTGCCTCGCCGCTGGCCGTGGCTCAGTTCTTTGCCCGTCCAATGGGCGCGGTGCCGCCGCTCCCTCCGACGCTTGCGCTCGGCGTCCTCGGAGGTGGCTCGCAGCCGGTCGAGTTCGAACTCGATCTTGATGAGTGCGTGGTCCACTTCAGTGCTACCGGGACTCCGGTGTTGTCAACTCCGCTTCCTGAACTGCCGATGGGATTCATGACTCCCGACGCCGAAGGGCTCGGCGGCGTGCGCCAGCGAGCGACCATTGCGCCCGGGATCGTGGGTGCCATCTCGGTGCCGCTGGTGGTCCCGGACGGGGTCAATGAGCTCAGTGTTCAGGTGGTAGGCCGCTGGTTCCTTCCCGGCGAACAGCTGTCTGACGACTTCGAAGCGCGCACTGAGCCTCAGAAGCTCTAGAATCCGGTGGGCAGCAGCCCCAGCTGTTGGAGGCGGGAGAGGGTGTCCTCGAGCGACCAGGCTTTGATGATCTTGCCGTCACGGATCTGGAAGATTGCGACTTCAGCGACCCGTTGGAAACGGCGGCCGGTCGGACCGTGGCCCAGCCACTCGCCTTGGTGAGTGGCTGAGCAGGTGAACCGGCCGACGACCTTGTCGTCCTCCGCGATCAGTTCGACGATCTCCATACGGATGTCGGGGAAGCTGGCGCGGAATGGGGCGATCCAGCGCCTGGCCGCCGGCGCCAGCTCGGGCGCGTAGAGCTCATCGATGATCTCGAGGCGGCCGCCATTGAGGACCTCTGTGATCAGTCGACGGATGATCGCTTTGTTGGCTGCGGTGACGGCGGTCATGGGCGGAACGTCCGGCCGACGACGACGATGTCAGAGCTGTGGTAGGGCGACCGATCTAGCGCGGGTGGCCTAGGAGTAAAACGCGGCATCCCAGGCATTGTGCAGCACGAGTGGGCGGCCCTGGACGTGCAGCGGACGCAAGAGCTCGCATTGGCTTTGGAGCGCCGAACCCAGTGAGGATCCCGTCGGTTATCGGCTCAGACATATCGCTTTGCGTATCACGCGGCAATTTCAGGCGTCTTTGCATAAGAGCCTCGAGGGTTGCACATTCCCATTGCAGCAGGCGCTTTGACCCGCACGACAGCGTCAAGGCTGCTCTGCAAGATTCTCATCTTTTTCTCATGACCTGTTAGTTGGAATTGAATGAGACCTTGTCGCGCTCGGGGGGCCCGAGAACCAGGCAGGCCGATGACCAGCACCACCGTAGAAGCGGTGCGACTGACCAAAAACTACGGCGGTCGCAGCGCTGTCGAGGACGTCAGCTTCTCGGCCTCCCAGGGTGAAATCATCGGGCTCCTCGGCCCAAACGGAGCTGGCAAGACCACCACGATTCGGCTCCTGACCACTGTGCTCGAGCCAAGCAGCGGCGAGTTCTCGATTGCTGGTTACCCGTCAACATCGCCAACTGAGATCCGGCGATGTGTCGGTGTGCTTCCGGAGAGCAGCGGCTACCCAGCTAATCAGACCGGTGCCGAATACCTCCGCTTCTACGCGCGCTTGTACGGTCTGAGCCGTAGTCAAGCACGCAGCCTGAGCGCCGAGCTGCTCGCTGCCGTCGGGCTAGAAGATCGCGGCCAGTCACGGATCTCGACCTATAGCCGCGGTATGCGGCAGCGACTCGGAATCGCCCGTGCAATGATCAACGATCCGGTGGTGGTATTCCTCGACGAGCCGACTCTCGGACTCGACCCAGCCGGTCAAGCTCAGGTTCTCGACATCATTCGGCGCATGGCGAAAGCTCGCGATGCGACCGTCGTGCTGAGCACCCACCTGCTGCCGGAGGTGGAAGAGGTCTGCTCGAAGGTGGTGATTCTCAACCGCGGCAGAGTGCTGGTCTCCGGGAGCGTGGGAGAGGTGATCAAGACTGCGCTCATTGAGCAATCCGCTCAGCTGCGCGTACCACTCGACCTCATCGAGCGTGCCCGAAACGTGCTCGCAGGCTTCCCTGGCCTCGCCATCAACCAGACCGCACAGCAACCTGAGGTGCTGATTCTTGCTGTGGATCGACCTGGGACGGATTCCGCACACGGCGAGGTGATGAACGAGGTCCTCGCAGCGGTCACCGCAGCAGGAATTCCAGTCCTCCGATTCGAGCTGGAAGGTGCCCGCTTGTCCGATGCCTTCCTCAAGATGACCAGCAGGGGTGTCGCATGACGCTTCAAGTGGCACCGCCAGCCGTCGGTACGGTGCAGGATGTGCGCGCCGGAGTCCAAGGCCAATCCAGATGGCTTGTTGTTGCCGAACAAGAATGCCGAGACTTGTGGACGAGCGGACGCGGGCTGATCTTGCTCTTCCTGTTCAGCGTTCTGCTGAGCGGCGTGACCTACCTGACGTCGACCAATCTGGCACTGAACTTTCTCGAACAACGCGAGTCAGTCAACCTCGTCCTGCAGTTCGCGGTGGCCGTCGGCGTTCTGGCCACCCTGGTTGTCAGCGCTGACGGAATCAGCGGAGAGCGCGAGCGGGGAACGCTGGAGACGCTGCTGGTAACGCCGATCCCGCGCCGGTCGATCATTGGCGGCAAGCTCATTGCCGCGTTGTCGCTGTGGTTCGCGACATTCCTGGTCGGCATCCCGTACGTGTGGGTGCTCGCTCGGGGAGTGGGCATCGTGGGACGTGCACTGGTACTCGGATTCTGCGTCGGGACGTTGGTGGCGATCGGTCTAGGCTCGATCGGCTTGTTGATCAGTGCGGCGTGCAACTCCAACAAGACCAGCATCGCGGCCAGCATCTTCCTCCTGCTGATCTTGTTCGCACCGACCCAGCTGCCCAGCGGATTGCCGCAGGGCTGGTTCTTCGACGTTCTACTGCGTGCCAATCCGGTAGCATCCGGGCTGGCGTACATCTCCTCGATTCTCGTCGAGGGCCATGGCTGGACGCAGGATCTGGCTCTTCTGATCACACCGCTGCTCACCGCAATGATCGCCGGCGGCGCACTCATACTCGCTGGTCCACGGCTGGTGCGACTGACTCGAGGGGTGAATGCAGGATGAGGGCGGCGCTTTTGATTGCGCTTCTGGTCGGTGTATTGACCTGGCTCCCGGCTCCTGCGCTTGCGGCTGCTCCTCTGAGCGTGAAGGTGGTCGCCGAACCGGCTCACGTCGAGACGGTGCTGGGCGGCCGATTCATGATCACAACCGAGATCACCAACACCGGCGCTGCACCGAGCGGCGAAATTCTGGCTCACTTGAACGTCGCGAGCATCGAAGGCAGCGTGTACGTCGATCCCGAGGATTGGTCGCCGAACCGTAGCCAGCAGCTGTCTCTTAAGCCGGGCGAGAGACGGAAGCTCGCCTGGGAGATACAGGCCGTCAATGCCGGACACTTTGCCGCATACGTCGTCATCGTGCCGTTCGGCAACAAGGTGGCCGGAAATGAGCCGCTGATGATCAGTCCGCTCGTCGACGTTGATGTGGCAACCAAGTCGACACTGACCGCCGGAGGTGCGCTACCCGTTGTTGTTATGGTCCCGTTGCTTCTTGGTCTGGCCGCCGCCGGTGTCTTCTTCCGGGCACGCCGTCGAGGGTCGGATCGATGAGGTCAGCCGCCGTGGTACGCGTGCCCAGGCCGCGGCCGGTTCGCGATCAAGGGGACAGCGTCGGGCCGGCCGCAGTGTCGGTGATCATCGCGACCTACAACGCCGGTCCACTGCTAGCTCACGCCTTGGATGCGCTCGCCGCCCAGAGCCTGCCCCCTGAGCTGATCGAGATCATCGTTGTCGACGACGGTTCAACGGACGGCACGTGGAGCTATCTGAGTGAGCTCCAGGGCACTCGATCGAACATCAAGATCTTTCAGCAGCAGCACACCGGAGGTCCCAGCGCTGGCCGCAATCGCGCTCTCTCCGAAGCCACCGGCACGTACGTCTTCTTCCACGATGCTGACGACTATCTCGGTTCCGACGCGCTACAACGGCTTGTCGCCGTGGCCGAGCAACAGGAGTCCGACATCGTCGTGGCACAGGTCAGTTGGATCGGCCGTCCAGAGGCAGAGCGGCGTTCGACCAGAACCGTGCTCGACGCAGACATTCTGGATAACGGTGTCTGGCGGGCCCTCACGCCGCATAAGTTGATCCGGCGGTCGTTGATCGAAGATCTTGGTCTGCGATTCTGCGACGACATGGTCCAAGGTGAAGACCAGGTTTTCATGGCAGCGCTGCTCTTCGCCGCACGCAAGATCAGCATCCTCGGCGGCAGGGACCTTTACAATCGGCGCCTGCTGCCTGATGGCAGCAACCTGTCGCGGCAACGCCAGACGCTGGCCAATAAGCAGCTGACGGCCTCGCGGATGGTCGAGCTCGTTGTCGCCAACACCACACCAGGCCTGCGTCGGGATCGGCTGCTTCAGCGGGTTTTCGTGAAGACACTTCCTCCTGCTCTCAGCCGGCCTTTCATGGTGGCTGAGTCGGAGGAACGCAAGGAGTTCCTTGATGTGATGCAGGCGCAGGTCTTTCCCTACATGCCGGCTTCGGTGCTAGCCGACCTCGGGGACCATCAGCGATTGAGGATGCTGACTGCCAAGATCGGCTCGCCGCAAGATCTGGTCAAGCTCAATCGGGTGCTACGCCAACCCCTCACGTACGGCGAGGGCGAGCTGCCCACTTATACGCTCGGCCCTCAGCTCGATCGACTACTTAGTCCAGAAGACCGCCAGGCCGGTGTGGCGCGGCTGCCCATGCCACCGACCCTCTGTGAGGTAGCTCTTTCGCGAAAGCGGCTGACCCTGAAGGTGAGCGTCGACCAGGCCAGCGCCGCCGCAGGGCGACTCAGCTTGGCTGCCTGGCTGCCCGGCAGTCCAGATTTTGTTGATCTTGGTCCTGAGGCTTCACGTGCGGGTCCCATTTGGACCTTCAAGATCAGCGCTCGTCGGTTCCTGCAGGACGAATACGTCTCCTCCAACGGCTCAGCTAATGGCGCAACCGATCAACGTCAATGGGTCCTGCTGCTGCAAGCGGAAAGAAAGGGGGCGATCGTAGCCGCTAGCCCGATCATGGTCCCGAGTGGCACGTTACGGCCCGCTGCAACCAGGGCTGAAGAAACGCGGGACGGTCGTATCCAGGTTGGCGCGACGCCACGAGGGTCGGTTGTCGTAACGGTGAAGCGGGCACGACGGTTGCCCGCGTGGCATCGTCCCCGGCTGGTCGTCTAGGAGCGGTTGTCAGCGTACGACGCCGAACCCGCCGGTCGAGCCGACCTGTTCACTCGCCGCGAGCTTGATCTGGAGGAAACCGATCGCCTCAAGTTCGCGGGCACGGTTCAGCCCGCCGGCGTCGATAGCCTCAACACCACCTGCCTTCACGGCATCGATGAGGGCAGACTTGGCATCGGCGTCATCGCCCGCTACCAGCACCGTGGTCGTCATCGGGCCCACCTTCCTTGTGCTGAGCGTGCCCGCGAAGGTGGTATTGAACGCTTTGAGCACCTGAGAGGACGGCAGCGCTCCCGCAAGCTCCGCAGCGGACGAACTATCAGGTGGCACGACCAGCGAGTCGAAGGTCTCGAGGTTTACCGGATTGGTGATGTCGACGACTGTTTTGCCGGCTAACTTGTCGGCATACCTCGCGACGATGTCCTGCAAGGCCGCGTAATAGACGGCCAAGATCACGATGTCACCGTTCACCGGTCCAGGCGGATCGTCGCTGCCAATGTGATCAACTGTGGCGCCCCCAGCGGTCAACACTTCGTCGATCGCGGTGCCCATGTTGCCGGACCCGAAGATCGTGACACTTGTCATGACATCCCCCTTCTCATCCGCGGCATGTGTGCCGGCGAGCTTGTGGCGCGCCTGTTGCGCGCCCTTGCGAAGTCAAAAGGCTCGTTCATTGCGAATACCCAAACCATCTCGACTCAGTGCAGGTAGTCCGACAAATGTACGAACCGGAAGCCTCGCTTGCGCAGTTTCGGCAGTGCAGCGTGGATTCCCTCTGCCGTTCCGTGTTCCGGCCGGTTCATGTGCGCCAAGATGATCGAGCCCGGGGTGCTGCTCAGCATTGCGGCGACCACTTGCGCCGCGGAGTAGGTAGCGCCCGCGTCGCCCAGCACATTGAAGTTGACTACCCGCAGACCGAGATCGGACACAACGCGGACCGCGACGTTGTCGTAGTACGCCGTGCCGGACCGAAAGAACGCGGGTGCCGCGCCGGTGAGCTTCGTGATCAGCCGCTGGTTGACCGCTACCTCGTCGATTACCTCGGCGACGCTAGCGGTTCCAGCAATGCCGTAAACCGATCGTCCAGTTACCGACAGCGGCCGATGCTCGGTCCCGTGGTTCGCGATCTCAAATAGAGGGTCCGCGGCGAGCCGGGAGAACTTGCGCGGATTGGCTTCGATCCAGCGCGCATTGATGAATAGTGTCGCTGGCACACGCTTTCGTCGCAGCGTTTCGATCAGTTCCGCGTCATACCCGCTGCCCGTTCGGCCCCCACATGCGTCCAGGGTGAGAGCAACGACACGGTCGGTTGTTGGCAGCCGTCGTACTACCCGAGGAACGGCTTCACCCCAGGCAGTTGGTTTCTTGCCGGAGTACCGCCGGATCATGGCCTTTCGCGACGTGAGGTCGGAACGAGGCTTTCGGCTGGGAGTTGGATCCGGCTCGGCGGACGCTGGCGGGTCGCTTGCCGCGGCAGGTACCGAACTGGCCGAAGGCGTGGGCTCCGGGGGTGCCGGGCTACAGCCCACGACAGCGTAGGAGACGGTGCCGAGCAGGAAGGTCCTGCGTTTGACGTCCAACCCGATTCCCCGAGTACTCGTGCTTGATCGTCATTGCCACTGTCGGCAGCCGCAGCGGCTCACCTTCAGCCGCATCAGCCTAAACCCCAACGTGGATCTCTTTTCGAGATTCCGACTAGCGAGGCAATGTCGAGAGACGGCAATCCGGCCGCGGCAGATAGGCGCTGAGGCCGAGGCTGCAAATGTTGTCCGGATGAAAATGATCTGGTCGGGTGGGATGCGGCGCAGACGCTGGCTGCCGCGGAGGCCAACGAACACGCCCTGATCACCGCCGAAACCCGGCGCTTCACATCGCTGCGTACTGGGCGGATTTGCATCCCGGCGAGGCGGTGGTGGAGAGTCGGCTGCCCGGCACCCGAACGCCCAGTGCAGCTGGGCGGGGATGGCACCCCGACCGTCGGCGGCTCCACTCCAGCGGAGTGGCGATCACCCCACCGCCGGACCTACCTCGTCAACGCCACCGGCACCCACCCACTCGGCGACACCGAATTCGCCCAAGCAATCTCGCGCGCCGCTGCAAGCCTGCTGCAAGTGCTTGACCAGCTGATC
>JBKPTR010000040.1:0-10250 GCA_046735615.1 Actinomycetota bacterium
GGCGGTAGTGGTGAAGTCGTCGACGTGGTGGACGGTGCGGACGACGCGTACGCGGGCGCCGGCGTCCCTCACCCGAGCGGCCGCGCGTGCCGAAATGCAGTCCTGGGTGTGGAGGATGTCAACGTCTCCGGCGACCTCGGACAGCCCGGCCTCCAGGTCGTCTATCGACGCGAACACTCGCTTCTCCAAGGTGGCTGCCGGTGGAGACGTCGGGACCAGGATGTAGGGCGCTCGCACCGGCCGGAAGAAGCCCTGGTCCGGACTGCCGAGCGCCACGACGCGAACGTTCATCGACTGGTCCACCATCGCGTCGGCAAGCGACAACGTGTGCACCACACCACCACGTGGCTTCGTCGAATAAGTGACCAGGGCAACGCGGCGCTGACCCGGCCGGACGGTTTCCTTCACAATGGCATCCTGAGCAGACCGGGGTTGTCGGTCGCGATTGCAGCAGCCATCAGGGAGGACCTGGCCGCGGTCTCGGTGACAATGCAGCCGGCTTCGACCAGCCTGGTTCGCTGGGCTGAGTAGCGCTGCGGGTCCTGATCGGTACCGAGCACATAGGCGACGACCTGCGGACCGCCTTCCGCCATTACCGACTCACATTCCGGCGCGAGGATCCCGGCCGGGTCCGGATGGGCGCCGTACCCGAGGACCACGTCCAAGATGATGACCGCGACCTCAGGATCCGCACCATGCTCGCGCAGCAGCTCGATCCGCGCGTCGGGGTCGATCATCGGGTGCGGACGCCCCCGGGTGTACTCCTCCTCGCCCAGGTCGAGGCACTGGTGCGATCCGGCCGGAGCCGGCAGGCCCCATGCAGGGTTGAGCGGCGTGTTGGACCGGACCTCACCGATCGTTCGGCCGAGGAGGACGAGGGATTCGTAGCAAAGGGTGCCGCCGGAGAACAGTCCTCTGATCAGGGCGCGGCCTGGCGTCATTCGTCGGCGCGCCTCCTCGACCGAGGGACCCATTGTCAGTGTCGGGTCCGGGGCTGCCATTCCGAGAACGTCGAGTGTTGCCGTCACCCCGCCCTCGAGAGTGTCCGCAAGCACCGCCCCGGTCGGTGCTGGGAACTCTGGATCCAGCCCGAGCAAGGCGCCCACCAGAGGCGTCTCCCCCGCAGCCGCGAGCACCTCAGCCGCAACGTCCGGCGCAGGTGGCTTGGAGACAAGCAGGATGACATCGGTCTGAAAGTGCTCCCGCAAGGCAGCAATCGCGGCCTTCGCCATCCGTCCGCCGACCTCGCTGGACAAGTCGCGCCCTCCGACGCCGACGACATGGCTGACTCCAACCTCCCATCGGCCGAGCAGGACCATCGCCTCCTGGGCACCAGTTCCTGCCGCGGCGACTATGCCCACTCGTCCGGGTTGGACGGCGTTAGCGAAGCCCAGACCCGTGGCTCCGAGCATGGCTGTGCCTGCACCGGGCCCCATCACCAGCCGGCCACGGCTGAGCGCGTAGTCCTTGAGGGCGATCTCCTTGTGCAGCGGCACGTTGTCACTGAACAGGAGCACGTGAAGGTCCGACGACAGCGCCTGGTAGGCAGCCAAAGCTGCATAGTCACCCGGGACCGAGACCACCGCGACGTTCGACTCCGGTTGCTTACGCAACGCCTCCCGCAGCGAGCGCGGCGCCTTTGCCCGCTGCCCGTCTTCGGCAGCCGGGATGGCGGACAGTACTGCGGCCTCACCGACGGTAAGAGCCTTGGAAGCGGTCTCCTCGTCGCGCGCCCGCGCCACGATGAAGAGGTCGTTGGACCCGACGCCCTCGACGTCGGCCGGGTCGACGCCTTCAGCGCGGAGCGTCTCGATGTTCGCGGGTGTCGCCATGGCGGCGCTGGCCCATTCGACGTCCCCCAGCTCGCGCATTGCCCGCATGCCCCGGAGCTGCACGACGGAGTCGACGTAGGTGTTGGGAAAGATCTTGATGGCGATACTCATGCGAGCGCGCCGCTCCGGCTCGTCACCGACGTGATGCGGGTACCCAGTGACGGGTCTGCTGGCTCGTCGTTTGCGAGTGTGTCGACCACGAGCCGCGGAGACGTGATGACCGCTAGCTGCCCGCCTCGCCGTACGAACGAGATGGCGGCGCGCACCTTGGGGCCCATGCTGCCCGGAGGAAACTGGCCCGCATCCAGATGTCGCTCGGCCTCCGCCGCGTTCACGCAGGTCAAGGGCCGCTGGGTGTCCCTGCCGAAGTCGAGCTGCACGGCGTCCACCCCAGTGATCAGGACGAGCGCTTCCGCCTGCAGTTGGGAGGCGAGCTCGGCAGCTGCGGAGTCCTTGTCGATGACCGCATCAACGCCGTCCCAACCATCATCTGTACGACCTACCGGAATCCCGCCTCCGCCACCCGTGACCACAACGTGCCCCGCATCCAGCAGGCACCGGATCGCACCGATCTCGACGAATCCCTTCGGTTCTGGGGAGGCAACCACACGCCGGAAGCCCCGGCCTGCATCCTCGGTGACGTCCCAGCCTCGCGCGCGGGCGAGTTCACGCGCAGCCTCCTCGGGGAAGAACGGTCCAATCGGCTTGGTCGGGTGTTGGAAGGCCGGGTCGTCCAGGTCAACGATCACATGACTCAGCAGGGCGGCGATGCGATTGCGCCGACCGCATTGCCGATACAGCGCGATCGCGATGAGAGAACCGAGTTGTCCTTCGGTCATTGCACCCAGGCTGAACAGCGGCATCTCCGGCACCTCCGCACTGCCCAGCTCCTGCTGAATCGCAAGGTTACCGACTTGAGGCCCGTTGCCATGTACCACGACCACGCGCCAGCCAGCGTCGAGGAGTGCGCAGACTGGTCGGGCCATCGCCGCGGCGTTCTCACGCTGCTCGTCATAGGTGCCGCGCTGACCCTCGGCGACGAGTGCGTTGCCCCCGAGGGCGACTACGGCGGTCCTGGTCACGACCCCTCACTTCGCTGGACAGTCAGCCGATACTTCTCGACCGGCGTAGCAGAGCGAAATGTTTAGCATACTAAGTGACTATGAACGATAGTGAACGGCAACCGCGTAGACAAGGCTGCTTGGGCCGTGGTGGTGGACGGCAATGACCGGATCTTCCGGCGCCATCCCTCCGGAGGTACTTGTCAGGTTCACGAGCGCAGAGTCTCGCCTTTACCCGTTGGCCATGACTGACCCCGACGGCTACCAGCGCGCGATCACCCTCGTCGGCATGGTGGCCAACGAGCTGAGACAGCAGTGCACCGATCTCGAGTCGGTGCTCGAGCGTCGAAATGAGTTGATCGACGCACTGCCCGGGCTGGCGGGCGCGAAGGGGCTCGAACTCGGTGGACTCCCGCCAGAGGCAGTAGTCGACGCGGCCTCCGCGCTGCGCTGTCGCGAGCTGCAAGCCCGTGCCTGATTGTTGCGGTCGCGCACCATCCCTTGACGCCACCACGGGTGATGCCTTTACTAAAGGTTACAGTTTGTCTCGTGAAGTAAACGCTGGGGAGGGCGGAGATGAACGTGGGTCGTGGGGTTTCCGGCGCAGTGTCACCCCTTGAATCGACTCCGCCCCAGGCACCAGAGCGCGTCGATGCTGCGAGCTCGCTGGCAAACCTGGTGGTCGACCTGCAGGCTCGTGGCCTCCGGGTTGAGGTGCCGCTCGAGCGTCGCCACGGCGGCGCCGGGCCGTCGGACTCCGGCATGCTCTGGGTCGGCGGTTTCCCGATCACGGTCCCGACCGACAATGCCGCGGCGGCGGGCTCGCCGTACGCCCTGAAAGCGGAGGACGACGGATACGCGATCTTCGAGGGCAGTCAGCGGCTGGCTACCGCCTCGCCCCAGCAGCGCCCACGCTTCTACGACCTCACCACCGCTGACGGCATCCCGTACTGGAAGATCGGCCTGCTGCACCTCGACTCGTTCGCCAGCACAGTCATTCAGACCTGCTCGTACTGGGGCAATGATGATCAATGCAAATTCTGTGGGATCGGTGTCTCCTTGAACTCGGGTCGAACCATCGTCAAGAAGAGCCCGGAACAGCTGGCCGAGGTGGCCGCGGCAGCCAAGGAACTCGACGGCGCCGTCGACGCGACGCTGACGACCGGGAGCTCCAACGGAGTCGACCGGGGCGCCCGATACGTCGCTCGATGCGGACATGCGGTCAAGGAGACGACCGGCCTGCCAGTGGAAGTTCAGTTCGAGCCGCCGAGGAAGCTCGAGATCATCGACGAGGTAGCTGACCTGGGAATCGACTCGGTCGGCATTCACGTCGAGTCGTTCGACCCAGCCGTCCTCGCCTACGTCGCTCCGGCCAAGGCCCGGACGGGCATCGACCAGTACTTTCGCGCCTGGGAACGCGCGGTTGACCGCTTCGGCGAGGGGCAGGTCTCGACGTACGTCATCCTGGGCATGGGCGAGGACCCGGATCTGACCGTGCAGGGATGCCGTCGCGCGATCGACATGGGTGTCTTCCCCTTCGTGGTGCCCATCCGTCCGGTGGCCGGCAGCCTGATGGAGCACGTGAGACCGCCGGACCGTGCCTACACCGAACGCATCTACCGACAGGTGGGCGCCTACATGGCCGAGCGTGGCATGGACTCCAACGCCCCGAAGGCTGGCTGTGCGCGTTGCAAGGCCTGCTCCGGACAACAGGGTGTCCAGCCGCTGCTGCAGATCGGCTCGCGTCCGGTGCAGATCTCCCATGTCGGCTGAGCTGAGCATCCCTGCGGTATTGCCGTCCGCAGCCTCCCGGTCGCGCCCGGCAGCCTCCCGAGTCGTGTGCCGGCGAGTCGCCTCGGCGGCAGAGCTCGCCGACCACTTCGCCATCCGGCACCGGATCTTCGTCGACGAGCAGGCGATCTTCGCCGAGTCGGACCTCGACCTTCACGATCGCGACACCTCGGCCGTCCCGCTCATCGGGTATTGCGACGGCGTCGTCGCGGGAACGGTCCGGTTGTTCGCCCTCGACCCAGCCGATGGCATCTGGCAGGGCGACCGCCTTGCGGTGCTCGCGCCCTACCGAACGCGCGGGCTAGGCGCTCCGTTGGTTCGTTGCGCCGTGGCGACCGCGGCCGTGCTCGGAGGTCGCGTGATGATCGCTCATATCCAGCTCCCGAATGTGCGGTTCTTCCAACGACTGGGGTGGGAGGCCCGCGGCGAACGCGAGATCTATGCGGGCCTTGTGCACCAGCCCATGAGTATTGAATTGCCTATGCCCGATGAGGCACGGGCGACCGTACGAGGCCTCGCGGCCGGGCTCAGCGCGCGAGACCTGTGACTCTGTCACTGGTGAGGTCGAGGACTGTGGCCTCGACCTCTCCTGAACGCAGCGCCAGCAGCCCGGACTTGTCGATCATGCCCACCACAGTCGCGTCAAGACCCCGCGCGTGGAACGGTGCCAGGCAATCGGCCTCGCGTCCCTGTGGTACACACAGCAAGAAACCGTAGGCCGGGAAGCACGTCAGCCAGTCCTTCACTGCCACGCTTGGAGGGCGGGGCAGTTGCTCCAGATCCACCGTCACGCCGAGCCGGCTCCACTCGAGCAACATCGCCAGTGAGCCGACCAGCCCGGCCATGCTGATGTCTTTTGCCGCGACGCAGGCCCCGGACGACGCTAGCGATGCAAGAACGCGTACGTCGTCGGCCAGTTGCGTGCCGCGCTCGTCGAACGACCGAAAGAAGGGAAAGTCCGTACGCATCTCGCCTTGGGTACAGGCAGCGACGACGAGCGACTGGCCCGCGGCGACGTACGTGGTGGAGAGGACAGCCGCCGCACTTCCCACGCCGAAGGCCGACAAGGCCGGCGCGCCGTCGTGCACGGTCAGGTGCCCACCGACAAGTGTGACGTCATACCACTCGCATGCATCCTTCATCCCACGCAGCACTTCCCGAGCCAGCTCCGTGCTGCCGACGATGGTGTCGACAATCGCGACGGGAGTAGCCCCCATGGCGGCCAGATCGTTCACATTGGCGAGAACCGCGGCGACGCCTGCGCCATACGGGTCAGCCGCGACAAACGCCGGCAGCAACGCTTCTCCGCAGGCGATCACATGATCTCCTGTGCTGCCACTCCCACGCTGGCCTCGTGTGGGCACCACGGCACCGTCGTCACCAGGACCGTGCACCCAGCTTCCACCGCCGAGCACCTCGCTGACCAGCTTGATCTCGCCCTTAGCCCGCAGCGCCGGCTGCGATCGAAGGTAGGCAGCCAGCCCGTCGAGCTCGAGGCTGTGGTTCGACGCATTGACCATCCCGCACCCGCGCAACTTGTAGAGCCTGTCGGAAAGTGAACGATACATATAGCATAGGCAACGTGCGTCGGCCCGCATTTCTCAGCCTGCCCGAGCGCAGCTCCAAGCCGCGAGAGGTGGGTCTTACCCATGTCCTCGACAAGGGCCAGACGGTGCAGTTCACCCAATCAGTTCTCGCCATCTCCGCACTACTGATCGATGTCTGGAAGTTTGGTTGGGGCACGGCGTACATCGATACGGCACTGACCGAAAAGCTTGCTCTGCTGAGATCTGCGGAGATTCGCAGCTGCCTTGGCGGGACATTGCTCGAGATTTCCTGGGCCCAGGGCAAGGCACAGGAGTGCCTGGACTGGGCCGCCGAGGTCGGCTTCGACGCCATTGAAGTCTCCCGTGGTGTCGCGCCGATGACGGTCTCCGACAAGCGCGAGCTCCTTTGTCGCGCCGCCGAGTCGTTCGAGGTGTTGTCGGAGGTCGGCAGCAAAGACCCCCACGAGGTCCTCTCCCCCGACGACTGGACGAGCGAGGTGGCAGGTGATCTCGCTGCCGGTGCTCGCTGGGTCATCACCGAAGGCCGGGAGAGCGGCACGGTCGGGATCTATCGCGAGGACGGCTCGATCCGTGAGGACGTCGTGGCCGCGGCGGTGCGCGGAGGTGGCATCGACCGGATCCTCTTCGAAGCGCCTCGCAAGGACCAGCAGGCGTGGCTGATTCGGTCGTTCGGTCCGGACGTCAACCTCGCCAATATCGCGTGCAGTGAGGTCCTCGCGCTCGAGACATTACGGTTGGGGCTGCGAGCCGACACCTGCGACGTCGCGCGCACATGGCAGCTCACCTAGGTCAGCCGGCCGGAGCGCTCGGGCGCAACGTCGTACCGGGTGCGTATCGCGGGGTCGCCGTGACATCTTTCAATGGTGAGCTCGACGAAAGCTCCCTGGCCCGGCACTTCGTCGGTCGCGAGGCTTATCGCCGGACCCGGTTCATCGTCGTACGCGACGGCGACGAGACAGCAATCGTCGCCGTCCAGAAGGAGTCCGAGGAACCGCTGTTCTCACCCATCACAGCCCTGCGGCTCCTCGTCGGGCCGGCCGAGTGCGCCTACGTCGAGGATCCCGAGGTCGACACCGCCGTGCCTACCGCGCTCGCTCGCGCCGCGCTGCGTCAGGCATCGGGCATGCGCGGAGTGGTGGTACAGGGCCGCTTCGCCCACGTCAGCTTCATCATCGACCCGGTACCGCTACGCGTGACTGTGCGAGAGGTGGTGCCCCCATATCCCGCCAAGCTGCTCGACCAGGCGCAGCGGGTCTTGGGTCTTGCCGAGACCCTTCCTCCGATGGAGCTGGTGCCCGACGTGGTCGAGTTCGATCAGCTCGCCCAGGGCAGTACGGCCACCAGCTACCTGCTGCCCTGTCGGGGCGGTGGCGTCTCCCTCGAGGGGGCGACCGTACGGTATTTGGACGAACGCCCGGTCCGCGAGGAGTGGCTACTGCTCGGCTGCGAGCGATCCGAGCAGATCCACGAGTCCTTCTACGGTGAGCGAGCGCCCCAGGTGGACATCTGTCCGCGGAAGCGGCCTGGCGGCGGCGGCGCCACCTTGGCCAAGTGCTGTCTGCTCGAGACGCACAACGAGGTCGATGCCGATCGAACCGTCGTCGTGCCCTGGGGAGCGTCGCTGACACTTATCGCCGATGCGCTGGCCACGCTCGCCCGCGAGTGGGAGCCGACATGGGCACCCGCCTGAGTGACTCCGAGCAGTACCGGCACCTTTGGGGCACTACGGAGTTGGAGTCGGTTTTCGAGGAGCGCGCCCGGCTGCAGAGATGGTCGGACATCCTCAGCGCCCTGGCAACTGCGCAGGCTCGCCTCGGACTGATCCCATCCGAGGCAGCCACGTTGATCGCCCAGCATGCGCGTGCCGATCTGCTCGACCTCGATCTCGTCGGCGTGGAAACCCGACGGACCTCGCACTCGATGCTCGGTCTGATCCGTGCACTGCAGCAGATACTCCCGGAGTCGGCCCGCGAGTACGTGTACGTCGGGGCGACGGTGCAGGACATCACGGACACCTGGTTCGCTCTGGTGATGCGCGACGTGGGTGCTGTGGCGTGGAGGGACCTGCGGGCGATCGAGGGGACGTTGCTGGCGTTGGCAGTCGAGCACCGCGACACACTCATGGCCGGACGGACGCACGGGCAGCCTGGTTCGCCGATCACGTTCGGCTTCAAAGTCGCCTCGTGGGCCGACGAGGTCCGACGACATATTCAACGGTTGTCGGAGGGGCGACCTCGCTGGCTGGTCGGGCAGCTCGGCGGAGCAGTCGGCGCGCTTGGGTTCTTCGCCCCACATGGACTGCGGCTGCGCGCCGAGTTCTGTGCCGAGCTCGGACTGGCCGACCCGGGGATCTCCTGGCTGACCTCCCGCGACCGGATCGCCGAGTTCGGGTGCGTGCTGGCCATGATCTGCGGCACGCTTGCCCGAATCGGCAACGAGGTGTACGAGCTCCAACGGCCCGAGATCGGCGAGTTACGTGAGCCCACGACTTCCGACACCGTCGGCAGCATCACCATGCCGCACAAACGCAATCCCGAAGGCAGCGAGCATCTCGACACCGTGTCCCGATTGGCCCGCGCCAACGCCGCCGTGCTGATCGAGGGATTGGTGGTCGGACACGAGCGTGACGGTCGCGGTTGGAAGGCCGAATGGGTCGCGCTCCCGGAAATCTGCCTGTTGACCGGAGTCTCATTGCAGCTCGCCCGGCACCTGCTGTCCGGCCTGAGCGTCGAGGTCGACACGATGCGTAGCAACCTGGACCGTCACGGCGACACCCTGGCCTCGGAACAGATTCTCGCCGGCTTGAGTCAGAAGCTCGGCAAGCACGCGGCCCAGCAGCTCATGCACGAGCTCCTCGTCCCCGCTAGCCGAGAGGTCGACGACGTGGTCGGCGCCATAGTGGCGTCCGGTGCCGCGACCGCCGAGGAGGGTCGTGCCTGGGCGGCGTCGCGGGACGTGGGCGACACAGGTGAGATGGTCGACGCTGTCGCGGCCCGGGGTCGGCGCGCCCGCGCGACCGAGCCGGAGGAGTGGGTGTGAATCCCCCGAGGATCGATCTCGTCGCTGCTCCCACGCCACTCAAGCGCATGCGTCGCCTGGAGGCCGCCCTCCAGACCGGGCCCCTTTACGTGAAGCGAGACGATCTCACCGGGTTTGGAGTTGCCGGGAACAAGGCGCGTGCCCTCGAGTACCTGCTGGGCGCTGCGATCGAGGGTGGCGCCGACGTACTCGTCGCAGCTGGCAGCCCATCGTCCAACTTCTGTGCGGCGGCCGCTCTCGGCGCGGCAACGGTTGGTCTGGACTGTGACTTGCTGTTTCCTGGCACCCCTCCCGCGGCGCCATCGGTGAACATCGAGCTAGCGAGGGCGACAGGTGCGCGTCTGCTGTTCGGGGTCGTGGGGTCCCGCGAGGAGCTCGACGACGCCGTCGTCGAGCACGCGAATACCCTCCGTGCTGAGGGGAAACGGCCTTACTCGCTGCCGCGTGGCGGGGCCACCCCGGTCGGCGGGATCGGCTACGCCTATGCCGCACGTGAGCTGGCCGAGCAGTGTGATCATGCCGGGATTCAGGTCGCGACAGTCGTCGTTGCGACTGGCTCCGGCGGCACCCAGGCAGGGCTGGTCGCTGGCCAGGTGGGGTTCGGCCTGACATGGCAGCTCGTCGGCGCCTCGGTGAGCCGACCGGCACAGCCGCTCGCGGACCAGATCCTGCGAAACTCTCAGGACTGTGCGTCACTGCTCGCCCTCGACCCGCCCGGGATCGAGAATGTCGATCTTCGGGACTGTCGTGGTGCCGGATTCGGCCTCGCGTCGCACGACGATCACCTCAGCGGACGACTTGCGTTACGACATGAGGGACTGCTGCTCGATGACTACTACGGCACCAAGGCCATGACTTTGTTCAGGTCGTTGCTTGCGGAAGGCGCACCGACACCGGCAGTGTTCTGGCACACCGGTGGTGTGGCGGCCGCTCTGGCCGCACTGATGTGAGGAGCATCC
>JBKPTR010000041.1:0-4017 GCA_046735615.1 Actinomycetota bacterium
TTCGAGACTTGTTGGTCATGGTCGCGATATTGAGCCCGGCCATAGCCATCTCATGAGAGATGCCGCCGACCATGTTCGGCACATTGGCGTTGGCAATCGCTACCCGGAACTGCGACTCCCTGGGCAAGATCACGTCAGGGAAGTTCACCGAGTTCCGGATGGTCCCATCGAGCAGGTAGTCGCGTACCTGCTCAGCAACCATGACGGCGCAGTTCTCCTCAGCCTCCCGTGTTGAGGCGCCCAGGTGCGGCAGCAAGATCACTCCAGGCTGCTGGCTGAGATGCGGAGCAGGAAAGTCGCAGACATACTTCGACAGCTGACCAGACTCCAACGCCTCCAAGATCGCAGTGTCGTCGACCACTCCACCACGGGAGAAGTTCAGCACGACCGCGCCCGGTTTCATCTGTGCAAGGCCGCCAGCATCGATCATTCCGCGGGTCGCGTCGACCAGCGGTACGTGCAACGTGAGGAAGTTGCTGTGCTT
Source organism: Actinomycetota bacterium (assembly GCA_046735615.1). Lineage (GTDB taxonomy): Bacteria > Actinomycetota > Actinomycetes > Propionibacteriales > Propionibacteriaceae > Microlunatus. The sequence continues at coordinate 485 of JBKPTR010000041.1, forward strand.
GAGAACCTCACCCAGGCTGTGCGCCTTCTTGACCGTCGCCGGCAGGCTCCACGCCGAATCGACGGTGATATCAGGGTCGTACCCGATCACCTGCATGCCGAGCTTGATCGCCGCGTCCGCAACCAGACAGCCGACCTTGCCGAGGCCCACAACTCCCAGCGTGTGATTCGCCAGCTCGTATCCGGCGAACGCCTTCTTGCCGGCCTCCACCTTCGTCTCCAGCTCTGGATCGTCCCGGTCAACGGAGTCCACGTACCTCAGCGCATCGTCAATGTTGCGCGCCGCAAGCAACATACCGGCCACTACGAGCTCTTTGACGGCGTTGGCGTTGGCGCCTGGCGCGTTGAACACCGGGATTCCGCGCGACGACATCCTCGGGATCGGAATGTTGTTGGTGCCGGACCCGGCGCGGCCAACCGCCAGCAGCGACTCGGGAATCTCCATGTCGTGCAAGTCGGCCGATCGCACCAGGATGGCATGCGGATCGTCGACATCGGCCGACACCGCAAACCGATCCCAGGCCAGCCGGGTCAAGCCTCCGGCCGAAATGTGGTTCAGGACGCGTACTCGGTATTTCTCGCTCACCGCCCGATTCAGCCTTTCGTCGCCGCGAACTCGGCCATGTAGTCGACCAACGCCTGGACGCCTTCGATCGGCATCGCGTTGTAGAGGGAGGCCCGAACCCCACCGACCGAACGGTGGCCCTTGAGCTCAATCAGATTGTGTTCTGCGGCGCCCGCCAGGAAATCAGCCTCAAGATCATGATTGGCGAGGCGGAACGGCACATTCATTCGCGACCGGTCTGCTTTCTCGACCGGATTGACATAGAAGTCGGAGCTGTCGATGAAGTCGTACAGCAACGACGCCTTGGCGATATTGCGCTGCTCGGCTGCGGCAAGCCCACCGGTCGCCAGCAGCCATCGGAACACCAGACCCGCAACGTAGACCGCATACGTGGGCGGCGTGTTGTACATCGACCGCGCCTTGACATGGGTCGCGTAATCGAGCATTGCCGGAGGCGTGGGCTCGCCGAGGCCGATGAGATCCTCGCGTACGATCACCAAGGCCAGGCCTGCCGGACCGATGTTCTTCTGCGCGCCGGCGTAGATCAGGCCGAACCGCCCGACGTCCAGCGGACGGGAGAGCAGGTTCGAGGACATGTCGCTGACCAGCGGCACATCGCCAACATCGGGTGTCCAACCACACTCGACTCCATTGATGGTCTCGTTGGCGGTGTAGTGGACGTACGCTCCGCGCTCGGTCAGCTGCCAGTCAGACTGGGCCGGCACATAGGTGAACGACCGGTCCTCCGCGCTGGCAGCCACGTTCACATCGGCCAAGTTCTTGGCCGCGTTGATGGCCTTCTTCGCCCACTCGCCGGTGTTGATGTAGTCAGAGACGGCGCGGCCCTGGATGAGGTTCATCGGGATCATCTCGAACTGCAACGATGCCCCGCCTTGCAGGAAGAGCACGTGGTAGCCCTCGGGTATCGCGAGGAGCTTACGCAGATCAGCCTCCGCCTCTTCGGCAATCGAGATGAAGTCGCGGCCGCGATGGCTCATCTCCATCACCGACTGGCCCGACCCGTGCCAATCGAGCATCTCATCGGCCGCTTGGAGCAGCACTTCCTCGGGCAGGGTGCCTGGGCCTGCGCTGAAGTTGAAAACGCGTGGCATGAGCTTCGATCCTGACTGTCGGGTTGAAAACGAACGGCGACCAAGCGTGGAGACTACCTCGTGGCCCCAGTCAGCCGCGCACTTTCTCGTAGAGGGATTAGGAGCCCTAAGGCTCGTCGAGTGCACGCTCGTGCGTTTCCACAGGCTCAGCCCCGCATAGTTTCATACCAACTGCGCGTCAATCGGCCGGTGATTGCTCCATCTAGCGCTGCCCAGGCTCAACACTGAGGCATGGTGAGCCGTTGTCGCATTGGCGTCGCGGCGATCATGCTGACAACGGCTTTGACGGCCTCGACAATTACGCCCGCAGCGGCCGAGCCGGCCACCAGCGTGTTGTATCCGACCAGCACATCCGCTACCCGGCTGACCGGGTACGCATTCGACACGTGCGCGGCGCCGCCACTGACGTCACTGCAGGCTTGGAAAACCGCCTCGCCCTACCAAGGCGTCGGCATCTACATCGGCGGAGTGAGTCGAAGCTGCGCTCAACCAAATCTCACCGCGGCATGGGTCACGGCGACATCGCTGCAGGGTTGGCGAATCATTCCGATCTACGTCGGCTACCAGGCGCCGTGCACTCGCAGGCCGGACGTGACGAAATTCACCAGTAACACCGCCGGGACACGAGGGACTGCCGATGCGGCGGACGCGGTATTGCAAGCTCAGGCGCTCGGCATGCTGCCGGGGAGCGCCATCTACGGCGACATGGAGCACTATTCACCGACCGACGCGGCGTGCCGTACGGCAGTGCTGAGCTACGTCTCCGCATGGACCAAGGAGCTACACCGTCTGGGTTACCTCGCTGGGATGTACGCCAACTTGTCTTCGGGTGCCAAACACTTGTCGGAGGCGTACGTCGCGCCCGCGTACGCTCGCCCGGACGTGCTGTGGATGGCGCGCTGGGACGGTATTGCCACGCTGACCGGCTGGGCTGGCATCCCCGATGCGCACTGGTCCAATCATCAGCGTGGGAAGCAGTTCATCGGCGACCATGACGAGACGTACGGCGGGGTCAAGATCGACATTGACAACGACCGGTTCGATGCACCAGTTGCGACCGTCGGCTACGCCTACCAGGTCACAAGTTTGGCCAATCTCAACGGCCGACGTGGTCCGAAGACCTCGACTCCCATCGTGCAGGCCTACGCGCCCGGTGCGACGGTGGGTGTCGTCTGCCAGACAGCTGGCACCAAGATCGGCACCACGTCTGTGTGGAACAAGCTGACCGATGGCAACTACGTCAGCGACTACTACGTGAGCACGCCGTCGAACACCAGCTACAGCGCACCGCTGCCGCGTTGCACCTATCCATTCCAGGTGACCATCCCGACACTGAACAAGCGCATCGGCCCAGGCTCCAGCTACGCCATCACAGGCACCCTCCCCGGCGGCGCCCTTGGCTGGGTGACGTGTCAACGCTCCGGGTCCAGGGTCGGCACGACGTTCGTCTGGGACAGGCTGGACGACGGCAAGTACGTCTCCGACTTCTATCTGGCGACGCCCAGCAAGACGACGTACAGCCCGCCGCTTCCCCGTTGTTGATCAGCAATCAGCGTTTGTGTGGGGGTACTGGCTCCCCGAAGATGAATTTCCGGCCAAACCGAAGTTGTTGCCCGGTGCCCTTGCATTGGGGGCAGACATGGTGTGCGTAACGAGCCACCCGCCCTTTTACCTTTGGTTTGTTCTTGCAGTTTGAGCACAGCACCCATGGATTGAGCTTCAGCGACAGCACATAGCCGCCGATCAAGATCGCAACGACCACAATTAGTTCGAACACGTGCCACCCCTCGTCCGGCATGAACGAGTTCTAATGGTGCCGCAAGATGCGGTATCACCGGTAGGGATGCCGGACACACC
>JBKPTR010000042.1:0-3725 GCA_046735615.1 Actinomycetota bacterium
CAGAATCAAGACCACTGGGATCATGGTCACCAGTACGGCCGTATCCGAGTAGCCGCGCTCATTCTGCAAATAGACGAAGAACCAGAAAGTGATCGCGTTCCACGGGAAGACCCCAAAGAAGCCTTGAATAAATAGCAGCACGAGGCTGCGCTTTTGAAAAAGTCCCAGTGCCGTCTTCCACTCAAAGTGGTAGGTGCCCGCCTCTACGAGCCCGGCCATCTCTGGTTCAGCCTGTCCGCGCGGCGTTTCCCTAAGGCTGAAAAAGATCAGCCCCGCCACCACCAGCCCTAATCCACCGGTCAGATAAAAGACACCCCGCCAGCCTAGAGTTGCAGTCAGAATCAGCCCCAGAACCATGCCGATGATATAGCCCAGCGGCTGCGTCAGTCGCAGGAGCCCGTAGACCCTGCCGCGCACCTTGGGGCCGAAGTAATCGGACACAAGGCTAAAGAGCCCCGGATAGCTCGAGTCGTCGATGCCGGTGGACGCACGCGTGGCCAGAAAGACCGGGTAGGAGGGTGCCGCTGCGCTGATCCAGGTCGTGGACCCCGAGATGAACGACGCCAGCGAGAGCAGTTTCGGGCGCGAGAAGCGGTCGTACGCATAACCCCACACCGGATAGAGCACTGCTCCGACAATCAGCGCGCCGGTCGACACTGCCCCCATCTGGGTCATCGTGATGTGGAACGTCGCCATGATATCGGGAGTCAGCGGCCCGATGAGCAACCGGTCGGTCTCGTGTAAGAGCATGAAGACGAAAAGAACCCCAACGACATACCGTCTGTAGCTAACCGATGGGCGCATCCGATACTCCTGTCAGCCAGCAGCGACGATCGCTCGGACTGCGGGTTACCGCCTCTTCCAGATCGATGCTCGGGGGATCTCGCCGGGAGCGGAGTCGCAGCCGAGAATAGTCTCGCAGGCGCTGACCTTGATCATTCATGGCGGTGTCCGGGCTGCGTGATCATCTTGGTCTGGGTGTGTCGCGGGTGGGCGCGGCCGGGCTGACGCTGGTCTTCTGCGAGGTGAAGTGTCGCAGTGGGCTCGGCTTTGGCCATCCTCTTGAGGCGATCACGTACACCAAGATGCGAACGTTGCGACAGCTTGCTGCGGTGTGGATGCGCGAGCATCGCACGAAGGCGTCGAGCATCCGGCTGGATGCCATCGGAGTTGTGTTGGCGCCGGATCAGGAGCCGTCCCTGACCCATGTTCGGGCGGTGGGTTAGGTGGCTTCTGCCTGTGCTTGGTCGGTGGCTCTGGTTGGGCTCGAGGGTCGCATCGTCGAGGTGGAGGCCGACATCGGGGCCGGCCTGCCACGCACAGTACTTGTCGGACTGCCTGACTCGGCTCTCTACCAGGCACGTGATCGCTGCAAGGCAGCGATCAGCAACTCCGGGCAGGAGTGGCCGATCTCATTGCTGACCATCAACCTCAGCCCGGCGACCCTACCGAAGGCTGGCAGTCATTACGACATTGCGATCGTCGCAGCCGTGCTCGCGGCACAGGGAGTCTTTGCAGCCGAGCAGCTACGCCGATCGGTCCTGCTGGGCGAAGTCGGTCTAGACGGGCGCCTGCGGCCGGTACGCGGCGTCCTGCCTGCGACTCTGGCGGCCCAACAAGCAGGTTTCACCCGGGTGATCGTCCCGTTACGGCAGGCCGGAGAGGCCCAATTGGTCGAAGGCATCGAGGTCTTTGGCATTGCCTCAATCACCCAATTGGTCGCCTTTCTCCGCGGCGACCCGATGCCGCTTGTGGGCGAGCCGGCCGGCAAGCACGCGAGCCGTCGTCTCGACATGGCAGATGTGATAGGTCAGGTTGAGGCCAAGTGGGCCTGCGAGGTGGCAGCCGCCGGCCGGCATCACATGCTCTTTCATGGGCCGCCGGGCGTCGGGAAGACGATGCTGGCGGAGCGAGTTCCCGGCTTGCTTCCTGATCTTGATGTGCACGACGCCTTAGAGGTTTCAGCGGTCCACTCCCTTGCTGGATCCAATCTCGCTGACGAACTGATCAGCAGACCGCCCTATAGCGATCCGCATCATTCGGCATCGGTTGCCAGCATCGTCGGCGGTGGCCAACGAATGGCGAAGTCGGGCGCGATTTCGTGTGCACATGCCAAAGTCTCATTGTGTTCTATGGGGACCAGCGCCGGAGTGGCTTGCACACCAGTGCGCGCGCCAGGTTCGCCCGGGCCTTGCGGACCCCGCGCTTGCTACGCCCGGAGGTCGCCATGGCGGCCCAACGTACTCAAAGGAAAACAAAAGATCTTATTGCCAACCTAGTCAAGACGCTCAATCAGGTGTAAGGCTGACATCACATAAAGCGCCCCCGCGCGGTGTGTGACCACCGCACGAGGGCTAACGAACCACCTGCCGTAACAGGAGGCCCGCTAAATGACCAAATTAGTGCTGTCCGAAGTACAGGTCACCGCCGACTCACCGATCTCGGTGCAGTTGATCAAGAATGATCACCCCGGAGCCCGACCAGTTGTCGTGATCATATGGCCCAGCCATGTCACCGAGTGCAGCCCAGCAAAACTAGGCGACGTGATCAGCAACGCCTGCCGCATCCTCGGCAATGCGAGCATCGAGCTGGCCCGCCGCCGCATGCAGCCCGCCAGCGATGGTCATGATTAGGAGGAGCGTGTGCACGGTCAGCAGGGTAGTGGCGAGAATGCGCTGGGCAGTCGAGTGACACATCGACAGGCTCCTGAATCTGTGTTCGACTCTTACTCCAGCGTTTCATCAAGATCGTCGCGGTCAACATGGGCGTATTCGCGAGCCCGCTTGGTCACCTCGGCGAGGTTTACGATGCCGAAGGCGTCCTCCGTCGAAACCGGGTGAAATCCGAGAAAGACTTGTTGTCCCGGCAATTGGTCAATCGAGCGGTTCTTCTCGTCGGAGGGCCGCCTTACGGCGGTCCAAGGGTCTGTGAAGTGCGCTGCATCCAGATGCTCAAAAGCATTTCGTAAATGTCTGTACAACATCTGCTCCTTTGGCTCACCGTTGAGCCTCCTATGCGCCTGCAACCACCGTTCCATCTGATACGTCGACATGATCAACTTGTAGCCGCGCACCCAAACTTGCTCCAATGCGGGCGGCAAATCTCGCTCATCCGGCGACCACTCCTCCATTTTGTCGATTGCCCAGTCCATCCAATTTGCCCGCGCTGCAGCCTGCCAGTAACTATGGGCGTCCGCCTGGACTGCTCTCGCCCAGATTGCCAGCATCCGTCTGCTGGTGATTCTCTTCTTGATCCTCCACCGACGGGGGGCTCGACTTTGCACCCGGTGGCGGAGGGATGACGAGGAGGGAACCCAGCGGTGAGAGCGGAAGCCGGTTCAGGTCGGGTTCCCAGTACGGGGGCGGCATCCAGTTGTCGACCGGCGGCTGGTCGTGGTCCTTCGGCGGCCAATCGTGCGGGGGTAGATAGGAGTAGTTCATGCCGCAATCCTGATGGAAATCAGTCACGCATGCCCTGATCGGCAATTTGGTGCTGCGCAAGCTTCTGGGTTCAGTCAGCTATCTGGTGGTCACCGGCCCTCCTCGGCCTTCGTTTCCCTGCGCGTTAGCCCTTGAAGAGGGCGGCTAGTACTACAGCCGTAGTTCGTGATCATTGTTGGGTTCTGCATCGGTAGTGGCATGCGCGGGCTCGGGCTTGGTGTCGTCGGCGCCATCGTGACCAGGCCAGCAGGGTGTCGATCGTGTGATCGGTGGCGAGCAGGAGGG
>JBKPTR010000043.1:0-4971 GCA_046735615.1 Actinomycetota bacterium
ACGGCATCCAGCGATCATGCTGAGGCGCTCGTGAAATCGGCAAGACAGTTGGCGAAGGTTGTGGATAAGTCGCCCGCGACTGATTCGGCAGCTCGTGCGCCCTTCGACAGGCTCAGGGCACAGGGCGCAGTGGCTGGTGGCCCTTCGACAGGCTGAGGGCGCATTTTTGTTCGGTCAGGGCCCAGTTGCGAGCTCAGATCTTGGCCCACGCCTCGCTAAGTACGTGGCGCAGAATTTGCTCCATCTCGTCGAACTCCGCCTGACCACAGATCAGTGGGGGAGCGACCTGGACAACGGGATCGCCGCGATCATCGATCCGGCAATAGAGGCCGTTCTCGAACGTCGCGCCTGCGATGTAGCCGCGTAACACCCGTTCGACCTCGGCCGCATCTAGCGTCTGCTTGGTCGCCTTGTCCTTCACCAGCTCGACGGCATAGAAGTAGCCGTCTCCGCGCACATCGCCAACGATCGGCAGATCATGAAGTCGTTCCAGTGTCTGTCGGAAAGCATTCTCCTGGCGAAGTACGTTGCCAAACAGGTCTTCGCGTTCAAAAAGATCAAGGTTAGCCAGCGCGACCGCGCAGGACACAGGGTGCCCGCCAAACGTGTAGCCGTGGGGGAACGTGGTGTTTCCCTGAGCAAACGGTTCGAATATGGCGTCGGAGATGATCGCGGCCCCCAGCGGCGAGTAGCCGGACGTGAGGCCTTTGGCGCTGGTGATGATGTCGGGCTGATAGCCGTACTTCTGCGCGCCGAACATCGTGCCCAGCCGCCCGTACGCGCAGATCACTTCGTCGGAGACCAGCAGCACCTCGTACGCGTCACAAATCTGCCGCAGCCGCTCGAAGTATCCGGGTGGGGCTGGAATGCAGCCGCCCGCGTTCTGTACCGGCTCAACAAAGACAGCCGCCACGCTCTCCGGCCCCTCGTTGAGGATCGCCTCCTCGACCCTATTGGCGGCCCACAGCGCGAACTGCTTCTCGTCGCCGGCCACCTCGTTAGGCGCGCGGTAGAAGTTGGTGTTCGGCACCCGACCGCTGCCCGGTACCAGTGGTTCGAAGGGCAGCCTGAAACCGGGAACCCCGGTGATCGACAGCGCACCGTGAGGCGTGCCATGGTACGCGACGGCGCGAGAGATCGCCTTAGTCTTGGACGGCTTTCCGATGAGCTTGAAGTACTGCTTGATCACCTTCAACGCTGTTTCAACGGATTCGCCGCCGCCGCAAGAGAAGAACACCTTGTTCAGGTCGCCGGGCGCCTCCGCCGCCAGCCGATCAGCCAGTTCGATTGCGGTCGGATGCGCAAAGGACCAGATTGGAAAGAAGGCCAACTTGCGCGCTTGGGCTGCCGCCGCCTCGACTAGCTCGTCGCGCCCGTGCCCGGCCTGCACGACGAACAGGCCAGAAAGGGCATCCAGATACTTCCGACCGTTTGTGTCCCAGATGTATGCACCCTCGCCGCGTTCAATTGTCGGAACTGGCTTATTGGCGAAGCTAGACATCCGGGTGAAGTGCATCCACAGGTGCTCCGCGGCGTTGCCCTGACCAACGGGCGGAGTCGCGTTTTGTTCGGTGATCATGCTCCCTATGGTCATCGGTACCCCTTCGTCGTCCATATCAGCGACTCTGTCCTCGTCGGGGATCAGGAGGATCTGGAGGTTCACAGCATCAGCCGATGATCATTATCTCGCCCTTCATCTTGTGAGTTGTGATGACCCTGGCCGCCGCAATAAGACTAGCCGCGACGCGAACTTGGGTGGCTAACTCACAGCGCGGTCGCGCCCGGATCACGATCATGTTGCGTGTAGTCCGGTGCTAGGCGAGAAGTCTTGTGGGTATTAGTTTGGTGGCCTAGAACTGCTTCGTTCCGTGGGGAGCTTCTACGTTTCCCCATGTCAGCGGACTGACCCGCCCACCGTGGCCCACATAGGAGGAGGACATCGGGATGCGTGGAAGAACTCGCGGGATGGCGCTTGCGGCTGTCACATCGATCGCTGTGGTTGCGACTGCGTGTGGCGGGAGCGGTACGGCGTCGGAGCCGGGGGCCAGCCAGCCCGCTGGCCAGGCTGGCGGGGAGGTCGTCGTTGCCGGGTGTACGCCGGAGAACCCGCTCATTCCGGGGGCGACGAGCGAGACATGCGGCGGCGACATCATCAATGCCATGACGTCGCAGCTGGTCCGGTACAACACCGAGAACGCGACCCCGGAGAACGACATTGCCGAGTCCATCGAAACCTCCGATAACAAGCTCTTCACCGTCAAGCTGAAGCCGTACAGGTTCCACGACGGCACCGACGTCAAGGCCAAGAACTTTGTCGACGCCTGGAACTACACCGCCTACGGCCCCAACGGCCAGGCTGGCAGCTACTTCTACGCGCCGTTCGCCGGGTACGCCGACGTCCAGTGCCCCGACACGGAATGCAAGCAGAAGCCCAAGGCCAAGACCATGTCGGGCTTGAAGGTCGTCGACGACATGACTTTCACCATCCAGACGACTGAGCCGGTCTCGAACCTGCCAGTGCGGCTCGGCTACTCCGCCTTTGCTCCGTTACCGGACTCCTTCTTTGCCGATCCAAAGGCCTTCGAGGAAAAGCCGATCGGCGCCGGGCCGTTCAAGCTGGACAGCAAGTCCAACACCGAGTTCGTGCTGTCGAAGTTCGCCGACTTCTCCGGCAATCCCAAGCCGAACGTGGACAAGCTGACCTTCCGGGTCTACCAGGACCCCGCAGCTGGCTATGCCGACGCCGTGGCCGGCAGCCTCGACTACATCGACCAGGACAATATTCCGCAAGATCAGTTCATCGGCGACGCGTACCAGAGCGACTTCCCTGACCGGAACTCCCAGCGCGAGGCCGGGCGGATCAGCTATATCACGTTCTCCCCTAATGATCCGCAGCTGAAGGACAAGCCCGACCTGCGCAAGGCCATTTCGCGTGCCATCGACCGCGATCTGATCAGCAAGCAGATCTGGAACAACACAGTCACGCCGGCCACCGGCTGGGTTTCCCCCGTCGTGGACGGCTACAAGGCCGGAGCTTGCGATGACTCCTGCACGTTCGATGCGGCCGCGGCCAAGGCGGCCTTCGACGCCGCCGGCGGCTACCAGGGCACGCTGACGATGACCTACAACGCCGATGCGCCGAACAAGGCCTGGTCGGAGGCGGTCTGCAACTCGATCAAAAACACGTTGGGCATCCAGTGCACCGCAGTGCCCACGGTCGACTTCGCAACCTTCAACAAGAAGATCGACGCCAACGAACTCAAGGGCATCTTCCGCAGCAACTGGCAGATGGATTACCCCTCGATCGAGAACTTCCTGGTGCCGATCTACGCCAAGGGCGCAGACTCCAACTGGAGCCACTACGACAACCCGGAGTTCACCAAGCTGACCAGCCAGGCGGCTGCGGCGAAGACCCCTGATGAGTCCAACGCGTTGTATCAGCAGGCCGAGGCTTTGCTGGCCACCGATTTCCCCACCGCGCCGCTGTGGTACCCGAAGACCACGGCAGTCTGGTCCGAGAAGGTAACTGACGTGAAGATCAACGCCTTCGGTGTCCTCGATTTCGTGGCGATCAAGGTGAAGTGAAAGACAAGCCAGTGAAACACGGCTAAGCGCATCGGCCCGCCGAAGCAATCTCGGCGGGCCGACGCTATGTTTCGTCCAAGACGCTCTTGGCGAACCTTTGACGAGAGGGGATCGGGGTGGGCAAGTACATCATCCGCCGGTTGCTGCAGATGATCCCGGTCATCATCGGTGTCACGTTCATCATCTATGTCTCGGTCTTCGCCCTCGGGGATCCGACGGTCGGGCGTTGCGGCGAGCGGGCCTGTCCGGAGGGCTATATCGCCAAGTTCAGGGCCGACTACAACCTCGACAAGCCGTTGATCGTTCAGTACCTGCTGTATATGGGCAACCTGGTGCAGGGTGACCTCGGCACGAACTTCTTCGGCAACAAAGTGGTCGACGAGCTGGCCGATCGTTGGCCAACTACGCTCAAGCTCGGCGTGATGGCGCTGATCATCGAGTCCGTGATCGGCATCACCGCGGGGGTGCTCGCCGGCATCCGGCGAGGAAAGTTCATCGACTCCTTGGTCACCGTGAGCACCTTGATGCTGATCTCCATCCCGATCTTCGTGATCGGCAGCTTCGCCCAGCTGATCTTCGGTGTCCGCCTGGGCTGGTTCCCGGTCACTGCGACCCAGGGCACCACCTACCAGCTCATCATGCCCGCCTTCGTGCTGGCATCGGCATCGTTGGCGTACATCGCCCGGCTGATGCGGGCCAACCTGTCGGAGAACCTGCGTGCCGACTACGTTCGTACCGCGAAGGCGAAGGGGCTGAGCAACGCACGCACGGTGGGCGTGCACACGCTGCGTAACTCACTGATCGCGGTTGTCACCTTCATCGGCATCGACGTCGGTGCGCTGATGGGCGGAGCCATCGTCACCGAACGGATCTTCAACATCAACGGCATCGGCAACTTCCTCTACCGCAGCATTCTGCAGAAGGACGGCGCGTCGGTGGTCGGCACCGTCCTCTGCCTGGTGCTCATCTACCTGTTGGTCAACTTGTTGGTCGACATCTTGTACGGCTTCCTGGATCCGAGGATCTCTCATGACTGACACCACCCGTGACTCCACCCTGGACTCCACTTCGGTAGTCCCGCTCACCACAGACGGGACCGGGGGACCCGAGGGGCCGCTCAGCGCCCCAGCCAAGGGCGAGAAAGCCCGGACGCTCGGTACCGACGCCTGGGAGGATCTCCGCCATCGGCCGATGTTCTGGATCTCAGCGGCGTTGATCGTGTTCTTCGTCACCATGGCCGCGTTTCCTCAGTTGTTCACTAACGCCGACCCGTACCTCGCCGACCTGTCCAAGGCACGGGAGGCGCCCTCGCCCGACGCCTGGTTCGGTCGGGACAACCAGGGCTACGACGTCTACGCCCGCACCATCTACGGTGCCCGAGCCTCG
>JBKPTR010000044.1:0-8154 GCA_046735615.1 Actinomycetota bacterium
GTGTTCTTGATCGCTGTCCAGAACACCGGGTCGGTGAGCACCTTGGTGTAATTTGCCAGGCCGGCGAAGACGGGGTTCTTCTGAACGATCACGTTGTCTTGAAACGAGTAGCTCACCACCATCGCGATGGGGATCACCAACAGGACAAAGATCAGCAGCATCGTTGGCGAGATATAGCCGTACGGAGCGAGACTCCTCAGGGTAAAGGGTCGTCTCCTGTCCCGTGCCGGAGATGTCGAGGTCTCCGCCTCCAATGTCGCGGCTTCGGGTAAGACCGTGCGGTCGATATGCGCGGGTCCCATCGCGTAACTCCTTGGATTGGGGGGCCGCACCGGCAATCCAGCGCGGCCCCACAGAGGTGAGGAAAGGCCTCAGATCACCGACGCCCAGGACTGTTGCGTCTTATTGAGAGCGTCGTCGACACTCTGCTTGCCAGTGAGCACGAGCTGAAGATTCTCATCGAAGGTACGCATCAGCTCTTCGGACTTCGGCAGCCCCACAAACTCGTTCGCGGGGTATCCCTTCTTGTAGATATCAAAGGCCGTCTTGAACAGCGGATCACTCTTGCTGAAGTCCGGCTCCGCGGTGTTGTTGCCCGGGAAACCGTTCGCCAACGTGCTCAGCTGGGCGTTCGCCTGCTGGCTCATCAAGAACTCGACCAGCTTGAACGCCTCCGCCTTGTGTTCGGACGAATCCGCGATCCCAATACCCCACGACGCGTACGGCAGGCCGCGCTTGCCGGTGTAACTGTCCTCAGCCGGGATCGGCGCCACCGTGAAGTCCAGATTGGGGCTGTTCTTCTTGATGAGATTGATGTGAGCCAAGGAGTCGATCATCATGCCGACTTGCCCAGCGGTGAACTTCTCGACCTTGTCCTGCTCTTTCATGGTCAGCGAACCAGGTGCAATGACGTCCGCATCGTTCAAGCTCTTGACATACTCAACAGTGCTCTTCACCGGAGGGCTGGTGAGGTTGGGCTTGCCGTCTGGGGTGAGCATGCTGCCTCCAGATGCCCACAGCCAAGACATCACGTCGTTTTGAATGCCGTTCGGTACGGCAGTGTCGAGTGGCAAGGCCCAGCCTTTGACGTTGCCGCCGAGCGCGCTGACCTTCTTTGCCGCATCGAGGAACTCCGAGCGGTTGGTTGGAACTGCCTTGACGCCCGCTTTCGACGACAGGTCCTTGTTCACGAAGAGTGGGTAAACGAAGTTGACAACCGGAATCATGTAGGTCTTCCCGTCCACCTTGATCTGGCTGGCCAGCTGGCTTTCGTCATACTTCGCCTCCGCCATAAGCGCGGAGAGGTCGGTAATCGCACCCTGCTTGGCGAAGTCATTCACCCAGGCACCGTCTAGCCCCACGACATCGGGCAGAGTCTTCGACGCTGCACCGGACACCAGCTGCTGCTTGGTCGATGCGTAGGGACCGCTCAACAGCTTCACCTTGATGTTGGGGTTCTGGGACTCGAACTGCGTCATGAGCTCCTGAAACGCGCCTTCGGGTAGCTCGGGTGCCCACCACTGGGCGAATTCCAGCGTGACGGGTCCTTGCTCGCTCGAGCCGGCGGATCCCTCGCCACTGCCAGTGCCACAACCCACAGCTGCGACAGCCAGCATCGCCGCTGTGACCACTCCGAGTAGCCGCTTCACGCGACTCTGAACCCTCTCGCTGCCTCGTGCCATGTCCCCTCCTTTGTCTCTAGACGCTTACCATTGTGTGCAAGTCTGCGCGATTCTAACCTGTGGACGAGCTCTCATACAAGGCCTAGTATCGCAATATAGGTAACAGATCAGCATAGGATGGCGAACAACTGCACATATCTTAGGAGTTGCCCGGGTGGACCCGACTGCGAAGTCTCGAAGACGAGCCGTTTCGACGAACCTTTAAGAGAATCGGGTTGCAATTTGTTGCAAGTTTTGCTGTACTCTGCTGATCTACGCCAGTATCGATGGGACGATCAGGCATAGTTGTTGCGGCTGCCGCAAGACAGGAGCAGACCCGGTGAACGTGAATGTTGACACTGAGGACAGGCAGCGTCACCTACCTGCCGGGCGGAAGGCCCGACTCGCCGCGTATGTGGCCGAGGCCGGACAAGTGACCGTCGGCACACTTGCTGAGCGCTTCGGCGTATCGATCGACACGATCCGCCGGGACCTGGACCAGCTCAGCGCCGAAGGTGTCCTGGTACGCACCTACGGCGGGGCCGTCAGCTTATCGACCGTCTCTCGAGTCGACCGGGCGGTGGACGTGCGGCTCAATCTACAGAAAACCGAGAAGGAGACGATTGCGGCACTCGCCGCATCATTGGTCGAGGATGGGTCCACCATCATGATCAATGGCGGCACGACCACACTCGCCCTCGCGCGGCACCTACACAATCACCGGGACCTCACAGTGGCTACGAACAATCTGCTCGTGCCGCCAGCGATGTCGCCGCCAGCCATCCGGGACCTATACGTTTTCGGGGGTGCAGTCCGCTCGATCACGCAAGCCACCATCGGCCCCGTCAGCCTCAGGGTGGCGGGAGGTGCCGAGCTCGACATCCGTTGCGATCTTGCTCTGATCGGGGTCGGTGCGGTTTCAGTTGACGCCGGCTACTCAACGAGCAACCTGGGAGAGGCGGCCATGATGCGGGAGATGATGTCTCGAGCAGCACGTGTCGCAATACTGGCAGACTCCTCCAAGTTCGGTCGTCGGCTCTTCGCCCAGATCTCCGAGCTTGGAACTGCCGATTACCTCATCACCGACTCCAGCCCACCGCCGGATCTCATCGAGGCCCTGTCGGAGAACGATGTAGAAGTGATCGCCCCAGAAACAGCGTCATCGCGCAGTTGAGACCCGACAGGCGGGATAGGCGGAGATGATCTTGGAGGCTCGCGTTATTGGCCTTTTGCAAAACCAGTTCGCAACTCATAGAACGCCAGGCAGCCGGCCCGTGAGCAGCACGAAGAGCACGATCGCGCCCAAGATGCTAAGGACGACGCGGACGAAGATCTTTCTCATCGACCACATGTTCTCGGTCATGGCTTGTCTCCTAGTCCCAGAACGAGCCGGCGTACCAGAAGCCGAGGAACACGAGGCACACGCCGAGCGCGATCGCTAGCGTCTGGATCAGTGCTAGGCCGATTACCTTCATGGTCGGCAATGTGCTGTCTCCTTTACCAGTCGAGGATCGATACGGCGTACAGGAAGGCGAGGTACCCGAGGAACAGGCCGAGGCCGATTGATACCGTCTGGATCAGTACTCCGATGATTTTCGTGGTCATGATCGATACTCCTGCTCGACCCGCTGTCGGAGATCTTGAAGGCTCTGCCGAATCATAGGGCCGCGGCGTCGTCGCCGAGGCAATATCAGCGACATTCCCGAGTACGCCAGTTCAGGGTGCGTCAGCAGAATTCGAACAGTCCCCTCATATTGCAGATCCGATCCAATAGCGTTTGACGCAGTTGCTCCGATGCCGTCGAACGGGAGCTCGCCGACGTCGCCGCGTTCGATGCAGCGCTTGCCGAACCGGCTGTCGGATACGGCGGCGTGTTCTGTGATGTGTTTGCCAAAGGATCGGTTCGAGGCCATACGTGATGCGGTTCGGCGAGGTCTCCCTCGCCTACTGTCACTGCATGACCGGGACGGCTACTGGCCGCACCTGGCGATGGCCTGTGCGACAGGTAATGTCCCCATCGATTCGGTGCACCGATCGGGTTTCTGCTCGGTGACCGGCTTGAGCTGGCGCGTCCAGACGGTGGCCTTCGTCGAATGGCCCCGATCGCCATGGAGCTACTCCTGGGACGTGCTCGCCAAGGTGCCGATAGGCCGGCTCGGCCGCTGACCGATAGCGAAACGGCATCACCCAGACCACCCCTAGCCCGAATCGCTCACCACCGCTGTTGGGCACGCCGCTGAGAAGTCTCGCGTAATCGGGGGCTCTGCTTCGGCGGGTCATCCCGTTGTAGTCGAGCCGAGCGCGGGCTGGGCCACTAGAGCAGAGAGGCAGGTGGCGGCCATTGGCCGACCGGTTCTCCGGCTAGCACGACCAAGCGCACCCGTTGCAGGGCAGTGAGGTCAGTCTGTAGATCGCCATCGACGACAATCAGATCGGCGTCATAGCCCTTCCCGAGCAGCCCCTTCCGATGCTTCAGCCCACAAACACGGGCTGCCTCCGAGGTGGCCGAGGCGACAGCTTTCGTCGGTGAGAAGCCTGCGTCCTCGAGCTGCGACACCCCAAGATGAAGGTTCCCATGAGCCACCCAGGGACCGAGTCCGGCGTCAATTCCGGTGACAATGCGTACGCCTCTCGCGTGTAGTCGACGCAAGCGGTCGGCGCACAGCTCACGTATCCGCTGCGGAGTAAATCCGGCCGCGACCAGCTTTTGAAGGGCTGGCGGAGCTTGGCTGAGATCCATCTGCGGATTGGGCGTGATGACGCAGCTAATCGCGATGTCCCGATCGGCGATGCTGGCCACCAGTTCGTCAGAGAGTACGAATCCCTTCTGGGTCAGGCAGCTGCAATGTTCGATGCAGTCAACCCCAGCATCGACCGACTGCTCGAGCGCTGCCAGGCTGTGCGCATGCGCTGTGATCGGCAGGCCAGCCTCATGGGCCAGCTCAACCAGCAAGTGCATCTCGTCGGCACTGAACTGAGTTCCCATGACATCGGTTCCGGGTGTGAACATGCCGCCACTCGCCATCACCTTGACGACGTCAACCCCGCGCTGGACGCGCTCCCGCATGGCTGCTGACATCTGAGCCCTGTTCGCGACCTCGCCGCCCAGGAGATCGCAGTGCCCGCCAACGCTGGTCAAGGGCGGACCCGACGCCACGATGGTCGGCTCCGGCTCCCGCGTCCTACCGGCGCGTTGCACGTCGCGACGATTCACCACCGCATACCGGAGGTCACCCAGGTCACGAACCGTCGTCACCCCGGCCGCCAGCTGACGCCGCAGTCCCTCACTGATGACCGCGTCCAGCTCATCGTCGCCGAGTCCGGGGACGCGATCCAAGGCACCCACCTCGCTGTCCGCAACAAGATGAACATGTGTGTCGATGAGCCCCGGGAGAACAGTCGCGGTGGGGTACTCGGCCACCTGCCAGGACTCGTCGAGCTCAACGTGCCCGGTCTCGACGCCGACGATCTTTCCCCGATCGAGAAGTACGGTCGCTGGTCTCTCGCTGAACTGTTCCCCCGTGAACACCCGCGAGCATCGGATGGCCATCATCAGCACGTCATACTGCTCGCACCCAGTCCGGTCAAGGCCGGCCCGTGATTGGTGGACCACATGGCGAAGGTGCTCTCGGGACATGTGGTGACAAATGCTGCGTCGGACGAGCACAACGATCGTGGCATCGCCGGCGTCTCCGAGCACCGGGACGAAGTCGAGATCACATCGATCGCAGGGCCAGATACGCGAACAGGAAGCCGACTCGGACACAGACGCCAACCGAAGTTGGATGAGGAGCCGCAATGATTCCCTCAGAGGGTGCCCTTTCGGCCGGCGGATCGCGGTGTGATCAACGGCTCTGGATCCTCCGGATCTCGGCATCCGGCCGTGGGGTGATCATCTTGCTGGCACTGAGCCACGCAGGCCGCTTCAAGATCGACAGAAGCAGGTCCACCCAGCTCGGTCTGCAAGATCAATTACTAGCTGATGGTAGCTGACAGCCTCGACGGAATGTGCCGGCCCGCGTGGGAACCACCCAGCTGGTTCGTAAGAAATGTGGACCATGCCGGCGGTGCAACGTCAGGCGGCACGGATCCGGAGACGATCGCGGACGGAGATGATGTTAAGACATAGGGCATGCAGTTTGTGATCGTGCCGGGCATCGACGGCTCCGACGAGCAGCACTGGCAGAGCATCTGGGAAGCCGACTGGGGCCCAGCTGCCACGCGTATTGCGGTCGCGTCGTGGACTTCACCTGAGCTCGACGATTGGGTCGGCGCGATCGAGCGGACCGTACGCGGGGCGCGAAGCCCAGACGTCGTGCTGGTCGCTCACAGCCTGGGATGTTGGGCCACAGTGCGCTGGGTGGCCACCCGAACGTGCGACGCGCGGGGTGCGTTCTTGGTATCGCCGCCCGACCAAGACGGCGACCTCTTCCGCGCTGCTGCATCCAGTTTCACGGCCGTCGCGGCCCTGCCGCTCGAGCTACCCGGCCTGATGGTGTCCAGCGACAACGACCCGTACTGTGCGTCACACGTCGCCGAACAACTAGCCGCCGAGTGGGGCGTCCCAAGGATCGGCGTTGGGCAGCTGGGCCACATCAATTCGGAGAGTGGCATCGGCCGATGGGACCACGGTCGTGCGCTTCTCACCGCCTTTACCGCCGGCCTCAGGGCTGCCAGCATGGAATCGAGACGCAGGTCGACGTAATCCCACCGCCGCTAGCGCGACCGGATATCACATCAGATAAAGCAGAGACCGACTGCAACACGGCGTACGCCGCCACCCGTGCCGCCGCACAGGTCGGCATCATCGCCGCACAGGAGCACGAGCAACCACATCTCGATATCGTCAGCGAGCGCTTCGGCGGCGGCCACCGCCGAGCGAAGCACCCGGTGCGTCGCATCCGTCCAGCCAACCGAGAACGCATCGGTCAGGACCGCCTCGCGGTGTGGTCCGAACATTGATGACCGGCCGAGGGCAGACTTGGAATGCAAGCGCCAAGGAGCTAGCTAGACACAGATTCGAACTGGCGCTGTCGACGCGAGTAGTTACATCCGCTCGAACACGTCAGGCACTGGTTCATGGACATCGCTAGTCAACCCGGGGGCGGGCAATCGCACGCGTCTCGGCGTGCCTTAACTCGTGCCTTACGGGAGTGTAAACATCGCACGTTCACCGTGAATCACTGTCACTCGCTGACACTGCGACATGTTGGCGTCAAATGCAATTTGACTAGGTCAGATGCTCGTAACGCCTAGTGAAACGGCCGAACAAAACTCGTGATCGAAAACGGCCGTTTTGAGCTTGGGAAGCTGATGTTCCGCCATTGAACTACTACATCCGCAAGAGCGGCCACTCCACCGCCGCAGGAGTCTAGCGGATCGAGCGCTTGACTCGCGCTTAGCGGGAGACTGCACCATGAGCAATTGCACCTGGAAAGCTCAGTACTCCAGTCGAGAAAGGAAGCAGCAGTGTGACCATTGGATTTGGCCAGGTCGTCATCGACTCGCAACGCGCTGACGATATCGCCGCCTTCTGGTCGGCCCTAGTGGGGCGACCCGTCACCGACGGCGCCAACCAGTTCTACGAATGATCCCAGCGTCGGAGGACCGCACGTTCCCCGCGCTGATGTTCCTCGCCGTGCCGGAACCGCGCCATGGCAAGAACCGGCTGCACCTTGACCTCGTCGCGGCCGACCTCGGAGCCGAGGTGGAGCGAGCGGTCGCGCTCGGTGCGACCAAGGTCGCCGAGTTCGACGAGTACGGGACGAGATGGACGACCCTGACCGACCCCGAAGGCAACGTCTTCGACATCGGGTTGATGCACTCCCCGGGGGAGCCAGCCAGCTAGCACCTCGGCCGGGTTATATGGCGCTTGTGATCAGGGAACGCCCTGAAGTTACCGGAGCCGCCCCTGAAAGCACGAACGGCCCCTCCCCGCTTTGAGAGCCCCGGACTAGCTTAGGGGCATGACGCAGCCCCTGCCCGAACCGACGAATGTTGGCCCCATTGCCGGTGGCAACCTGCGTGCCTCCGACGCCGACCGCGAACAGGTGGCCACCTTGCTCAGCACCGCGTACGCCGAGGGCAGACTGACCCGGGAGGAACACGACGAGCGCGTCGACCAACTGATGGCAGCCAAGACCTTCGACGACCTCATTCCGATCACGCGCGATCTTGTGCTCCTGGGCCCTTCCACTCCTGTCGCCGCCCCGCAGGCCACGAGCCGATTCACAATCGATACGGCCGGACAGAGCCAGGTGCCTGACAAGATGGTCGCGATCTTCGGCGGTGTCACTCGCAGCGGCAGGTGGCGGGTGCGCAAGAACATCCAGGCACTGACTCTCTTCGGCGGCATGGATCTTGATCTTCGCGATGCCATTTTCGAATCCCCGGTAGTGGAAATCTCAGGTTTTTGGTGTTTCGGGGGGCTCGATATCAAGGTTCCCGAGGGTCTCGACGTGCAGGACCAGACTGCGGGAGTCTTTGGCGGTAC
>JBKPTR010000045.1:0-4655 GCA_046735615.1 Actinomycetota bacterium
CAGTCACCCACCCGACTTGCTCGATCTGTCAGCGGTTCTACTGCCGACGGTCGGCGGATCGGAGAAGCGGTGGCAGTGATATGGCGCAATGTTGATCTTGACCTGGGTGTGCTGCGAGTGACGTCGACCTTGATCAGGGTCCCGGGCGGGGCTTGGTGCGGAAGCCTACGAAGTCGCAGGCGGGCGAGCGGGTCTTGCTGCTTCCGGGTGCGGGATCTTGCTGGACAAGCGGCGCGCGGGTAGCCGCATGCACGGACGAGCCTGTCGCTCGCACGGTGGGCGGAACATTCCGTGATTCTCGGACCGTGAAGCCTCGCGTCCGCCAGGCCGCAGCGGCGGCCGGCTCGGATCACTCGACCGCGGGCATCATGAACGCGGTCATCTCTCCTTAACGTGGGTGCCCTTGAGCGTGCGCACCTCGAGCGCTTTGCGACTCTCGTCCGCCCACCGATCTGCGACAGCCGAAGCACGGATCTGGCAGATGAGGACGTTCCTGTTGCCATCAGTCATCCGATGCGACGAGCAGTGTCAATTCCGACGGGTCTCGTCGAGCGATCCGAACTCGCGGAGGCCGCTTTGACCTACGACCCATCCAGTCGTGCTCGGCAGTCTGGCGCAGATTGGGTATTCGTAACACCCTGTTTGCGCTGAGCCACGGCTCCACTCTTTCGACAAATACCGCCGGACGTGTGAGGTGCGTTCTGCCACCAGCCACGACTCGACCCAGGCGAAGAGTTCATCTCGCGCCATCGCAGGCGTGGTCCTCTCGAAAATGTCAGGGGCGATCGCCTCGAGTCTTGGCGCGGGCCGCACGTCACCCTGCCGACTCCTGGTCCCGTAGCATGGCCAGGGCCTTCTCGATCAGCCGTGTGCGCGTCTCGGCCTTCTTCGCGTTCTCGATAGCGAGCACGTGCTCCCGCTTGCGGCTGTAGGACAGGCGGTCGTAGGCGGTGCGGGCGACCGGATCGGCGTCCAGGGCGCGGGCGAAGTCCGCGGGCTCGACCACAACACGGGGCTCGGCATCGATTTCCACCTCGACCTCGACCTCGTCGCCGGTCACCACACCGGCGGTCTTTCGGTTGGCGTTGCTGAGACCGATCAGGTAGCGGCCACGCATGATGGCCACCCTGCTCTTCCAGGAATGCCCATTGATCGTGATGGTTACCGCCGGCCGCTTGCCTCCACCGAGCGCTTCCACAACCCCTGGGGGAACTTCCAGGCCCCTCATGGGCTCCGGAGGCTCGACGTAGGACCGAAACTTCATAATCTGCTCCTGCCAGCTTGGGCCAACGCTCGTCGCCGCGGCGAGGCCGCGGTCAACGTAGCACCGCTTGCTCGCTACTCCGCGTAGGGCTGGTCCTTTCCCTGTTCGCTGTAGCCGATGCTCCAGACGTAGCCGTCCGGGTCCGCGAACGAACCGCCGTATCCGCCCCACTGCAGGGTGGCGGCGGGCTTGAGGATGGTGGCGCCGGCCTTCTCGGCATCGGCGATGATCTCGTCGACGCGCGCCTCGCTGCGGACCACGTAGTTGAGGACCATCCCGCTGAAGCCGCTACCCTCCGGGCTCGTGCCCACCTGGGCGGCCAGGCCGTCACGGCCGTAGAAGCCGACGAGCGAGCCGCCGTGCTGCTCGAAGAACACCGAGACGCCGTAGTCCTGCTGGACTTTCCAGCCGAGACCTTCCGTGTAGAACCGCTTGGACCGGTCCATGTCCTCAACACCGAGGAGGATCGAGCTCACGTGCGCATTCATGCCTTGTCTCCTTTCGCGCCTGAAGAGGATGCACATGACCGTCACGCTAGTTGCGGCTCGGTGACCCGTGCTTCTCGATTCCTGACCGGTTTGGTGACTCACGGCCTCGCCGGTTTGCACCCGACGGGCCGCAGCCGCCGATCTTGCTGCTCAGGGACGGCTTTCTGTTCTCGAGACTCGAAGAATCCGGGTCCGAGGGGCGGTCTGCCTGAACCGCCCATGCTCAGCGTGACGAATAACCCGATCCACTCGCCACCCGCATCCGCCATTCGGGCTGGAAGCCGACGTCCTACAGCATCTCGGCGTGTATGTCGCAACGGTGCAACTTGGGATTCTCTTGGAACGCGACGCCGCAGTGATCATGTACAACGGGCCGCGAATCGCGGTCGCCCTGCATCCGGAACGGGATCTCCTGGGGTCGCGTTCATGTTCCGATCCCGAGCCAGCATTGATCATCGGGACCCGGACGCGACCCGAGAGCGACTAGAGAGCCTGGCTCCCCCAGCCTTTCAGTTCAATGTAGGTCGGGGTGCTACTTCTGCCTCCGTCATCTGTCCTTTCTGCTCCAGATTGCCGGTGGATGTCGCACTTGCCGTGCGCGTCGCACTCCCGACGTGCGGCCGCCCCGCATCCTCGTTGGCTTGTGCCGGACTTTGGGCGCGGCGCTCCAGCAGGCCCGCCACCGGGCCTAGCGCGGCCAGCCGCAGCGGCAGCTCACCGCGGAGCTGGGCAAGGCGGCCGGCTGCGAGCTGCTGGTGTGCCCGGTCGCGACCCTGCCGCTGCCGCCTGGTCACCTCCGGGCGCAGCTGGGCCTCCCAGGCGGTCAGCGCGGCGGGGACGTCACCTGGGTGGCGCTGGAGCGCGGCACCGAGCAGGTCGGCGCCGCCAACCGCCAGTGAGGCGCCGTAGCCGGCGAACACCGACGCCAGCCAGGCGGCATCCCCCAGCAGCACGACCCGGCCGCGGCTCCAGGAGCTGACGGCTATCTCGCTGCCGGTGTCGAAGTAGACCGACTCGGCGAGGTCGAGCTGAGCAAGGACGTCTG
This sequence comes from Actinomycetota bacterium, assembly GCA_046735615.1. GTDB lineage: Bacteria > Actinomycetota > Actinomycetes > Propionibacteriales > Propionibacteriaceae > Microlunatus. The sequence goes on from JBKPTR010000045.1 coordinate 2,798, forward strand.
GCATCACCCCGTCCAGGTCACCGAATGCCCTGCGCAGCGCCGCCTGTGGACCTGCGGCCAGCTCGGCGGCCGGGTCGGGGCTGGCGTAGGCCAGGAACACCGCGGCCCGCCCTGATCCGGGGTTGAGGAGGTTGGCGGTGCGGCCGGGCAGGTTCAGCGTCATAACCGACCCTTCCGGCAGCCCGACCGGGGGCTGCCGGGGAATGAAGGCGGCGACGACGTGGCCCAGGTCGGTCCGGAAGCCCGCTTCGGGGCCGAACAGCAGCTCGCGGACCCTTGAGTGCCGGCCGTCGGCGCCGATGAGCAGGTCGGCGTCCAGGGTGGTGCCGTCGAAGAGGGTGATGTGCACGCCGGCGGGGTCCTGGGTGACGGCCTGGATGGTGGTGCCGAAGCGGGGCTGGATGGTATCGCGGACCGCCTCGTACAACACGGCCTCGATGTCGCTGCGCAGCAGGGTGAGGTTGCGCCCGCCGAATAGGCCCTGTAGGGCAGGGCCGGGGACCGTGAACCGGCGGCGCCCGTCGGGGCTGATGCTGATCAGGTTCAGGGTGCCGAAGTCCCGCTCGGTGAGCGTGGGCAGGGTGCCCATTCGCTCGGCCGCGTCGTAGCCGAGCCCAAACAGGTGGAGTGCGTAGCCGCCGCGGCGGCGTGCCGGGGCGCGCTCGACCACCACCGGATCCCAGCCGATCTGCCGCAGCCGCACGGCGGCGGCCAGCCCAGCGATGCCCGCGCCGAGAATGACCGCCCGCTTGCTGGTCATGCCGGCACCTCCCAAGCTAAAATGAACGTTGTGTTCAAACAATGGTATGAGCACAACGTTCATTCTGCAAGAGGCTAATCGGAGGCTCATGTCACCGCGTGGCGTCACCATCCCCGAGGTCAGGGAGCAGCTCTTCGCCGCCGCAGAGCGTGTGCTCGCCCAGGAGGGGCCGGGCGGACTGAGTGGTCGGGCGATCACCCGGGAGGCTGGGGTGGCCACCGGCCTGCTCCACAGCCATTTCGCCGACCTGGACGCCTTCCTGACTGAGCTGATCCTGGATCGCAGCCGTGGCGCGGCGGCGGGCTTGGCGCGGCTGCGCTCACGCGCGGGCGAGGGCAGCGTGACCGGCAACCTGACGGAGGCCGCCCTCGCATTCGGCGCCAAGGTGCCCATCTTCGCCGGTCTGGTCCGGTCCCGGCCGGCTCTGGGCGGCCGACTGGGGGCGGCGCACGGCGCAGGAGCCTCCGTTTTGACCGCAATCGAAGCCGAGTTCGCCGCCTACCTGGAGGCGGAAAAGCGCCTTGGCCGGATCGCGGCCGACGCCGACACCCAGACACTGGCGCTGGCGGTTATCGGCACCGTCCACCACTTGCTGTCCACGGGCCAGGCCGAGGAGCCAGACCTCCACGCTCAGGTAGGCCGAATCATCACCACGCTCCTGGCAGGGGTGACAGCAACGCCCTCAGCACTCCAGAACGCAGTACCACCCTGATTTGCCGCACCTCACGCGGGCAGGCGAGCTCGGGCTCAGCACAGCCAACCCCGTGCCCCCAGCCGCCAGTCCGCCTACCCCACCTCTGTGCTGCTAAGCGTCCCGGACAGGAGTTGCGTCCACGGATGTGGTGTGCGAGTTCGGCGTTAGTGTGCGTGGCGTCGTGACCTGAGACGGCCACCGCGTGATCTTGTTTGAAGTCCTCTCACAGATCTCAAGCAAGGAGTACGCGATGACCGCGACACCCAGTATCGACCTGTCCGGTTGGATGACTGAGCAGCTGTCTCAGGCCAGTCCGGATCTGCTTCGGAGCATGCTGCAAACCTTCGTCGAGGCGTTGATGTCGGCTGATGCAGACCCAGTGTGCGGCGCCGGCTATGGCCAGC
>JBKPTR010000046.1:0-6405 GCA_046735615.1 Actinomycetota bacterium
AAGAGTCGGTCGAGCGCCCGATGATCACGCTGGAACAGTTGGACGCCATTACCGCCGCCGCGGGCGAACGGTGGCGGAGCCTGATAGACATGGCGGCATGGTGTGGGCTGCGCTTCGGTGAGTTGGCCGCGTTGCGGAAAAGCCGCATTGACCTCGACACTGAGACCGTGATGGTGGCTGAGTCCGTCTCGGTCCTCGCTGGGGGAGTGCGCCACGTTGGCCCACCAAAGTCTGACGCCGGCCGTAGGACCGTGGCGATCCCGCCACATATAATTCCGGCGCTTCAACGCCACCTAGAACGCTTCTCCGAGGCTGGTCCTGATGGATTGGTCTTCGTCGGGCCAAAGGGCGGTGCCCTTTCCTCTGCCAACTTCGGTGCTGACGTTTGGCGACCAGCTGTCACGTCGGTCGGTTTGAGGGGCTTCACGTTTCATGGGCTCAGGGGAGTGTCCGCCACGCTTGCTGCGAGGCAAGGCGCGACGACTAAAGAACTGATGCGACGCCTAGGGCACGCAACCCCCGACATGGCTATGCGATATCAGCGAGCCGACGCCGAGCGGGATCGGGCGCTGGCCCGGGCGATGAGCGACGGGCTCTCTGGCCGTAGTTAGGCCGCAGCACCGTTCTGCCCAAATTCAACAACTGCAGCACGATGGGGGATCTGCCAAGGTCTCGGTCGTTGTCGTCGACAAGTAAGTCGATCGTCCACAAGGGCGCATCTGGTCCAGGAATGTTGGCGTCGAAAAGCGCCCTGAGAGTCGCTGCGCGTGTAAGCACTGCGTGCAACACCTCGCTGACAAGTCCACACATCGCTGGGCTTCCACGGCACACATGCGCGGCCTCGGCGTACCGAGGCGCCTTCCAGGGTTGCCCTCCATCGCGTGAGCCTGCGCTACCCTTACGCAGGTTGCTCCGAAAGTCCTTAAGTCATTCTTAAGTCACGAGTGGGGTACGAGGGTACGCATCGAAGAGTAAAGCGCCTAGTCAGGCGGATGTAGTTCAATGGCAGAACATCAGCTTCCCAAGCTGACAGTGCGGGTTCGATTCCCGTCATCCGCTCCACAGGATTCTCCCTGGTCAGAGGCCATTTTCCTCGAACGCCCCGGGCTCAACGTCGATCAACTGCGGCTCGGTCGGGCCCTCCACGGGCCCCACGACATCCGGAACGGGCTGTGATTTGCGCTCGATCAGCCGAGCGTCGAGGGCTGCCGCGATCGCCTCGGGTCCAGGTGGTGCTGGAGTTCGGGCAGGATGGCGGCCGGGAAGGAGACGGTGCCGACTCCGGCCTTCGATTTCGGTGGTCCTAGCTGAAGACCGCCGGGCACCCTGCGGAACTTTCGGCGAATGCGGACGGTGCGTCGTTCCCCGATCAAGATCATTCCGTGTGAGCGCGGTGATCTCTCTCCAGCGGACCGACGCGAAGGTCTTGAGCAGCAGGAACGCCTTCCACCGATCTGGCCTCAGATCGACAAGGGCGTAGAGCTGGTCGAGGGTCAGCACCGGCCGCTCGCTGGCCCGTTCCTCGCCCGCGCTTTGATCCGGCACGGGTTGACAATGATCAACTCGTCCTCGGTGACAGCGATGCGGCGAATTGCACCAGCGGCCTCGGCGAAGAGGAAGCGGGTTTGACCCGTCACGGGGTGAGTAATGACTTCGGCATCGAAGTCGTGCCATCCATTGCGAGGTGCCGAAGAGGCGGCGGAGCTTGGGCGCTTACGGACGCCAACGAGGCTACGGGCTTCGGCACATGCGCCTACCAGGCCTCGGAACGCCAATCTCGACAATCCCGTGCGACAGAACCTGTGGCGAGCGAGTCACGCCCACGCGGGTGTGCTCGTGATCCTCGCGCTCGTGCTCCCAATGACTAGAGTCCCGCCGCGCCAGGTGCTCATCCAGTCCTCCGGTAGTTCCTTTTCATCTCCGACACGTAGGCACGTCCCAACGTTTCACGATTCTTGTGAATCCACTCGAGGAAGGAAACCTCGCCGGTCGCGGGACCATCAGTCGCGACAAGCTCATCCATTAATCCCCTAAGTTCCCCGGCAGACATCAACTCGTCCCGCAGGACGATTCCCAAGAACCGCGCAATGGTCATAAGAACCCAACGCGGCGAGTGGACGATGATGCTCTTACTCCCCACGGCCGATCGGATGCGTCGGACCATCTCTTCGAACGTCATGGTTTCTAAGCCGACGGCGTCGATCGTGAAGTCCTCCGTGGAACGCGCTGCTTCTACGCAGATGCGAGCTACGTCATCGACGTGCACTGGCCGCACGCGATAGTCGCCCGATCCGGCAATGACGAAGATCGGAATCCGCCTCAGAAGCCATGCGATGTTGTTGATGAGTACGTCCTCGCGTCCATAGACCACTGTTGGCCTAACAACCGCGTATGAGACGCCGGACTCTTTTAGAGAGGCTTCGACCTCGGCCTTTCCGGCGAAATAGGAGAGGTACGGCGCTTGGTCGGCCTTCGTTATGCTGACGTGGACGATTCTCTGGACCCCGGCACGCTTGGCGGAGTCGAAGAGGAGTTGGGAGTTGCGCACCGCCTCCTCAAATGATGTCTGGCCCCGCGCGAGACGGATCCAGTAGGTGTTGTAGAGCGTCCCCGCACCTTCCAGTGCGCGGACCAGTGCATCGCTTTTCCAGCGGTAAGGAACGACCTCGATGCGTGACGAACCGTGTTCCGGTCGCGGTCGGCGAGTCAGCGTCCGGACCACCCTTCCCTCCTGGACAAGTCGTTCCGCGATATAGCTGCCCGTATAGCTGAAAGCTCCGGTCACGACATCGAATTCGCTCGCCATGGCGACAGGCTACGGCGACACGCAGTGGGGGGGCACATCTCGGTGGGAGCCTCACCCTGCTAGAGCGTTTCGAACGCCTCAGCCACAAAGACGAGCTTCCGCGGCCAACTGACGATGTCATAGACCAGCGGCCACAATGGAAGGACGCTTTGCGAGCGGCCGTTGATCAGTTCAAAGTCGTTTGCAGGTCCGCGCGCCCAGAATCTGCAGAATGGGGGCGGCAAATTCGATACGTCGCCCTGGCACATAGAGGATGCCAGAGCGGCTAAGAACGATGGGAGATTGCTCTTCCAGCGCGCAGCGGAGGGGAAGCGCGGCGAAGAGGCGCTTCTGGCGATCGGCGATGCATACATCGACGAGATGTTGATCGACCCGACCGCCTCCTGGGACAGATGCACGTATACGCCGCAAGCAACGATCCTGAGATCCGCGAGGTCTTCGCATCGGCTACGGCGACCTCGTCGGCTGCGCCGAGCGGGTCTCGGGCCTCTCCCCCGAGCGGATCTCGAGCTTCCTCGCCACAGGCATGCTGCTGAGCGTCCTCGCCTTAATGCAGGTGCAGGACGGCGCGGAGCACTGGGCGGCGACGCTACTTCGAAGGCTGCAGGAGGACCTGTCGAGGCCTCAGCGCCTGAACCGCTCCTCATGGGAGCGATTTGCGGCAGGAGCTTGCCTGAGGACGCCGCGACGCTCGCCGGTTCGCCGGTGGCGCGTCAGCGAGCCCGTGTGACGCGTTCGAGTACCCGAGCCGCGAACGGCAGGTGCGGAGAGCGCCAGACGTGTCGTTCCTCGAACGGCCACGCGTAGATCGGGTTCCCGTCCCGTACCAGCTCAAGCAGGCGTGATTCGGCGAGCTCCTCAGCGGACCACTCGTACAGGCGCTGCAGCCGCGGCACGATCACCGCGTAGTCGAGCATCCGGCCAAGACGCTGCTCGTCGGCGATATACCACTCGACGTCGCGCGCGAGCGGATAGCGGTTCGGGACCACGCGGCGGAGAGAGAGGAACGCGCCCGCCATCCCGAGCCGGGGATCGCCGAGCGTGCGGGCAAGTCCAGCCAACCGCCCGAGCGCCAGGCGCGGGGCCGCAACGAGGGCGTGTGCGTAGAGGACGCGCGCCAGCACGACGTTCATGAAGAAGCGCTCCGGAGCGCTCTCTTCTTCGGCAAGCCGTTCGTGCTCCAGGTAGCCAGCCACGATGCTGGCGTTGTGAGCCCGGTACCAACGCGGCGGTGTCGGGGTGGCGACGAACTCGAGCCACAGCCGCACGGCCTGCGATGACGGCTCTCCGGGAAGACCGCCGAGCAACGCGATCGCCTCGCATCCGTCTCGCAGTAGCCGCTCGTTCATCGCCCGCCACCACACGCTCCCGGGAGGCGAGGCGTCGAGCGGATTGAGCAGACCGCGGCGAGCCTGCCAGCGCATGAACGACAACGCCGCCCGTCGGAACGGCAGGTGTCGCGGCGCGCGGCCCGTTGGCCCGTAGTAGGTCCGGGCGATCAGCGCAAGACGCGCAGGTGGATCGTCGCGCGCCGCCGCCACCTGCGCCTCAGCCCAGCCGAGCGCGTCTCGGTGTTCGCTCATCCCCGGCTCGAGAACGGTTCCTCAGGCATGACCAGATCATCCGCGCACCCGGAAGTGTCGGTCCAGCTCGTTTGCGTATGCCCGGCCGAGTCTCGACGCGTTCTCCTTCAACCATTCGAGGAGCGAGACTCGCCCGAGCGCAGGCTTGTGCGAGACCAGCAGCCGGGCGGTCAGGCCGCAGATCTCGTCGGCGGAGAGGACTACATCGCGCACAACAACACCGAGCGCACGCGATAAGGCGATCGCGGCAGGCGGCGGTGGGTACAGGATCTGGTGCACCTTCCCAAAGCGTCGTGAACAGCTCGGACAAGGCATGGATTCGCCCAGCCGCATGACCTGTCGGTTTGCTGGTCAGCGTGTGTCTCCGTCCTATACGGGTGGCTGCTTGCGACTCCCCGTCGGCCAGCACGACGCGCTCGCCGCTGCGGACGAGATGCCGCGCCAGCGGCCTCCGATGTTTCCACGCCATGATTGCCCTGGTCATGAGCTCATCCGATCATTGGCACGCACCCTCGCCGTCAGCGTTGCGCCCGCCGGGTGAAGCTGCGTCACCCAGGTCGGGTAGCGCCGGTCGCCCTAGCTCCGGCCCGTACATATTCGTGGTGTGCCAGTCGGCGCACTTCTCTTTTCCTTGGTAGCCGGTGAGCACGTCTCACTCCTGGCAGGCTCTTGACCCAAGACAACAAATGGAGGACTCACGATGGCACCACAACACGCGGCTGACGAAGTCAATATTCGACAGCGCATCGACAAGGCTGTTGAGGCGATTCGCGCCATGAATCTCGAGGGTGTGAAGCCGATTTACGCTCCGGACATCGTGTCATTCGACATCGTTCCGCCGCTGCGGCACGTCGGAGCTGAGGCAAAGTGGAAAAACTGGGAAGACGTCTTTATGGCATATCAGCGTCCTCTGGGTTACGAGATTCGCGACCTCACGATCACCGTGGGCGATGACGTGGCATTCGGGTACAGCCTCAATCGGATTTCCGGCACGTTGAAGAACGGGAATTGGAACGATTTCTGGGTTCGGTGGACGACCTGCTTTCGGAAGGTCGACGGCAACTGGCTCATCGCGCACGACCAAGTCTCGGTGCCTCTGGATGTGGAGAGCGGCAGAGCGTTGCTGAATCTCGAGCCTTGAGTCTTTAAGACGCCGATGGGACGGCGGCCGGACCTGGGTGCAGAGGCGGCTCATGGCCACGCCCTGCCCCCGGCGCAACGTCTGGCAGGCTCGCAGACCAGCCGGCGGTGTTGGCGGAGGCACTGAGTCATCCGGTGTTGAGGCTTCGCGGCGGCGCTCGTCCGATCATCGGCCGATGCAGACTAAGCGGATGCTGCACTTGAGGATCTCGTCGCCCGCGGCGATGAGCGAGGCTGTGATTAGCACTTTGTCGGATGACCCTGCGGTTAGCAGTCTCGCGGTGTTGCCTGGGGCCTCGGTGCGTCCCGCTGGTGATGTCGTCCTTGCTGATGTCGCCAGGGAGGCGGCGAATGACGTTGTCGACCGCTTGCGTGCATTGGAGCTTCATCACGAGGGAAGCCTTGACATCGATCAGGTGCGGGCGTGGCTGTCTCAGCGCGGTTACTCTGTCGGAACCGCGCCCAGTTGGATCATCATTCTCAGCCGGTCCCGAACGACCTCGCACTCGACGATCTTTTCGTTTGCACGCGGAAGCAGTCGACAAAGAGCAGGTCCAGTCCCTTACCGAACGCGGCTACAGGACCGAGAGGTGTGGAGAGATCGCCTGTGTGAGTTCCCTTGAAGCGTCCAGTCACATAGATCTCATCGTCCATCTCAAGTATCCGTACCAACTCCATGTGGCAGTCCGGAATGGCCTTCTTTTAGCGCAAGGGCAGCGGCGTGGTGCGCCGAGTTGTCGAGCGGCCCAGACAATCCGACCGCAATGCATTCGGGCGCGAAGCACGCGAAGGCGCCGTCCAGGTCGTTGGCGCCGAAGCGCTCGTAGAAGCCTCCACGACATCTCTTGTCTTGCCCATACGTACCGCTCCTGCCTC
>JBKPTR010000047.1:0-6254 GCA_046735615.1 Actinomycetota bacterium
ACCAGCACCTCGTGCAGCTGCTGCGCACCTGGAAGACCGCACCGCCGTTCACCGACGCGGCCGCAGGAAGGGACAAGACCGCGGTCAACTACGTGGAAAAGGCCAGGCGAGCGGCAGACAAACGGCTACGGAAGGCCGACGACGACATCGAACGGCTGCACCAGGCGCGCAAGGCCGAGAAGCGGCTGCGTTACGCCGCCGAACTCGTAGAGCCGGCCGACAAGCGGATGAAACGCATCACCCGTAACGCAAAGGATCTGCAAACCCTCCTGGGCGAACACCAGGATGCCGTGGTCGCCGCCAACTTCCTCTCCACGATCAGTGCTGCAGCTGGCGAGGAGAACAGCGATAGCGGGTTCACCTACGGCGTCTTGGTGGCCAACGAGCTGAACCGTGCAGCTCACATCCGCCAGTCACTAAGGAGTTAGTCCACCGGCCGTTGCCCAAATCCAAGCAGTGACAGAGCGACACAATTCACGTGTGCATTTTGGCTGGTCGATCTGCCTCCGACCAGCGACGATGGGAAAGTCTGCCGCGCACTGCATGATCAAACCGAGGACGGCGCCGAGTGGCGGCTGGCGATGGACGTGATCCTCTTCGATGATCCGAAGGGCCTTCGATCCCATGCCGTGCAGCTGCGCTGGGTCGAACCGGGGCACGTCCGCGAGCCCGCGCAGCTTTGTGACTCCTGCAGCATTCAGCGGCGAACAGCTGGCGCGCTGATCTTGGGCAAGCTGTCGAGGGACGAGAGCGATGGTCTGACCGACTGGGACGGAGGCTCGGGTGCGGTCTGGTTCATGTTTTACGACTGCAGCAATGAGCTGAACTCATTGGCATCAACATCGGGCGCCGAGCTTGGCGACAGCGAAGCCCATGGGCTCAGCTCGTCGTGCGGAATCCGTCCAGCAGGTAACCGAGCCCGGTTTCGAAGAGTTCGTCGAGGTCCAGGTCAAAGCCGCCCGGCTCGTAGGAGTCCAGAACCGTACGAAAGGCCGGGAGGTCGTGATCAGCCAGCATCGCGTCTAGCACAGGTTTCTGTACATCCATCCACTCATCTGCGGTCACTCCCGTGTCGGCCTCGGCTGTGGCCTCCATTTCAAGGCTGGTGGCGAACCCGCGGATGTAATTGAACAAGATCAAATGCATCGAGAATGCCGTTGCCGGCTGCAGCCCGCGACCGAGCAATGTGGCCAGCACACGCTCGGTGTACGCCAAGCCGCTCGGCACAACCAACGGCCGCGTCAGCGAGTACGCCGGTGCGAGCCAGGGGTGTCTACGGAAGATCTGCCAAAGTTCTAGTGCCGCCTTGGCCAGAATCTCTTGCCAGCTGTCGCCGGCGGTTGGAGGCGGCAGCTGCCACTCAGCGAATGCAGCGTCCACCATCGCATTAAGCAAGTCGTCCTTGTCCGTGACGTGGCGGTACAGCGACATGGTGGCTACATCAAGCTCGACCGCGACACGGCGCATTGACAGCGAATTGAGACCTTCCTTATCGGCAACATCGGTTGCCGACGCTACGATGCGGCCCTTACTCAATGCGGCATCTGTGTCGCGGACTCGGGCGCTGGCTCTTGGTCGCGACGGCCGTTGGCCAGCGACCACAGTGCCCATGCCGGGCCGCGTACGCACAAGGCCTTCGTCCTTGAGCGCCGCCAACACCTTGGAGGCGGTGGCCATGGCGACATCCCAACGTCGAATGATCTCTCTGGTGGAGGGAACTCGATCACCTGCAGAGAGCTCACCCGATTGGATCTGACGGCGAATCTCGGCGGCAATCTCGGACGAACTCTTGGTTCCCAGCTTCCTCGTCTCCTCTAGAATGCACTAGTGCACATGCAGTAGGCTCACACTACAACGATCCCGTCAACAATCAAGGTAATAGCCGTTAGATGCACTAGTGCACTAAATTCTAGTATCCTTAAATTAAGCTTGAATCGCGCGTTTCATACGACGTACGCTAACCGCCATGGATACTCAAGAAATCCTCATATCGGGCGCTGGCATAGCCGGTACAGCAGCTGCGTACTGGCTACGCGAAGCCGGCTTCAGCGTCACTGTCGTGGAGCGAGCAGCCGCACCGCGCCCGGGAGGGCAGACCGTCGATCTTCGCGGCGCCGGCCGCACCGTCGTGCAACGGATGGGCCTGCTGGACCCAATTCGCGCTATGACCGTCACCCAGCGAGGCATCGCCTGGATCGACTCATCTGGGCGACACCGCGCCGAGATGCCAGTCGAAGCGTTCGGCGGTCGCGGGATTGTGTCGGACGATGAGATTCTCCGCGGCGACCTGGCAGCAGTCCTGTACGAAGCAGCGCAGTCTGGCGTGAGCTATCTGTTCGACGACACGATCACCGCACTTGAGCAAGACACAAACCGCGTCCTAGTCGCCTTCGAGAAGACCGCACCGCGCAAATTTGATCTTGTGATCGGTGCCGACGGCTTGCATTCGGTGACCCGCAGGCTAGCTTTCGGCCCACAATCAGAGGCGCTCCAGCCTTTGGGTCTACTCAATGCGTGGTTCACAATCCCCGCCGAGATCGAACTCGACGGCTGGTACCTCATGTACAACGCTCCCCGGGGTCGCGTGATCTCCATCCGACCCGGCCGGCTCGAAAGCGAACAGAAGGCTGCACTCAGCGTGCGATCGACCGAATCGTTCGAGCGCGGCGACCTCGATAGCCAGGTCGACCTCCTGGAGCGCCACTTCGCCGATGTCAGCTGGGAGGCGCCGCGGCTGCTGCGAGCCGCCCGCACTGCACCCGACTTCTACCTCGACTCGATGGGGCAAGTCCGGCTGGACCGGTGGTCCAAGGGCCGCGTAGTACTGCTCGGCGACGCCGGATACTGTCCGAGCCCCCTAACCGGACTCGGCACAAGCCTGGCCCTCGTGGGCGCCTACATCTTGGCCGGCGAGCTCGCAACCGCTGCCACTACGACGAGCGATGACGCAGCGCTCCAGCACGCCTTCGAGCGCTACGAGAGCCGGATGCGCCCATACGTCGAGCAGGGCCAGGAACTTCCTCCGGGCGGTGCGGACGGATACGCACCGACGAGTAGGTTCCGGATCACTATCGGTAGGGCATCCATGCGCTGGTCTCAACGTTGGCCAATGCGAGCCTTGATGGAGCGCATTTTCAGCAAAGCCGACGCCATCAATCTGCCCGTCTACGCAGACCTCAGCCCCTCGCAGCTGGAACCGACATCGTCCGCCCGTTAAACCAATGACCGATCTCAGGGCACAACCTACTTGTGGCAATACCGATCTGTGTCGTTGTCGAAGGCACCGCGAGCAAGATCACCGATCCGGAATCCGTGGCCCGGATGGCGGCAGTTTGGGCCGCCGAAGGATGGCCCTGCCAAGGTAAGTCTGGAGCGCATCCGGCTCTTTTCCGGTCAATCCGTGGGCCGGCGAGCCCGCTGCGCCTGCCGGGCGACCGCCCAGGCGTCGGCTACCGGACCCAGATGCTTGAGCTTGTCGGGGTTGATCACCATGCGGATCGTCTGGATCTGCCCGCCGAGCACGTCGAGTGTCAACGTGCCGACGACCTTGCCATCCCGGTCGCGGAAGATCGCGCCCGGCTGGCCGTTCACCTCGTGTGGCTCCATCACGACGCCGATCCGGACGAGCAGCGGGAAGGTCGGGGCGAGCACCCGGGCCACCTTGTCGGCACCGATCACACCCCTAGCAAACGCAGGCGCCTTGCCTCCCCCATCCCCGACCATCTGAACGTCGGCAGCGAGCAACTCTCTCAGCCCGTCGACGTCCCCTTCCCTGAATGCGTCGAAGAATCGCTCGGCGAGTTCCTCGCGTTCTCGGCGGTCTGCTTCGAAGCGAGGGCGTCCCGCGTCCATGTGGCGCCGTGCCCGCACCGCGAGCTGGCGACACGCCGCCTCCGACCGCCCCACCGCCGACGCGACCTCCGGGAAGCCGAACCCAAACACCTCCCGCAACACGAAAACCGCCCGCTCCAGCGGGGTCAGCCGCTCGAGCAACAAAAGGGCCGCCATCGACACCGAGTCGGCCAGCTCCGCCGAGCGCTCCGGGTCATCGTAGGGGTCGATCAACAGCGGCTCGGGGAACCACGGCCCGACGTACGTCTCTCGTCGGACACGTGCAGAGCGCAGCACGTCGATCGAAACTCGCGTGACCACGGCCGAGAGGAAGGCCTTGGTCGAGGTGGGTTGTGTCGAGGAGGACTCGTAGCGCAGCCAGGTCTCCTGGACCGCGTCCTCGGCCTCAGCCACGCTACCCAGGATCCGGTAGGCGATCGCGAACAGCAGCGGCCGCAGCTCCTCGAACTCCTCGCCACGGGTCATGCGAGTTCTTCCTTGAAACCCCGTCGCCACGATGGATAGCGCAGCTCCCAGCCGAGCTCTCGCTTGGCCCTCGCGTTGGAGAAGCCGCGCCCCTCGGTCATCATCTTCACCGCCATCTCGCCGCCCGCCAGCCGGACCAGCCACGTAGGGACCCGCCTCGGCGGCTTCGCCCCGGCGCACTCCGCGAGATACGGCAGCCAATCTTTGACCGGTGCCGGGTTGTCGTCGACGATATTGAACACGCCTGCCGCCTCCTGCTCCACCGCCAGGACGGTAGCGCTCGCCGCGTCGTCGAGATGCACCCACGAGAAGTAGCCCGTGCCACCCCCGACGAGCGGAAAGAAGCGCTTGCGCACCAGCTTGACGATGTCGTCGGTGGCGCCCGGCCCGTAGAGCGCGCCGTACCGCAGGGCCGCGCCACCAGCCTTGACGACCACGTCCTCGACATGCCGGAGCGCCGCGGCCGCCTGGCGCATCTTCGACCCCATCCCCTCGAGTGGCTGCGGCTCCTCCTCCGTCACCCATCCACCCTCTGGGTTCCCGAACGAGCCGGCCACGCTCTGCGCGACGACGTGGGATACGCCGGTCGCCTCGGCGGCGGCCAGCAGGTGGTCCGTCCCCTCGGTGCGCAACCGGGTCGTGGTAGCGATCCACCGGTCGGGGTGCCTGAGACTGGGCCTGCCGGTGCGCGCAAGGGAAAGGGCGGTCATCTCATGCACGATTGCGTCCGGCCGAGCCGCGGCCACCGCCTCCTTGACCGACACCGCATCCAGCCCGTCCATCACGACGCCATCTGCGCCCAGCTCCGCCACCAAGCCCAGCTTGGCCGAGCTCGTCGTCGTAGCCGTCACCTGGTGGCCACGGGCCACAAGCTGCGGCACCAGCCGCCGCCCCAGAACCCCGGTCCCGCCCGCCACGAACACCCGCACAACAATCACCTACCTGATTCCAGAATTGACTCTCAACCCAGAGACGAGATAGCCCCAGCCGCCTGTGACATCGGGAGCAGAACCAATAGGAAGAAGAGCGTTGGCGGCTGATGGACAATGCGCCCACAGTGCCAAGGGCTGGTGAGCTGACTTCCTCCGTCCGCTCCCAACCGCGAGGATCGCGCCGATTTGTGTTTCGAGGCGTTGGCGGCCTGGGACAATGCCCCGAGACGAGCTAGTGGCCCGTTGGCCCAAGACCGGGCCGCCCAACCCCGCCGAGCGGATCTCCAAAGAGATCAAGCGCCGCTCCGCGTCGTCGGGATGTTCCCGAACACGGCGCCGTCATCCGCCTCGTCTGAGTGGACCCTGCTCGATATGCATGGCGAATTGGTCGCAGCCGAACGCTGCTACCTGTCAGAGGGATCCATGGCCAAGCTCAACAACCACCGGCGATCATGAACCGCCCTCGACAGCGGCGCATAGGCCCAGAGGATCAGGCCTCTTTCCTCGCTTGGCCTGTAAGGAACCCCAGATGGCAGCCCTCGATACGAGGGCAGCATGAGCGATGCCATGAGCTAGTGGCACTCGAGCGCCGGGTTCCGCTGCGCATGGGGCCTACGCGGTCCAGAGGCGGTCGGCCCGGCAGTGTTCGACCTCGCCACTCAGCTCAGGGCGCCGACCTCCTGGCCGATCTTGGCCTGGAGGCCGGCGTCATCGAGGCGGTCGGCGAGACCGTCTCCGCAGCCCCGAGCTCCAATCCGCAGACCTTTACCCAGCAAGATCTCGATTACCTATTGGGGCAGGCATATATAGGTGACAGGCCGGAGGAGAGCTCATCATGAAGCCGTAGTTACACATCCTTGCTGGATTCCCGTACATCGGCACTAGCGACCGGAATGAACGCGGCTCCGAGGAGCAGCAGCGCTATGGCGGCGTCGGCGCCCAGTCGGATCCAGCTGAGATCGACCCATAAAGCTGCCTGGTTGAGTTGATCAGCTGATAACGGCT
>JBKPTR010000048.1:0-4603 GCA_046735615.1 Actinomycetota bacterium
GATGCCAAGGATGAGTTCGCCGAAGACTTCTGCCGCCCCGCGCTGCGCGCCAACGCGCTGTACATGGATCGCTATCCACTGATCAGCGCCCTCTCCCGGCCGCTGATCGCGCGACATCTTGTCGAAGCGGCGAGATTCCACGGGGCGACGGTCGTCTCGCACGGTTGCACCGGCAAGGGAAATGATCAGGTGCGTTTCGAGGTTGGCATTGCCAACCTTGCACCGGAACTGGCAGTGATTGCTCCGGTTCGTGACTATGCCTGGACGCGCGAGAAGGCCATCGCGTACGCCGAGGACAAAGGTTTGCCCATTCAGCAGAGCAAGTCCTCGCCGTACTCGATCGACCAGAACGCCTGGGGCCGCGCGGTCGAGACCGGCTTCCTGGAGGACATCTGGAATGGGCCGATCGAGGATGTCTACGCTTACACGGCTGATCCAGCCATCCCGCGGGAGCCTGAGGAGATGACGATCACGTTCGAGGGCGGCAACCCGATCGCGATCGACAACGAGAAGGTCTCGATGCTGCAGGCCATTCAGATCCTCAACGAGCGGGCCGGTGCCCACGGTGTGGGCCGGCTCGACCTGGTCGAGGACCGGCTGGTGGGGATCAAGAGCCGGGAAGTCTATGAAGCGCCCGGTGCGATCACTTTGATCACCGCTCACATGGAGCTGGAGAACGTTACGGTCGAGCGTGAGCTCGCCCGCTACAAGCGCGGCATCGATCAGCGCTGGGGCGAGCTTGTCTACGACGGGCAGTGGTACTCACCACTCAAGCGCGCACTGGACAGTTTCATCGACGACGCGCAGCACACCGTCAGCGGCGAGATTCGAATGATCTTGCACGCCGGGAAGGCCACCATCACTGGCCGCCGCAGTGACACCAGCCTGTATGACTTCAGCCTCGCCACCTACGACGAGGGCGACCGGTTCGACCAGTCCCAAGCCCGCGGCTTCATCGAGCTCTATGGGATGTCGAGCAAGCTCGCGGCGCGCCGGGACGCGAGTCTCTCTTGAGCTCGGAGGGCCGGCTGTGGGGCGGCCGGTTCGCCAGTGGCCCTGCGGAGGGGCTGTCCGCACTGAGTCGCTCAACACATTTCGACTGGAGGCTTGCGCCCTACGACCTGGCCGGGTCCCGGGCGCATGCCAAAGCTCTGCATCGCGCTGGATTGCTCACTGACGACGAGTTAACGGCGATGATCGACGGCTTGGGCGCGCTCGCGTCCGAGGCCGCCTCCGGAGCATTCCAACCAGCCGAGACTGACGAGGATGTGCACGGTGCGCTGGAGCGGCGGCTGGTGGAGCTGGTCGGCCCCGAGCTCGGCGGCCGGTTGCGTGCCGGTCGGTCCCGCAACGACCAGATCGCGACCTTGATCAGGATGTACCTGCGGGACGCTTTGCGGGAGGTGACTGCTGTGCTGGGTGAGGTCGTCGGCGCGCTGCGCAACCAGGCGCGTGATCATCTTGGTGTCGCCATGCCGGGCCGTACCCACCTGCAGCACGCTCAGCCGGTGCTGCTCTCGCATCACCTGCTGGCGCACGTGTGGCCCCTGCTGCGGAACTGCGATCGCATCCGTGATCTTGACCGCCGGCTTGCGGTCAGCCCGTACGGGTCGGCGGCTCTGGCCGGCACATCGCTGGGCCTGGATCCAGGTGCTATTGCGGCAGAGCTTGGTTTTGAGACCAGTGTGGCCAATTCGATTGACGGCACCTCATCACGCGACCTTGTGGCTGAGGCGGCGTACGTCTGCGCTCAGATCGCTGTCGATCTCTCACGGCTGAGTGAGGATGTGATCATCTGGGTGACCCAGGAGTTCGGATTCGCAACGCTGGCTGACGAGTGGTCGACGGGCTCGAGCATCATGCCGCAGAAGAAGAATCCCGACGTCGCCGAGCTGACCCGGGGCAAGGCCGGGCGCATGATCGGCAACCTCACCGGCCTGCTAGCCATGCTGAAAGGGTTGCCCCTGGCGTACAACCGTGATCTGCAAGAGGACAAGGAGCCGATCTTCGACTCCATCGAGCAGCTGCTGATCGTGTTGCCGGCAGTCGCCGGTATGGTTTCGACCCTTTCCTTTGATCACGAGCGGCTGGAGCGCCTTGCCCCGATGGGATTCTCACTGGCCACCGACATCGCCGATTGGTTGGTACGGCAGCGAGTGCCCTTCGCCGAGGCACATGAAATTGCTGGCGCCTGCGTACGGCGCTGCGAGGCTGACGGCTTGGAGCTCACCGACCTCAGCGCCCATGACCTGGCCGAGATCTCACCTCATCTCACTTCCGAGGTCCGATCGGTGCTCAGCGTCACGGGCTCCATCAATAGCCGGACCGGTCGTGGTGGCACCGCGCTAGTACGGGTGCGGGAGCAACTCGATGAGGCTACAGATGCCATGAATTCAGTCGACGCGTGGCTCCAGCCATAACACACGGTCAGCCCTCCACCAGTGCCGAAGTACTCTCAGCTCTGGGACGGCTGGAGCGAGCAGGCAGGCTCGACGCCGTCGAGGCGACTGAGGGTCTCCTTGCGCTTTCGGAATTACCCATCGAACGGCACGCCGTGTCACCTCTGCTGCTCGGCGCGTGGACGTTGCGTAATGAGCTGCGCCTGGTCGACGGCCTCTATGTTGCACTGGCCCGGCAACCGCCTGCGACTGATTACGGGCGATCGGCGCCTGGTGCGGGCTGGGGCGCCATCGCCGAGGCGATCAGCTAGCATCGGCGCTACTGTGGTGCCCCGTGAACGCGGTGCTTGAGGAACTGAAGTGGCGTGGCCTGCTGGTGGAGTCCACGGACGAGGAGGCCCTTGCCAGCCATCTCGCCGCGGGTCCGGTCACGTTCTACGTCGGTTTTGATCCAACTGCTCCCAGCATCCATATCGGCAACCTCGTGCAGCTCATTGTGGCCAGAATCTTGCAGCGAGCTGGGCATAGGCCGCTGATACTGGTGGGCGGGTCGACTGGGATGATCGGCGACCCCAAGGCGACCAGCGAGCGGGTGCTCAATAGCCCTGACACGGTCGCCCAATGGGTCGAGCGCATTCGGGCCCAAGTTGAGAAGTACGTCGACTTCGCCGGCGACAATGCAGCGCGTATTGTCAACAACCTCGCCTGGACTGGCCCAATGCCGGTCCTGGATTTCCTACGCGACATCGGCAAGCACTTTCCGGTAAACCGAATGCTCGCGCGCGAGGTGGTGCGTAACCGCCTCGAGGAAGGCATCTCTTACACCGAGTTCTCTTACGTGCTCCTGCAATCGCTCGACTACCTCGAGCTCTATCGGACATACGACTGCACTTTGCAGTTCGGCGGCAGTGATCAGTGGGGCAATATCACAGCCGGAGTTGAGCTCATCCGACGTGTCGAAGCAGCTCGCGTCCACGCCATGGCCACACCCCTGATCACAAAGGCCGATGGCAGCAAGTTCGGCAAGACCGAGAGCGGAACAATCTGGCTCGACCCGGCGATGACTTCTCCCTACGCCATGCATCAGTTCTTCTTGAATGCTGAGGATGAGAAGGTCGTCGAATACCTCAAGGTATTCACTGATCGCAGCCACGAGGAGATCGCCGAGCTGGAACGGCAGACGCGCGAGTCGCCGCAGTTCCGCGCCGCGCAAAGAGCGCTTGCCGACGACGTCACGGCACTGGTTCATGGGCCGGCTGAGCGGGATGCCGCCATCCAAGCTGCCGACGCAGTCTTCGGCCGCTCCGACCTCCGGGAGCTGCCCGAGTCTGTGCTCGATGACGTCGCTGCCGAAATTGGTGCTGCTCAGCTGGAAGCCAACGGTGACCTGCCCACCGTTGTCGAGGTACTGGCTGCTGGCGGCGTCGTACCCAGCAAGTCGGCCGCCAGGAGGGCGATTACCGAGGGTGGAGCGTACGTCAACAACGAGCGCGTCACCGATCCCGAAGCCAGACTCGCGGAATACGACCTGCTGCACGGGCGTTATGTGATCGTACGCCGTGGCAAGCGAACGGTGGGCGCCGTGAGTATCCGGCGCAGGTGATACCGCAGCCGGTTCCCGTTGACCCAGCCGCCTTGGAGGAGTAAACTTGCATAGGCCTTTTGCGAGGCGCGGGACGCAGCAGCGGCTAGCTGCGGCGGCCGACTCGCAGGAAACCAACCGCCACGATTTAACCGGGCGCCTCCCAAGGCTCCACCCGGCTGGGTTCGTGTCGGCGTGGGAGAGCGACACCCCGATTTGACTCGGGTTGACCGCCCTCCTAATGTAGTCGAGTTGCCCCAAGCCGGGCCGAAAGGATTCCGGCGCGGTGTGCGCCCGAAACTTGAGAACTCAACAGCGTGCTAAAAGTCAATGCCAAATAATGCACAAAAACCCCGTACTTGGGCTGGCGACGCCAGTTCCGAGTTCGGTTCCTTTGATTGATTGACAGATAGATCCAGCATTGGGTCTTTTGATCAGCGATCGAACTAGTTGAGACACACAAACTGACGCTCGCAAAGCGGCGTCGGATTTTGTATAGATTTCAACGGAGAGTTTGATCCTGGCTCAGGACGAACGCTGGCGGCGTGCTTAACACATGCAAGTCGAACGGTAAGGCCCCTTCGGGGGTACACGAGTGGCGAACGGGTGAGTAACACGTGAG
>JBKPTR010000049.1:0-23418 GCA_046735615.1 Actinomycetota bacterium
GGCAGTCTGTGGCGTCCTGGCTCTGTTCGGGTTCGTCGTGCGGGGGCGCTTCGCTATACCCGATGACGCGCCGCTACACGATTGGGCCGGCCTCCTCCAGCGAATCGTCATCCTGGCCGTGACTTTCCCTGCCTAGTCGCACTCGGTATCCGACTGCTGAGCAAGGCGCGTGACTGATGCGGCGCGGACCAGGATTCTGATGACGTGCGCGCCATGCAGCTGAACCGATAGAGGACTCATGCAGTCGAAGGTATGCAGTGTCCGCATGACCAGACCGCGTTGCAAATGACCGAGCGCCAGGGCATCGAAATTGACTGCGGACCGGTGTCGTCACGGCTGAGTGCCCCGGGGTCTAGATCCGCAGTCGCCATCGTGTGGCCGCCTCTTCCGCGGGTACACGGAGAGCATGACAGCACGTACCGGCGACGACATCTGGGGCGAGCGAACGCCTTACGCATCCGGCCAGACCTGGCCCGTACGAGTGGACCTCCATTTGGTTGACGGACTAACCGCCGACGACGTCGAGTCCTGGGTACCTTCAGCCTGCTTGCTGTGCAGCAATGGCTGCGGCCTCGACATCGCCGTCAAGGACGGCCGGATGGTGGGTGTCCGTGGTCGACCCCAAGATCGCATCAACCACGGACGTCTTGGACCCAAGGGCTTGTACGGCTGGCAGGGACAGCTTCGTGATCGACTGACCCGGCCCATGATCAGGAACGGGTCGGAGTTGGTCGAGGCGTCTTGGGACGAGGCGCTGGATCTGATCACTAGCCGGTCCAGGGAGCTGTTGGAGAGCAAGGGACCGCTCTCGCACGGCTTCTACACCTCGGGGCAGCTGATGCTGGAGGAGTACTACACGTTGTCGGTCATCGGCAAGGCTGGCCTCGGAACTCCCCACATGGATGGCAACACGCGACTGTGCACAGCCACCGCTGCGGCGTCGCTCAAGGAATCCTTTGGTGCCGACGGGCAGCCCGGCTCGTATGACGACATCGACATCTGCGAAGCCCTCTTCTGCTTCGGGCACAACGTGGCAGCAACACAGACCGTCCTGTGGTCGCGGATCCTGGATCGGCTGGCCGGATCCGATCCACCGCATCTTGTTGCCGTCGACCCACGAATGACCCCCGTAGCGACAGCGGCCGAAATTCATTTGGCACCGCGGCCCGGCACGAATCTTGCGCTGGTCAACGGCCTCCTGCATCAGCTCATCGCCAACGACTGGATCGACTATGACTTCATCGACCAGCACACCAAGGGCTTTGACGCACTGGCTTTCGTAGTAGCCCACTACCAGCCGTCCCGGGTGGCCGAGATCTGCGGGATTGCGGCTCGCGACCTGGAGGCGGCGGCCGAGATCTTCGGTATGTCCTCGGCGGCCGTTTCGACGGTCCTCCAGGGTTTCTACCAATCGCACCAGGCGACCGCCGCCTCGGTTGCCGTGAACAACCTGCACCTCCTGCGCGGCATGCTCGGTCGGCCCGGCGCCGGCATCTTGCAGATGAACGGCCAGCCGACCGCCCAAAACAATCGTGAGACTGGCGCCGACGGTGATCTGCCGGGCTTTCGGAACTGGGACAACGAACAGCACGTCGCAGCGTTGGCAGAGCTGTGGGACGTGGATCCGATCATCATCCCGAGCTGGGCCGAGCCGACACATGCCATGCAGATCTTCCGCTACGTCGAGCAGGGCTCGATCAACTTCTTGTGGATCGCGGGCACGAACCCGGCTGTGTCAATGCCGGAGCTTGGCCGAATCCGCCGGATTCTTGCTCAGGACTCGCTGTTCCTGGTTGTTAGCGATGGGTACCTGACTGAAACGACAGCGTTCGCCGACGTAGTGCTGCCCGCCGCGCTCTGGGGTGAAAAGACAGGCACTTACACCAATACCGACCGTACGGTGCATCTCTCCGAGCGCGCCGTCGCTCCGCCCGGCGACGCTCGAAGTGATCTTGAGATCTGGCTGGATTACGCCCGTCGCATGGGTTTCACCGATAGCAGCGGCCGGCCGCTCCCGCGCTGGGACACACCCGAGGGTGCGTTCGACGCTTGGCGGGAATGCTCCCGCGGCCGGCCGTGTGACTACTCCGGGCTGAGCTATCAAAAGCTCCGCGACGGTCCGGGAATCCAATGGCCGTGTACTGATGAGGCGCCGAAAGGGACAGAGCGCCTCTACGTCGACCGCCACTTCATGACCGACGACGACCAATGCGAGACGTATGGGCACGACCTGACCACCGGCGCCGCGGTAACGTCCACCGAACATGCGGCATTACGCTTCGACGGTCGGGCCCGGCTCCAGCCTGCAGAGTGGATGCCGCCCCCGGAGACTCCGGACGAGTCGTATCCGATGTCTTTGATGACTGGCCGGACGGTCTACCACTTCCACACTCGAACCAAGACGGGCCGAGCACCAGAGTTGAATGCCGCGGCCCCGGAGCCTTGGGTGGAGCTGGCGCCATCGGATGCCGCGGATCTTGGCCTCAGCGATGGCGATCTGGTGCGGGTTGAGTCGCGGCGCGGGGCGGTGGAGGTGGCCGTACGCTGCACCGGGAACCGGCCCGGCACGCTGTTTTTGCCGTTCCACTACGGCGATCCCGGTACGGCCGCCAACGACCTCACCCCGACAAGCTGGGATCCGGTATCCAAACAACCTCACTTCAAGTCCGGGGCCGGGCGCGTGGTACGGGCAGGTGAGTGATCATGCATCTGTCCTCGTATCTGGGTCTGTTGGAGACCGGTTGCGCGACCCTCGCGCACTCTTACCGGCAGGTCGCCGAAGGTCATACGGACGAGGCTGATGTGAAGCGGATCTGCCGGCAGTTCGCCGGCCAGTGTGATCATCACGAGGAACAACTGCAGCCGTTCACAGCGCGTTACGGTTCTCATCCATCTGGTGAGCCCGAACGTTTGCACGCCGACGGGCTTTCCGAAACGCGCAGCGGCGGGCTGGGCCTGCTGCGGGATCTTCATGATCTTTACCTGCTGGCCAGTTATCTCGACATGGCTTGGATATTGGTCGGCCAGGCTGCGGAAGGCGCGCGCGACCGAAAGCTCATTCAGACCGTGGAGGAGTGCGCCAAGGAGACCGAGTCCCAGCAGAAGTGGCTGACCACACGGCTGAAGGCCGCGGCTCCCCAAGCGCTGCTGGTCGCGGACTGAAGGAGCGTTTCGATCCGGGAGCAGCTGGCTATGAGGGGGAAGACCCAGATTCGAGGAGGAAGCGTGCCCGCTGCAGATGTCGTCGAGTTGATCAAGAGTGACCATCGTGAGGTGGAACGGCTCTTTGACGTGCTGAAGAACCAGCCAGCAACAAGGAGTCTGAACTTCCCGGTGCTGTGTGCCCTGCTTATCGCGCACTCGCGAGCCGAGGAAACCGAGGTCTATCCGGTTGCCAAGGACGAGGCCGGCGAGACTGATGAGGTCGCACACAGCCAGGGGGAGCACGCCGAGGCTGAGCACATGCTCGAAGAAATGACCGCAATGGACCCGGAGTCCGCCGAATTTGAGGCAGCGCTAGGCGATTTGATCAAGGCGGTCAGCCATCACGTCGAGGAAGAGGAGAGCCGTGTACTGCCAGGGATGCAGCAGCGGCTGAGTGATGCGCGGCGCGCCGAGCTTGCTGAGGCATTCGTTAATTCTCGGACCGAGCACCTCGGCGACCGACCTGGGCAGGCCAGCCGCGAAGACCTCGAGCAGGCCGCCCGCAACGCGGGGCTCAGCGGTGTGAGCTCCAGCTCGAAAGAGGAGATCAAGGAAGATCTCCTCGAGCATGCTCAGCAGAGCGGCGAATAGGACCGATCGAGAGGGAGTTGATCATGAGTGAGATGTCCCAAGCGCAGGGACCAGCCACCGGAGGCATGGACCTCAATCCGACGGACGACATGGTGCCCCCCGGTGCTCCGCGAGACCCTGACTCTCCACGAGATCAGTCAGAGTTTGATGGATCCGAGGATGTCCTCCCTCAGGACTATGGCTCTGAGGATGTAGCCCCACAGGAGACTCCGGAGCCGCCCGATCCGACTGCAGTGCCGCCCTCGATGAGCCGCGAAGGTGGCGGCGGCGATAGTTTCCTTCCGGGGCAAAGTACCTCCGACCCGATGCCAGACATCGGGGGACAAGGCGAGCCCTCCTAAGCCCAGGCGTTTCGTCACAGAGTTGCGCGCTCGGCGCCCACTTGGGAGCGTACGGCCGGCGCGACCTCCTCGGCGAAGCGGGGAAGTTGATCTTCGCCCTCTCCCCAGAACATGAAGGTGTCAAAGCCGTACCCGACCGCCAGATCGGTAAGCTCGTCGACCCACTGATCGACTGGACCGCGCAGCAGGCCGAAGCGGGCGCCGCCGGTGATCTGGCCGTTGACATTGACCACCCGCCGGATCTCGGCCGGGTCGCGGCCGGCCTGTACTGCGGCGTCGTCGAGACGGGCTGAGCCCTCGCTCAGCCGGCGGATCTCGCCGGTCAGGGACGGCACCCAGCCGTCTGCGAGCCGCCCGGCGAGCCGCAACGCCCGCGGGCCGTACACGCCGAGCCAAATACCTATCGGATGTACCGGCACCGGCCCGGAGTGCGCGCCGGCGAGACGGTAGTGCACGCCATTGAAGCGCAGGTTGCGCTCCCCGCTCCAGACCAGCCGAATGACCTGGATCGCCTCCTCGAGCGCGTCAAGTGCGTCACCGGGTTGCCGCCGCGGTCCGCCGTACGCCTCGATGGCGTCCCAGAAGCTGCCCGAACCCAACGCCAGCTCGAAGCGGCCGCCGCTCAGCACGTCGAGGCTGGCGGCGGCCTTCCCCATCACTGCTGGAGGGCGCAGGGGGAGGTTCGCCACGTCGGGGAAGAAGCCCACCCTGGTGGTGGCAGCCGCGATCGCGCCGAGCAGCATCCAGGTGTCCACGAAACGCCGCTGATATGGATGATCTTGAACGCCGATCCAGTCCAGGCCTCGAGCTTCGATCTCGCGGGCTGTGTCGAGCAGCGGGTCGGCGGCGTTGGGGATGAGGAAGCATCCGAATGTCAGGTCGCGGCAGTAGTCGGGCACCGTCACACGCTATCCCGCTGGGGGCCGGGTGTACGGCGCGCAGTGCCCGCAGCAGACTGTAGCCAGAAGCGGATCCAGACAGGAGATAAGGCTCATGGGACTGCTGCAAAACATCCGCTTTGCGCTCCAGCGGATACGTCGAAAGGAGGCGCCGCAGTGCACGCACCTTGATGAGATTCTTGATGTCGAGCCGCAGTCGACCGGTTGCCAGGCATGTCTTGATCAAGGAGATACCTGGGTCCACCTGCGGATGTGCATGACCGACGGCCTCGTAATGTGCTGCGACTCCTCCCCGAACAAGCACGCCAGCCGGCACGCCCGCGAGCACGCTCCGGGCCACCAGATCGTCCGCTCCATGGAGCCCGGCGAGGACTGGATATGGTGCTACACCGATGAAACGCTGATGCCGGCACCGGGCCCGAAGGGTACGGCCCAGACGCCCGGATCGGAATAGCCCGCATGGCGCAACCGGTGCTGTTGGCCGTCGACAATGACCCTGACATCATCGCCGCCTTGCATCGCGACCTCATCCGCCGGTTTGCCGCCGACTACCGGATTGTCACTGCCAAGACCCCGGAAGCTGCGCTGGCGGGAGCTGGATGCCGATGATCAAGTCGCAGTGGCGGTCACGGGCCAGTGGTTGACCGACACCACACTGGAAGCCATTGCGGTACGAGATTCAACGTCAGATCAGACACGTACCGAGCCCGCTGCAGCTCTGTTCGTGCTCATCGGGGCAGATCCACACTCAGATTGGCTTGCCGACACCGTCGAACGCGACGCTCAAGGCTTCCTGCTTACGGACCTGGATGTCGTCAACTGGCCGCTTGACCGCCCGCCGCTGTCTCAGGAAAGCAGCACTCCTGGCGTTTTCGCTGCCGGCGACGTGCGCCACGGTTCGGTGAAGCGCGTTGCTTCAGAAGAACGCTCCCATTGCGACAACCGAGGCAAAGAAGCCGAGAGCCGCCGGGACGGCCTTCCAATGGATCAGCTTTGCCGGATGGCTTGTCGGAGAGGCTGAGCGGACGTTCGTGATCTTGGCAGCGACCACAGCGGCGATCACCGAGAGCGCCGTGGCCCCATACCAGGCAGCCCTGAAGCCGGCCGTCTTCACCAGCAGTTCACCAAGCGGCGGCCCGAACGCCAGGCCGAGATAGAGACCGAGCGAGTTGTAGCTGGTAGCTTCGCCGATCCGGCTCGAGTGGTACCAGGTCGATGAGTGCGGCGATCGAGGCGACGAAGAAGGCGGCTTCGGCAACTCCGAGCAGCAGACGAAGTACCACCACCAGAGCGAGGGTCTCGGCGTACGCGGTGCCGAGCATCCCGACTGCGCTGAGCAGCGCGCCGCCGACGAGCAATGGACGCCGGCCGCGAGTGTCTGCCAGACGCCCGGTGAACGGCCGCAGGACGAGAGCGGAGACCGCGAAGACTCCGAACGCGAGCCCGGCGCCGGACTTATCCGAACCCACCCACCGGCCCGGTCACCCAGAGCGGAAGGGTGTAGATCGCGACGCCGGTAGCGGTGAAGTACGCGACGTCAGCAAGGGTCAGCCGGATGAAAGGGCCGGTGAGCAGCGGTTCGCAGGTCTCGGTTCGGGCGCCGGCTGTGGAGATGGTCACATGAGCAGTGTGAGGGACACCCTCCCAGCTCGCATGGGCAGAACTACCCAGATTGATCAAGCAGTCCGTGCTGCATCGCGAACATCGCGGCTCCGGCTCGGGTCGAGGCTCCGATCTTGGTATAGATGTCCTGAACGTGATGTTCGACGGTGCGTCGAGACAACACCAGCCGTTCCGCGATCTCGGAGTTGGACAGGCCGCGGGATACCAGTCGCAGTACCTCCACCTGCCGTTCGGTCAGGTCAGCGGGGCGAGCGCGCCGGACTCCGCGAGGGAGACCAGCCGCCTCAATCACCGCAGCGGCCGCGTCCGCATCGAGCCGACCAGCCCGAGCCTCTGCTTCCAGCCGATCAGCAGCTCGTGCCGGAGCGAGGGCCCGCCGGTAGGGACGGTCCTCGATCCATCGTCGGTAGGCATCGGCACAAGCCAGGAGGCGAGAGGCCATCGACAACTGGGCAGCGGTGGAGCCTCGGTGATAGCCGCTGCCGTCGCAGCGTTCGTGGTGCTCGCCGGCGAGCTTGGCCAATCTCGTCAATGGTGGGATCCGAGCCAGGATCCGTTCGCTGTGATAGGCGTGCAGCCGTGCCTGGTCTCGTTCAATCCCGCTCAACGGGCCGGCCTTGTCCCAGATCGCGCTGGAGACACCGATTCTTCCAAGATCGTGCAGATAGCCCGCGACGCGTACAGCGTCCACCTCCTCACGCAGACCGAGCATCCCCGCAGCGCCGGCGGCAAGATCACCGACACCCGCAGAGTGGCCCTGCAGCCACGGACTCTTCAGATCAACAAGGTTGCCGAAAGTTCGTGCCACGTCGGCCAGCTCATTCTTCTCCACCCGGCGTACGGGCTCAGGCTCGGCGTCGAGCACGGCTTGGTAGGCGTTGACCTCATCGAGGTCGCCGAGCAACTCATCAGCGCGTCCGACCAGCACATCGGCGAGGTTGGGGTCAAGCTGCGTGCCGGCACGCCGCCTGACCTCGGCAATTGCAACCTCGGTATTCGCATGTGAGGCGAACATCACCGCTGTCAGCGCGACCTGCATCACTCGGGCAACGAGTGGGATCGCCTCGCCCGCGGTGTTGGTGAAGCCCTTGCCATTCCACGTCGCGAACATGTTTGCCAGGCCCAGCTGTACCGGCTCTGGTAGGCCGAGCCCTTGGGAAGCCCCGCGGGCTACCTCGCAAGTCGCAGCGGGACCAGCGTCCATATGCCTGGCGGTCACCACAGTGGTCGCCAGCACCCTCGCCTTGGATCTGCCAGTCGCGTTCGCCATTCCGGGAATCCAGACCCGCCAAATATCCCTGGGCTCACCTGAGCTGCTAAGGAAGGCCACCCGCGTGGTCACAACATCATCGCCCCACACATGGGCCGTCTCGTGCGCGTACGCAGTACAGCCGAGGTGTTGCAGCAGCGCGGTGTAGAGCACGTCGCTGAGCTCAGCGTCGGTGCAGCCGATGATCTTGGCAAGGCGGGCTGCAACCAGGCAGCGCTTCAGCGACTCCTCTAGGGGCGACCCGGTGCCGAGGTCGGTCACCAGCGAAAGCCCGCCCAGCAGTTCCAGCGTGCGGAACACGCGATCAGCATTTCACAGGTCCTCTTGCGCCCTAATTTGTCGAAGGGGCGCGGTTGCCGCTACGGCTGATCAGCGGTTGAGACTAGCCCGATGATCAGTTGGGCGGCCTCCGTGTCCGTCAGGCCTTCGTGCGCCAGCGACCGCCAGGTCTCGAAGGCGACCGCGTGGCCGATCGCGGCCCGGCGCAGTCGGGACCGATGCGGCCAGCCGGCGTCCAATACGTCTGTGACCGTCCGCGGATAGGACTCGATACGAGTGCGGATTGCTGGCGGCAGCGCCGCAAGATCGCGGAGGAGGTTCGCACGCATCGCCTCCGACGATCGGTACCAGCCGAAGAGTGCGGGGAGTGCCCTTGCGAGCCGATCGTACGGATCAGGAATGTCCGCCCAAGCAGCCGGATCCGGTGCGGGGTTCGCACTCCGCCACTCAGCGCTGCAGGCCGCGAAGAGTGACTCCTCGTTTGGGAAATGGCGGTAAAGCGTTGCGCGGGTGACGCCCGCACGTTCGGCAACTGCACTCATCGTGGTAGCGGCAGGACCGATGGTTCCGTGGAGCTCCAGCGCAGCATGAGTAATCCGTGCCCGGGTTCGATCCATCGAATCAGCTCGGGCACGCAGCTGATAAGACCGACGCCTTTTCGCAATACGTGTCTGTTCAGCCATTGACAACACTCTATCGACAGCGGACGATGATACTAAATGACGATACAGCAGTGACTCACGAAAATGCAGGAGGTTGTCATGTTCGCAGCACCGTCCGCTCGCCTCGCCGTGGTCCAGCCCGACAGCCGCGAGGTGACCCTCGTTCCGGGCCTCACAGCGACTGTCAAGCTCGCCGCATCCGAAACTGGCGGCATTTCGATCGTCGAGCACACATTCGACCCAGGCGTACTGGTTCCGCCGCACATCCACACCCACGAAGACGAGATCTCGTGTGTGATCTCCGGCGAGATCGGTTTCCGCTCCAACGGTCGGGAGGTCTCGCTCAGCGCGGGCGGCTACATCGTCAAGCCGCGTGGCGAGCTGCACTCGATGTGGAATGCCGGTATGACGCCGGCACGCATGATCGAGATCATCACTCCGGCCGGATTCGAAAAGTACTTCATGGAGCTGGCGGAGGCGACCGCCGCAGCCGGCGGCCGGCCGGATCCGGCAGTTACCGCGCCCATCGCGGAGCGCTTCGGTCTCTCCTTCGATTTCGCTGAGGTGCCGGACCTTGTCGCTCGCCACCAGTTGCGAGGGCTCCGTTAATTTCCCCAGCTGTCGCTTATCGCCCCCAGCACCCCTGGTTTAGCGTCAAGCCAAACAAGGTGAACCCGCACGAGGGGAATGACGAGATGGCTGACCAAGCCGGGATCATCAACAGAGGCGGCCCCAAGGACGACGGCGCGTTCGCGCAAATCGCCGCGAATGCTGAGCCAGAAATTCAGGAGCTTGCATACGCGGTGCACAGCCTGGATGGGGCACTGGGCCGACGAAGTTCAGCGAAGCTTCCCGACCCAGCAAGGTCTGCTGCCCACGACCGGAGGCCCGCCGCCGATCTGCAGGAGGAGATGGCGGAACAGCGCTTTTCGGTTCCGTCAGCTCCGACGAAGACGGCGGCAATCAAGCGAACATCGCAGCGAGCGAAGCGAGCAATCAAATACAGCGCGATGCGCGAGCAGCTCTGAACTAGGGCGAGAATGCGGGGATGGCGACCGAACGTTGGACCGCGTACTGGACGATGGCGCCGCGGCACGGTGTACTGCGGACCGAAGCTGCCAGGGTTCCACGCGCCGACGAGGCACTGGTACGCACGATCTGTTCCGGCATCAGTCGCGGCACCGAGATGCTGGTGCACGCGGGCCGCATCCCTTCGGAGGTCGGGCAATCTATGCGCGCGCCGTTTCAGGTCGGGAGCTGGCCGGGCCCGGTCAAATACGGATACTTGTCAGTCGGTGTCGTCGAGCAGGGTCCAGATCATCTGAAGGGAGCCCGGGTGTTTTGCCTACACCCACATCAAGATCGCTACGTGGTGCCGGCGAGCGCACTGACCCGAGTGCCCGATGAGGTGCCGAGCGATCGCGCAGTGCTGGCCGGAACGGTCGAGACGGGCATTAACGCGCTCTGGGACGCGGGGCCGCGGCTGGGCGACCGCGTCGCCGTCGTGGGCGCCGGCATGGTGGGCGGCGTACTGGCCGCCCTGCTGCGGAGCTTTCCACTCGATCGGCTACAGCTTGTCGATGTGAACCTGTCCCGATCAGCGCTCGCGACGGCGTTGGGTGTCGAGCTGGTGCACCCAAACGATGCCGCAGCAGACAATGATCTTGTCTTCCATTGTTCAGCCACCGAATCGGGCCTCAGCCGCAGCCTGCAGTTGCTAGGCGATGAGGCCGAGTTGATCGAGCTCTCCTGGTACGGGACAGTGCAGCCGCGAGTGCCCCTGGGTGCCGCATTCCACTCCCGGCGGCTGACGATCCGGGCGAGCCAGGTCGGCACTGTCGCCTCTGCGCGCCGATCGCGGCGAAGCACCAGCGATCGGCTGGCACTTGCGATGCGGATGCTCAAAGATCCTGTGTTTGACGCCTTCATCACCGGGCATGCACCGTTCGGCGCGCTACCTCAGACCATGGAAATGATCTTCAACAACGACGCCGAGACGCTGTGCCAGGTGATCGACTACCCCGGTGACGAGGAGGCCTGATCTTGTTCCACCTGACGGTTCGTGATCATGTGATGATCGCTCACAGTCTGCCCCATCCGGCGTTCGGTCCGGCCCAGAACTTGCATGGCGCCACCTACGTGGTCGAGTTGACGCTGTGGCGCGAGACGCTGACGCCGGAATCAATCGTGATCGACATCGGCGAGGCTTCCGACGTTTTGAGACGTGCCCTGAGCGACCTCAATTACCGCAATCTCGACGCGCATCCGGAACTCGCCGGCACGCTGACAACCACCGAGGCCATGGCACGGCTGATCGCCGAGCGCGTCGCAACGTCACTCCCTGATCGTGGCCTCACGAGGTTGGATGTGACGTTGCGCGAACATCCTGACGCCTGGGCGGGGTACACCATGACGCTCGACTGAGATGTCGGCGGCTTCAGGCACCCCGCTGGGTTTCGTCACCTGGGACCGGGACGATCCCACCGGCGGCAATGTCTACAACCGGGCTCTTGTCGCCGAGTTGCGGGCGCTTGGCGTCAACGTACGGCTACATAGGCTCGCCGGCTCTTGGCCGGAGGGCGACGCATCCAGCCATATGAAGCTCGCGCGCGCCTTGCGGGCAGAGCCTGCCTGCTTGGTCGACGGGATCGTGGGATGTGGCTCGCCCGAGGTTGTAGCGGCGGTTGTCGATTCCGGACACGCAGTCACCGTCGTGGTCCACCTGCCAATCAGCGACGAAGTGGGCCTGGAGCCCATGGAGCGCCAGCGGTACGCCGCGCTGGAAGCGAAGACGGTGCAGGCCGCCTCTGGGGTGCTGTGCTCGAGCCGCTGGTCGGCTGCTGAGCTGTTCCGCCGGTACGGGCGTTCCGATGTTGGGGTGGCGATTCCAGGCGTCTCGCCCGCACCCGTGGCGCGGGGGAGTCAGGACTCGGGACCACCGCGCATTCTGAGCGTCGCATCGCTGACGCCGACCAAAGATCCGCTCACGCTGGTACACGCGCTGGCACAGCTGGCGGACCTACGGTGGACGGCTGACCTGATCGGGTCCGACCAACCTGATCCGGATTACGCCTCTCGACTGCGGGCGGAGATCGTGGCCGCGGGATTGCGCGATCGCATCTTGGTACCCGGGGCGCTGGCTGGCTCGGCGCTTGATCAGAAATGGGATGCCGCTGATCTGCTGGTGCTGCCGTCCCGGATCGAGACGTATGGCCTGGTGGTTGTCGAGGCGCTGGCTCGCGGCATCCCGGCAGTCGTCTCCGCTGGCACGGGCGCTATTGAGGCACTCCAGGAAGGGGCGACCAAGCACAGCCGTGCGACACCTGGCACATCCGTCCCAGCCGGTGACTCCGCAGGCCTGGCAGCTGTGTTACGCAGGTGGCTCACTGAACCGAGGTTGCGGCGCTCTTGGCGGCAGGCGGCGCTGGCCCGACGAGATACCCTGCCCGGGTGGCAGCAGACGGCACAGGCGGTGCTCGCCTACCTGTATCGCCTGCACAGCCCGCTGTCGACCCAGCCTGGCTCGCCGCCCGCGCGGCCGCCGACACCTCCGCCCGTGCCGCCACCCTCGGCAGCCTCCTCCCCGAGTTGATCAACTACCTGATCAACAACTGTGGTCTCGGCGCCGTCTTGGAGATCATCGACCTCGGCGCCGGGACGGGCGCCAACCAGCGCTGGCTGGCGCCGCGCCTCCCGTTTGTGCAGCGCTGGATCCATCTTGATCATGATCCCGCGATCAGCCGATCGCTGCCGCTGCCCAACGACACGATGATCATCGATGGCAGCGTGGAGCCGGCGCTCGGGCGGCTCCTGGCCAACCGCAGAAACGATCGACGCCTTGTCTCCTGCTCGGCCCTGCTCGATGTGCTGACCACCGACCAGATCGACGCAGTATGCCGCGCCGTGATCGAGAACCAAGTGCCGGCTCTTTTCAGCCTTTCGGTCACCGGTGCGCTGAACATAAGCCCAGCAGACCCTGACGATGAGTTGTTCCTCGATGCGTTCAATGATCATCAGCGGCGCGCCAGCAAGGCCGGTCCGGACGCCAACACTCTGGCCGTCAATGCCTTGTGCGCAGGCGGATTCACGGTACGCACCCAGGAGACGCCCTGGCGGCTGACCGCATCTAGTGACTGGGCCTTTGTCGAACAGTTTCTCCAGGAGCGGCTCGATGCCGCGGTGGCCCAGACTGCCAGCCTTGCGTCGGCGGCGACCGACTGGTTCGAGCTACGACGCTCCCAGTTCGCGCTCGGGATCCTCCGGATTGAGGTTGGGCATCGTGACGCCCTGGCCCTGCCCGGACGATGGTTCGGGAGCCGCCGCGAAGTCGAAGACCGTGCAGATGTCGGCGCCCAGGCTGAACCGCTGTACCGAAGCGGTAATGGCGTCCGCGAGCAGATCGGCGCCCGCGAAACGTACGCCGGGAATCCCATCTCCAACCAAGATCGGGGCAGTCGTCAGGTAGAGCCGGTCGAGCACGCCCGCGGCCAAGAAGTCTGAGACAGTCCGGCCGCCGCCCTCGATCAGTACGCGTCCCAAACCGCGCGCCCGGAGCATGTCGAGCAGGGCCTGGGGCGGAAACCGTCCTGCCTCCAGATTGAGGGTGACGAGTTCGACGTGCCCCGCCAGCTTTCGTGGCGCCTCAGATCCAGTCGCTACGCACCACAAGGTTTTGACGCGACCGTCGTTCAGCACCCGGGAGTCCGGCGGGATACGTCCTTGCGGGTCGATGATCACGCGCACCGGAGAAGGCCCGGCCACCGCACGTGTCGTCAGCTGGGGATCGTCCGCGGTGACCGTCTGGGCTCCGACAACGACGGCATCCACCAGAGCGCGTAGCCGGTGCAGGTGCTCGCGATCCTCGGCGCCCGAGACGTAGTTGGCGTCACCGGTTCTCGATGCGATGAAGCCGTCGACGCTCTGAGCCAACTGGGCGATCGTGATCGTTGGGCCCGCAGCGACAAGGGACCCGTACCGCTCGAGCAACAGCGCTTCGGGCCCGGCCCCGGCACGCGTGGGCACCCTGCCTTGCAGTAGCTCACTCCACACGTCGGGCAGTCTGGGGGCGCTGTCGTGACCCATGCGGTTGCGTTTGGTGGCCAGATATGAGGCGTTCTCGGCCCGCTCGGTGACCGGCAGCGGAAGCCTGGCGGTCACGTCGATGCCAAGATCACCAAGCCGAGCGCTCTTGTCCGGGTTCGCGGAGAGCAGCCGAATCCTCCTGAGACCAAGATCTCTCAATATGGCCGCGGCTGCGCCGTAATCGCGGGCGTCGATGGGGAGCCCCAGTCGCAGGTTTGCGTCAACTGTGTCAAGGCCGGCGTCCTGCAACGCATACGCGTGCAGCTTGGCGTTCAGGCCGATCCCTCGCCCCTCGTGCCCACGTAGATAGATCACAACGCCCAGACCCTCGCGGCCAATCACCTGCATCGCGGCGTCGAGCTGCTCGCCACAGTCGCAGCGCCAGGATCCGAACGCATCGCCAGTGAGGCACTCGGAGTGCACACGGACGAGGGGAACGTCGCCGTTACTCCCAGCGTGGGCGAGATCGCCCAGCACCAGCGCCACATGTTCGCGGCCCGGCTCCACCGCGTACCCGTGCATCTGAAAGGTGCCGTGCGCGGTGGGCAGCACGGTCGACACGACCTTGCGTACCCGCTGAGGTTCCGTCATCTCGCTAGCCTTCCACAGCAGCTGAGGACCATGAAAACTTGTTTGGGACGGGCAAAGTCTGCAGATCTCTCGGCAGAAGGGCTGTTGTGGGACGCGCCGAAACGGATGACGGCCTTCCCACCATCAGCATCTGCCCACGATGCGGAGCACTGTTGCTGACCAGGAATCTCTGGCACTCATGTGGGACCTATACCCTCGAAGACCTGTTTCCCACCTCGGCGCCAGCCGTACTTGATCTTGCTCGAAAGTACGTTGCCGTGCTCTACGCACTCGGTGACTCCTCATCTATCCGATCTTGCTGATTGCCGGCGTCATCGGGCTCGCGCTTGGCATTGGCTCGGGAAAGCGTGAATCCAACCCCGGAAGTTGGCCGCTCAATTCCAGCTGCTGATTCGTACGGGGATTTACCCATCAGCCGCGCCTCGAAGATGGGTATCTGACCCGACGCGGGGCCAGGCTCGTCCTCCGTAGCGTCCCTGCTATGTCAAGCGTGGCGATTCTGGCGGGCACGGTGTCGACTGTTCTCTTCGCTGCGAGCACGCTTCCCATGCTGACCAAGGCCGCACGAACCAAGGAGCTCCGTTCCTACAGCCGCGGCAATCTCGTCCTAGCCAACGTCGGGAATGCAGTGCACAGCATCTATGTGGTTCAGCTGCCCCCCGGCCCGATCTGGGCCTTGCACACCTTCTACGTCGTCACTTCGGGACTGATGCTCCTCTGGCATCTGCGTTACGCCAGCGGCTCGTCCCAGTCACCCAGCAGCAGATTCCCTTCCGGAGGTTCACATGAGTACCGAACACATCGAAACCGCAATCATCGGTGCTGGCCAGGCCGGCCTTGCGACCGCGTACCATCTGCGGCAACGAGGACGCTCCTGCTTGATCCTCGACGCCAATTCCCATGTCGGCGACAACTGGCGCGCCCAGTGGGACTCGCTGCGTCTCTACTCGCCGGCCAGGTCCGACGGCCTGCCAGGGATGCCCTTCCCCGCGCCGGCGTGGTCCTATCCGACCAAGGACCAAGTCGCCGACTACTTGGCCTCGTACGCCCAGAGATTCGCACTCCCCGTCCGGACGCTCGCCCACGTCGACCGGCTACAAGCGGCGGACGGAAAGTACATGCTCTGGCTGGGAAATGACCGCGTTGTCGCCGAAAACGTCATCGTTGCGACGGGGACATTCGGCCGCACTCCGCGCATTCCCGAGTTTGCCTTGGACCTCGACCCGTCGATCCGCCAACTGCACTCGTGCGAATACCGCAGACCCGAGCAGCTCAAGCCAGGTCCGGTGCTGGTTGTCGGCGCATCGCACTCAGGCACTGACGTTGCATTCGAGGTTGCGCCTACGCATCCGACGATCCTCGCCGGTCGCGACCCCGGTCAGATGCCGGTGCGACTAGACCACTGGAGCGCGCGGGTGGTCTTTCCGATCTTTCTCTTCCTGGGACAGCACGTGATCACCCGACGCACAGCCATTGGCCGCAAAGCCATGCCGGAGATTCGATCCCACGGTGGACCGATGTTGCGCGTGAAGCGAGCTGACCTGCGAGCACGCGGCGTGGAGCGAGTCCTGGCTCGCGTGACGGGCGTGCAGGACGGGCGACCGGTCCTCGATGACGGCAGAGTGCTCAACGATGTGAGCAATGTGGTGTGGTGCACCGGATTTCGCCAGGTGTTCGACTGGATCGACCTGCCGATCTTCGGTGCTGACGGCTGGCCGCGCGAGTTCCGTGGCGTGGTGCCGGAAGCTCCGGGGCTTTTCTTCTGTGGGCTGGCGTTCCAGTACGCGTTCAGCTCGACGGTGCTCGCCGGTGTCGGCAGAGATGCCGCGTACGTCGCGCAGCAGATCGACGCACGATCGGGAAGGGTGTACGCAGTCGCCGCCTGAGCCATGTGGCGCGTAACCTCTGAGCGGGAGGCTGCGCAATGGGCGTCGAACGGGATCTGACTATCGACCAGTTGCGCCAAGCGCGCGAGGCATTCGAGCGTCGCGACTGGGCGCTCGCCTTCGAGCGGCTGCAGAGTGCCGGCGACCTCAGCGTTGCTGACATGATGGCTCTCGCGACCGCTGCTTTCCTCATCGGTGATGCTGACGATGCCGTCCGGGCGCTGCAGGCCGGCTACCAAGACAGAATCAAGAACGGTGACGCGCTGGGTGCCGTGCGCTTCGCCTTCTGGCTTGGCTTCGTGCTCAATACGCGTGGGGAGATGGCGGTTGGAGGCGGCTGGGTCGCTCGAGCCGAACGTCTTCTCGAGAGCCAACCCGAGGACATCGTTGAACGTGGCTACCTGCTGATCCACGAGTTCTTCCAGCACCTCTTCCGTGGTGACTTCGCCAGGGCCGAGGACATAGCCGCGCGGGTGGTTCAGACCGGTCGCCGCTTTCAGGACGCAGACCTAGTCGCTCAAGGGTTGAATTGCCAGGGCCGGATCATGATCTACTCCGGCCGGGTCCGTGAAGGGCTCGCGCTGCTCGATGAGGCGATGGTCGGGATCTCGGCCGGTGAGGTCTCGCCGATCATCGCCGGAAGTGTGTACTGCTCCATGATCGAGGCGTGCCAGGAATTGTCGGATTTCTCGCGTGCGGCCTCGTGGACGATGGCTTTGACACGCTGGTGCGACGCGCAGCCCAGCCTCGTTCCGTTCACCGGGCAATGCTCACTGCACCGAGGGCAGATCATGCGGCTTAGAGGCGCCTACGATGAGGCACTTGCCGAATTTGCCCTCGCCCAGCGCCGGTACCAGGCGGAGGGGACGATTGCGCCGGCTGGACGAGCCCTCGCCGAGCAGGGCGACGTGCTGCGCATCCGGGGCAAGCTCGACGAGGCCGAGGCGGCGTACCGGCAGGCCGCCGAGCTCGGCCACGAGCCACAGCCGGGGCTGTTGTTGGCCTGGCTGGCCCGCGGCCGGACCGCAGCGGCGATTCCGGCGGTACGCCGATTGCTGGCCGAGGCGCAAGGGCCGGTGCAGCGATCATGGTTGCTTCCCGCTGCCGTGCAGGCGATGGTTGCGGCACAACTTTTGGAGGAGGCCCGGCAATACTCCGACGAGCTGTCCGGCATTGCGTCGGCGTTCGGCAGCTCCGCTCTCCAGGCAGCGGCGGCGTATGCGGCCGCAACCGTCGAACTGGCGTCAGGAGAGATGGACGAGGCGCTCCGCCAGGCTCGGGACTCGTGTCGACTCTGGAGCGACATCGGATCGCCGTACGAGACCGCGAGGGCTCGGGTTCTGGTCGCGCGTGCGCTACGCGAGCTAGGTGATGAGGATTCGGCCCGATCGGAGCTTGCGGTTGCCCGCGGCAGCCTTGCCGAAATGGGCGCAGCGCCGGCAACAGAAGAGGTCGATAGGCTGCTGCATCGGGCGCGGCCCGGCGGTCTGACTGAGCGAGAAGTAGAAGTGCTGAAACTGGTAGCCGAGGGTCGGAGCAATCCCGACATTGCGCAGGCCCTGGTGCTGAGTCAAAAAACAGTCGAGCGTCACTTGAGCAACATTTTCACCAAGTTGGCTGTGCCGTCGCGGACGGCAGCGGCAGCGTATGCCCATGAGCACGGACTGATGTCTTGAGCTGATGCTGTACGACCAATCCCGTTCTATCTTGCGAGCGTGCGGCTTTGTCTGATTGACGCTGTCAATCGCCAACCACGATGTAGTCAGTCGATATGTCCGCGGATCTGAAGGCGTCGTCTTTCTCCCAGGCCGCGGCGGCTTCGGGATTTTGTTCCAGGTACTGCTGGACCTCTTCCGATGCCTCATCCGGTCGGGGGAAATACCGATCACGGGCCTCGATGCTCTCGATCTCGAATAGGAGGAGGAACTTTCCGGCCCGCTCCCCCCGATCGGCTTTGAGAAGATAGCTCTTCCACCCCTGAAGCTCGGGCAATGGCGCGAGTTCTTTGGTGAAGAACTGCTCGTACTCCTCTGGCGTCACTCCTGCGCGCAACTCGATTTCGTGCAGGCCAAACACTTTCGGCATAGTGATGCTCCTCCTACTGGTCGAGTGCTGCGGTTGCAGCCGGCCTGGCCGTCATGACGGCACCCATGGGTCCTGCCAGCCGCCACACTCGGCGATTAGGCCGTCCGCAGAGGATGGCCCCCATGAACCAGGGCTATAGGAGTGCACATCTGGTGGCTCGTCTAGCAGCGGCTGCATGATCCGCCAGGTCTCCTCGACGCCGTCCTGCCTGGTGAACCGGGTGGCCTGGCCCAACATCGCAGCGCGGAGCAACACCTCGTACGGCGTCGGTCCCTCACCGCCCTCCTCGGCAAATGTCATGTCCAAGGTGATCGACTCCGGCTGCATACTTTCCGCGCGGCGCGCCTCGAGGACAATGCGGAGACCAGTCGAAGGATCCAGTCGGACCACGAGATGATCCGGCTCCGCAGCACGATTCCCCCAACGACCAAAGCCCAGCCGCGGCGGTTCTTTGAAGATGAGTCGCACCTCAGTCTGTGTCACGGGCAGGCGTTTGCCCGCGCGGATGAAGAACGGCACGCCGGACCAGCGCCAGTTGTCGATCTCTAGTCGGAGTGCGGAATAGGTCTCAGTCGTGGAGTCAGGGGCAACACCGTCGATGTTGCGGTAACCCTCATACTGACCGCGGACGTACGCCGCTGGATCGGCTGCGAGCGTGGCCTTGAAGAGTGCGACCTTGGCATTGCTCAGCGTCGCGGGGTCACCGCCTGCCGGCGGCTCCATAGCAACGGCCGCTACGACCTGCATGAGGTGGTTCACCGCCACGTCGCGAAGTGCGCCGACCGGGTCGTAGAAGTGGCCACGATCCTCAACGCCGAAGGCTTCCGCCATGGTGATCTGCACACATTTGACATAGTTCCGGTTCCAGACCGGCTCGAGCATAGTGTTGGCGAACCGCAGGTACAGGATTTCCTCGAGCCCCATCTTCCCGAGGTAATGATCAATCCGGTACAGCTGCGACTCGTCGATGTACTGGTGGAGTTCATCGGCTAAGGCCCGAGCCGAGGCCAGGTCGTGGCCGAAGGGCTTCTCCACGACAACGCGTCCAGTCCTGGTGAGTCCTGCCTCGGCGAGTCCCTTGACCGCAGTTGCGAACAGGAACGGCGGGATCTCGAGATAGGACACCGGACACCTGGCGTCGTTGATCGCCTCACCGACACGGTGGTAAGTACCCGCATCGGCAAAGTCGCCAGACACGTAAGACAATCGCGCAGCAAACCGCTTGAACACATCTTCGTCCAGCTGTTCTCCAGTCCCAATGATTGACTCGCGCGCCCGTTCCACGAGTTGATCAACGGTCCAGTCGCTGACGGCAACCCCGACGATCGGGCATTGCAGCAGCTCTCGCTTTTCCAGCCGGTAGAGCGAGCGGAATGTCATGACCCTCGCCAAGTCGCCCGTGATGCCGAAGATCACGAACACATCGGCTTGCTGCTGTTCGGATCCCGCTGAGCCGTCTCGTCCCACCATCGCCGGCCTCCTGATGTCTCCTGGCCCTCACACCACGCTAGGAACTAGGGCGGGGCCTGTCCTCACCCTGCGAGGGTGAGGAGTGCGTTGGATGGGAATCGAACTCGGGTCGTTCTCCCTCGTCGTCGTCTTCCCACTCGATTCGGGAGTCGTCTGGTCGGTCCACAATCGCTGTGACGCGGTCCTTGCTGAAGTAGTCCCATCCCCAGGCGATGAAGGCGTCGATCTTGCTCCGAGTACCGCTGAGCAACGCTGCGTGTACGCCAAGCCAGGCGGCGAATGCCACGGGGCCCTCAACCTCGTGCCGGTGCGGCCCCATTTCGGCGATGGCGGCGTTGCGGCCGATCATCGCCATGATGCCCTTGTCCTTGTAGTGAAAATCGGTGCGTTCCTTGCCCGCGATCTCATCAAGAATGTTCCGGGCAGCCCAGGCGCCTGATTGCTGAGCGACTGATCCGAGCTGCGGCAGCGTCCTGCCGTCTGCGTCACGGATGTTCGCCGCGTCTCCGAGCACATACACCCGTGGATATCCGGCAACAGTCAGGTCGCGCTGTACGTCGATTCGTCCGCCGTGTCCTGGCTCGAGCCCTGCTGTAGTGACAACATCGGCAGGCTTCTCGCCGCCGCCCCACACCACGGTCCTCGTCATGATCGTCGTGCCGTCGGTGAGCATCACTCTGTCCGGGAAGACTTCCTTGACCCCGACACCGAGATGGAGCACGACACCATCGCGTTCCAGCCGTTCCGCGGCGTAGGCATGGGCCTTGTCGGAGAACGGTGCCAGCAGGACATCCCCATGATCGACTAGGTGCACCGTGGCAGGCTTCGCGAGCGATCGGTATCGCTCAGGGACTACGTCTCTGAGAACTTCGGCCAGCGGCCCCCGCTGTTTCAACTCCAGTCGGCCCGCCGCCGACGATCACGAAGTTCAGCGAGCCCTGTTCGATGAGCTCGGGGTGTTCCTCTGTCGCATCGAGCACAGCAAGCATGCGGGCGCGGAGTCTTTCGGCGTCGTTGACCGAGTAGAGCGGAAGGGCGTGCTCGACTGCTCCGGATGTGCCGAAGAAGTTTGCCTGGGCTCCGGCGGCCACCACCAGGTAGTCCGCCGACAGCACCGATCCGGAGGCAGTGGTGACAGCTCGCGCCCCCGGGTCGATCGATACCGCGGCCGTACCGTGGACATCCACGGTCTTGTGGTGGCGAAAGATCCCTCGCAACGGCCGAGCTATGTCAGCAGCAGCTATTTGGGCCGTGGCCACTTGATACAGCATCGGCTGGAACTGGTGATAGTTGTTCCGGTCGAGCAAGACCACGTCGACATCTTGCTTGGCGAGGTGCTGGGCGCAGGTGACGCCGGCGAATCCGCCCCCAACAACAAGCACTGTTGTGTCAGCCATGGCTGTCGCCTCTCTTCAGACGCTTCGCGGGCCCGTAGAAATCGTCCAACCGTCGACGGCGGGCATACATCACCCCGGGCGGGTGATGCCGAGGGATCGGTATGTCAGCCAGGCTCAGGAAGTCATAGACCAGTAGTCGCGTCGAGGTGAGCTGTTCGTGACATTCCCAATCAGAGGATCAGCGTCATTGTGACCTCGACACTTAGCGCATTGACGGCCATCGTCTTCGTGAACCCGGTGCCGTGGGCACGCGCGCAGATGGCGTTCACTCTGGCATTCCACATCATCTTGGTTCCGCTCGGGGTGTCGTGGGCCTTCATGACCTTGATCGCCAACTATCGCGGGCTGCGGCACAACGACCGGGATGCCCTGACACTGGCCCAGCGGTGGTCGAAGTACATGGCCGTGACCTTTGCCGTCGGAGCGGTGACCGGCACCGTGCTGACCTTCGAGTTCGGACTGCTGTGGCCGCGGTTCATGGGGCGGTGGGGGGAGGCCTTTGGCGTACCGTTCGCGTTCGAGGGCTTGTTCTTCTTCACCGAGGCGATCTTCATCGCGATTTACATCTTCGGGTGGCGACGGCTCAAGCCATGGGCACACTTCTGGACCGGGGTACCGATCGTCCTTGCCGGAATCTTCGGCAGCATCTCGGTAGTTGCCGCGAACGCCTGGATGAACGCGCCGTCCGGCTTCACCCTCGACTCCAACGGAAACGTGATCACGGTCAGCCCCGTCCAGGTGATCTTCAATGACTCCATGCCGTGGCAGGCGGCACACATGGTGGTTGCCGCCTACCTCGTGGGCGGATTCCTGATCGCGTCGGTGTATGCCACGGGGATGCTGCGTGGTCGGCGTGACCGCTACCACTACCTCGGTTTCGTGATCGCCTTCAGCGTCGGAGCCGTCGCGGCGCCGATCCAGATTGGCATCGGCGACGGGTTGGCCCGCTGGGTGTATGAGAACCAGCCGGTCAAGTTCGCGGCCATTGAGTTGGTGCCGACGACCAGCAGCGACGTACCCGAGACTCTGCTGGGTCATCTCAATGAGGACGGCACAGTCACTGGTGGCGTTCCGATTCCCGGGCTGGCGTCGTGGCTCTCTGATCCCAGCACCGGCAAGGCCACCGTCGTCCAGGGCTTGGATTCGGTGCCGCCTGATCAACGGCCGACCATAAGGGAGACAAACATCGTTCATCTGTGCTGGGACATCATGGTCGGCTTCGGGACGGCGCTGTTTCTGCTGGCCGTGTGGTACGCGCTGTCATGGGTCTTCCGGCGGCGGATGCCGCAGACCAAGTGGTTTCTCCGGGCCGCTGCCGTGGCCGGGCCCGCGGCGGTGATCACCTTGGAGGCTGGCTGGGTGGTGACTGAGGTCGGCCGGCAGCCGTGGATCGTCTACAACTTTATGAAGGTCGAGGATGCGGTGACCGCTAACACCGGGGTGTGGATCACCTTCTTCGCCGTCGTGATCTTGTACGCCCTGGTTGGCACGACGACGATCTTGGTGCTGCGCGGCATGAGCCGACGGTTCCGCAGAGCCGGAGGGTTTACTGATCAGGACACCCCGTACGGCCCGAGCGCGGTGACCGAGGTGTCTGCACAGCGCGAAGAGGCGGTCGGGTGAGCACCGCGGTCGCGGTGGTGCTGCTGCTGGCTGTGGTCGCGTACGCGGTCTTCGGGGGTGCTGACTTTGGGGCGGGCTTTTGGGATCTGATCGCAGGCGGGCCTGAGCGGGGTGAGCATCCGCGAGACATGATCGAACATTCGATCGGACCGGTGTGGGAAGCCAACCACGTCTGGTTGATCTTCATCTTCGTGATCTTGTGGACGTCGTTTCCGGAGGCGTACGCCTCAATCACGCTGACGCTCTTCGTGCCGCTGACCATTGCGGCCCTGGGCATCGTGCTCCGTGGTGCGAGCTTCGCGTTCCGGAAGGCGGTTGTCACGACGAATCACCGCCGTATATTCGGTGCTGCGTTTGCCGCCTCCTCGGTACTGGTGCCCTATTGCATGGGAGCCGTCGCTGGCGGTATCGCCTC
>JBKPTR010000050.1:0-24296 GCA_046735615.1 Actinomycetota bacterium
GCCGCGGAGCTGCACCGTTCCGGTGACATCGGAGGCGGCCAGGTAGGCGCGGGCAGCGGCCACCGCCCTCGTCGGGTCGGTGCGCACGCCCTGGCCGCGGATGGCCCGGCTGGCCTGCAGCTGCTGCCCGCCGGCCCGGGCTGCTTGCGCTGCCACATTGCTGGCGTGCTGTCGGGTGAGCACCTGGCCGCCCAGGTCGACGGCCAGCCCGGCCAGGATGATCATGGCGAACGCGGCGGTGAGCATCCAGAGGCTCACCGAACCCCGCTCCCGATCTCGATCCGTCCGCCGTCGTCGCCGGTGTAGGTGCATCGTCAGCGCTCCCGGTAGGTGTCGATGGGTGAGGACATGGTGGCGGTGATGGTGCGGCTGCCCGGCAGACCAAGTACCGACAGGTCGGAAAGGTCGGTGATGCAGGTGACGGTGGCGGTGACCGACGC
This sequence comes from Actinomycetota bacterium, assembly GCA_046735615.1. GTDB lineage: Bacteria > Actinomycetota > Actinomycetes > Propionibacteriales > Propionibacteriaceae > Microlunatus. Next base: position 441 of record JBKPTR010000050.1, read on the forward strand.
CGGGGTGCCGACCGGTGCGGCGAAGCCGCTGGTGTCGACATTGACCCGCTGCGCGGTGCAGCGCACACCCTGGTTCCGCAAGCTGGCCGCCGCACCGGAAACCCCGTTGGCTTCGGCCTGGCCTTGGGTGCGTGAGATCGATGCGGACCGGGCCGCTTCGGCGGCTGAGGCTTCGACCGCCTGCCGAGCGATCGCGATACGCCCGGCCGCGATGATCAACAGCACGAACAGCAGAAAGGCCGGGACGCCGATCACCGCCTCGATGGTGGCCGAGCCCCGCTCCCGGTTGGTCCGTCGCGTTTGTTGGCTCATCCGGTGGTGATCCGTTCCACGGGGACGGTGGCGCTCTGCTCCACGATCGGGGACCAGCCGGGGATGACGCTCAACGCGACACCACGAACGGTCACGCTCGCCTCGGTAGCTGAGCGGCTGCCGGACACCGAGGCGTTCTGCAGCACGTCCGGTCCGCCGGCCGCCGCAATGAACGATGTGGCGGCCGCGATGCCGTCACCGGCGGTGCCGGTCTCCGCGCCGGCGGCCCGGGCGCCGTCCTGCGCGGCGGCGATCGCGACGGTCCGTGCGTGGTAGAACAGCGCGGCCTGGAGTCCGAGGAACATCACCGAGAACAGCACCGGCATCAAGATCACCATCTGCACCGATGTGGAACCCCGCTCACCGCTGCCGACGGCGGCAAGGCGTAGCCGTCGTAGACGCCCGCGCACTCTCGACATCTTGGGTAGCTAGAGACGGCCGACCTGGGTGGTGACATAGGCCTTAATCGCGGCGACCGCGATAGCGACAATCGCGATCACCGCCGCGGCCCACGCCACTTGCTCGATGGTGACCGACCCGCGTTCGGGGTCCTTGGCCTTGGCTTCCATTACCTGGTGCAGCTGATCATTCAGCCGGAGACCGAGCAAGTGCAACATCAGGAGGGGATGACGCATTGGGAATTCCTTTCGACGAGCCGCAGATTCAGCGTGGGTGGTTTCGAGAGCAGCATTGGCGGCTGAGGGGTGTGTGGAGGCATCAGGTGCCGCCGAGGAGTCGGAACAGCGCGGGGCCGATCAGCATGGCCAAAAAGATGACCCCGAGGATGCTCATCGGGATGGACATGCGTTCCCCGATCTCGTTGGCCTTGGCCAGTTCGGCGTTCAGCATCGCCGACCGCATGCCGGCGCTGCGGGCCCGCAGATTGCTGTACACCTGGGCGCCTTCCTGGCCGGACAGCCGCATGATGTCGGCCAGATCGGCCAGCTCGGGCAGGCCCAGCTCGGTCGACAGTGAGTGCAGCGCCTGCCACGGCGGCAGCCCGGACCAGCGGCTCCGGGCCAGCTCCTCACCCAGCCGGCGAAACACCCAGCTGTCGCCGACGTCCGCGGCCACCTCCATGGCCTGCCGGGTGCCGCTGCCGCTGTGACGTTCCAACGCGACCAGGTCGATGTAGGCCCCCAGTGCGCGGGCGAACTCGGCCCGGGCCTTCTTCGCGTCGTCGCGGACATTGACATCCGGCAGCCAAAACATCACCGTCGCCAAACCGATAGTGGCCACCACGGGGATGACGACCGGCAACGGCAGGTCCAGCAGGTAGAACAACGCCGTTAGCAGCGGCGGAATGCACAGCCCCACCACCGCGTACAACACCTTCTCCCCGTAGAAGCGGGCCAGCGGGATCCGGAGCAACGCCAAATCCCGGGTCGGGGTGCGGGCCCACGCCGCGGCCGGCAATCTCTTCAACGCCCACACGCCGAGCCGCTGCCGACTGTCGGCCGCACCCGGGATGGCCTCGACGCTGCGGCGGGTCTGCTCCGGGGACAGCCGCTGTAACGCGTCGGCCAGGTCGGGATGAGCCGGCGCCAGCCGCCACAGCAGCAATGCGACGCCGATGCCGACCAGGGCGCCGCCGGCCAGTGCCAGCTGCAGACCCGTTGTCATGACCGGGCCTGCTGACGGGCGGTCGCTCCGATGATCCGTGGCAGCGGCTTACCCGCGGCCATCCGGCGCATCCACACCAAGGTGGCCACATAGGCGCCGAGCAGCAGCACCAAGATCATCTGGCCGAGCGGGGTGCTGTACGGGGTGATGTAGCTGCCGGTCAACCCCAGCACCGCAAGAACACCGATGGTGATCAGGGTGACCCAGCGGGCCGTGGCCCGGGGTTTCGCCCGGTCGGCCTCGATCGCCCGGCGAGCGCGTACGTCGGAAGCAACCGATTCCGCCAAGCTCTCCAACACACTGGCCACGCCGGCGCCGCGGCGGCGGGCCGCCAGAATGAGGTTCGCCGCGACCAGATCCCCGGTTGCGTCATCCAGGTCGTCGGCGAACATCCGCAGCGCCTGCTCGGTCGACCAGCGGGCCTTTAGCCGGGCCGCCAGCCGAGTCACCTCAGGCCGGATCGTATCCGGTGCCGACCGCAACGTAGCAACCAGCGCCTCCTCCAACCCGACCCCGACGGTCAGCACCCCAGACAGCGAGCGGGTCCACTCCTCCATCGCCTCCAGCCGCTCGATCTGCGCCGTGGCTGGCGGCGCCGAGAGCAGGATGGGAAGGCCAGCCAATGCGGCCGGCACCACCAGCACCGCGACCAGCCAGCCGCTCAGCAAACCCAGCAGCACGCCAACCACTAGCCCCACCAAGAGCAGCATCCGGGTCCGCGGAGTGACCGAGCGCAACCGGCCCCCCACCGTTAGCCGGGATCGTTGCGGCGCGGGAGGTCCTTGCGACGTGCGGCGTAGCCCAGCGACGATGCCGATCAGACCGGCAACCAGCAACGCGCCGGCGAGTCCCGGCATGAGCGGCGTCACGACGCCCCCTCGCTGGATTCGGCGTAGAAGCCGCGCAGGTCGAAGTCGTGCCGCTCCAGGTCCCGGTACTCATCGGGCAGCACCCCCGCGGCGGCGATCCGGCCAGCTGACCGGAACACATGGGTTGTCGCATACCCCTTCTCCCGCTCGCCCGGGGTGACGGCGAGGATCTCCGACACCCACCGGTCCCGGCGCGCCACCCCGCCCTCCAAGGTGGTTTCCAGCTGCAGCTGCACCACCAAGTCGATGTTCTCCGCGATCGCTCGGGTGGCGTACTCGTGGGTGACATGAGGTCCGGCCTCCATCGCACACGTCACCAGCTTCCGCAAAGCCGCCTCCGCGTTCCCCGCGTGGGTGGTGCTGATCGACCCTGCCCCGGATTCCATTGCCTTGATCATCGCGATCACCTCCCGGCCGCGGACCTCGCCGACGATCTGCCGCGAGAGGTTGAACCGGAACGAGTCGTACAGCGCCTCATCCAAACTGAACTCACCCGCCTGCCGACCATCGGCCCCACGCTCGCCCGACCCCGGGCGGGCCTCCCAGGCGTGGACGATCGGGTGCTGATCCGCCATTTCATGCAGGTGCAGCTCGTACTCGGTCTCGAAGGTGCCGATCGCCTCATGCGGAGGGATTTCGGCGCACAATGCGCGCACCATCGTGGTCTTCCCGGCACCCTGGGGTCCGGCGACCACGATGCTCTTGCGTGCCCTGACCGCAGCGGACAGGAACGATGCTGCCAGCGGAGTCAAGGCGTTCAGCTCCACCAGGTCATTCAGGCTGACTCGGCGAAGCCGGTGCCGGCGGATCACCACCGACGGCCGCGAGGTCACCCATGCTGCTGCGGCCAGCCGGCACCCTCCGTCCAACCGCAGATGCAGCCGCGGCTGGGCCGGGCTGAATGGCCGAGCGTTCACCTCCGACCGGCTGGCCAGGAACACCAGGAACTCGATGAGCTCGGAGTCGCTGTCGGCGACCGGCTCCCCCGGAATGATCGTGCCGTCGGTCAGCTCCAGGCGGACCGTGTCATGGCCGGTGATGATGATGTTCTCGATCCGATCGTCGTCGACCAACGGCTGCAGCCGCCCCAGCCCGAACAAGGCGTCGAAGACCGCCTTCGCGACAGCGTGCTGCTCCGCCATCGACCACGACCCGTTGCCGGCGGACAGGTGCTGCTGGGCCTCGGTCTGTAGCAGGTCAAGGATGATGGAGCGGCCCAGCTCCTGCTGAGCGTCCCGGTCCAGATGGCCAGGCTCCTCGCCCAATGAAGCGCTCAACCGCTCCGACGCCTGCGCTCGCAGCCGCGCCACCAGCGACCAGTCCATCCCGATGCGCAGCTTCCGAGCGGCCCGCGGCTGACCCCAGCCCTGCGGCGCTGTGGTGACCCGAAAGGTGTCCGGCGGTGACACGGCCTCGGTCAGGTCCTCACGGCTGGCGGCAGGGTTGTTGCGCATTGAAAACGTTGAGCGGACCCGCCCCGGGCGGGTCGACAGGACCTGCGTAAACAGCGGCAGGTCGGCTGGGCCATCGCTATCGTGGAATGCCTGTTCGGTCATCAAGACCTCCCGGTCACGCCGGGCGCAGCGAGCTGGGCCGCGTCCGCCGCGATGGCGGATTCGATAGCCGCCCGCGCCGCGCCCAAGCTCCGAGGCAGCGCCCGGCCCAGGAACCGTCGCGGAGGGGTTGCGCCCCGAGAAAAGACTGCGGCGGAAGCCTCGTCCCAAGCCAGCGCTGCCGCCACCGGCAGCCCCAACACCTTGGCAACATCACGGCCGCTGTAAGGCCGGCCCTCCGCCACCAACAATGCCCGCACCTTGGCCGGCGTCCCCAGCTCATCGAACTTGCTCCGCAGAGTTTCGGCCCATGTCCTCGCTGCCGCCAAAGCGGCCAAGTCCGAGCGCATAACCAACAACATCAAGTCCGCTGCATAGATCAGCGGTTCCGGTGAACCGGTGAGGCCGAGCCGGCCGGCGTCGATGATCACGTCCCCACCCGTCCGGTCCAGCCTCTTCAGCGCGGTCGCGAGCGGATCCCACAACGCGGCCAGGCTGCGCGCCTGTGTGTGAGAGCGCACCCCGGGAAGCAGCGACGCCGACGAGTCAGGAATCGGCATGGGCAGTTCAGTAAGCGCATCCTCTAGGAGTCCCTCCCGATGCGCCCAGGCCAGGTCGATCAGCCCTGTGGTATGCGCGGAAAGGCCGCGGAAATAGCCGGCGAGTACCGCTGAGCCGCCCGTAGGGTCGGCCTCCACCAGAAGCACCGGCCGGGGCCAGGTCAACGCCAAACCCAAAGCCGAGGTAGTCACCCCAGGCGAGCCGGAGGCTGACGCGAGCACGATGACAGCCATCCGGGTCAACGCTCCCGGGAATCCAGCACCAACGCGACCTTGCCGGTCGCGGCGCGCGCCGCCAGCTCCGCCGCCTGATCGTAAGACACTTGGACGCTCACCACCGTCTGGTCGCTGTCGGAGTCCGGGTAGATGCCGACCACGGTGGCGGTGATGGACCGCTGCTCCCCCTCGTCGACGTCACCCTGCTGCCCCGGCGTCGCCACCACCCGCACCTGATCGCCGGCACGCAAAGGCTCACCGGGCAGCAGCGCCGCCGGAAGCGCCACACCCACCACCGACATGTCCTGAGCCGGAACGACTGTCGAAGCGATGCTGTCCCGCGTCACAAACCCGCCCGCCGGCAGGTCCATCGCGGCCCGCTGACCGACCACGCCGTCCAGCTCGGTAGCCGGAATCGGGCTGAGCGCCGGATCGACCCCAATCCGCACCGTGACCAGGTCGTCGCGGCTGATCAGCGCACCACGCTGCACGCTCGAGCGCACCGCCACCACCTCCTGGGCGGTCGAAATCGAGGTGTAGGCCCACACGCCGAACAACGCGCCGAGGCACACCGCGGCGATCGACGCCACCACAAGCAGCGGGCGACGACGCAGCTTCGGCGGCGTCGCGATCACATCCCTCGCCGTCGTTGGCGTCCCGGCAGCTTCCGCAGTCTTCTTCGCGCGCTCGGTCGTGGGCTTGCGCTTCGCTTCAGTCGTTACCGACATCGATCTGTCCCCCAAGGGTTTGGCTCGTGAACGATTGCTATCTGATCAACACCTGGGCTTCGCCCATCGTGATCATCGCCGTGCGTGTGAAATCCAGCGGAATCGTGCCGCTCTGCCCGATCCCGGCCCAGGACACCAGCCAGTACGAGGTCGCCCGCACCGTGTAGGTGCCCTGACGGGTGTAGGTGTGGCCGCAATCCGGGCTTGAGCTTTTGCCGAACGAGTCCGCGTACGGCGTGCCCCGCTGACTGCAAGTGACCGTGTTGCCGTCACCCATCGCCCAGACGACCCTCTGCACCTTCGCCGCAGCCGTGACGCTGAATCCCGCAGACGACGCGGTTCGAGTGATCGGCCCCCACGTATGCTGACCCGGATTTACGACCCACATCCACGTCGGCAGCCCAACGATTCCGACACTCCCCGCCCGAGCCTCCGGCACAATCCCGATCCCGATCGCCCGCAGGCGCATAGTCGCGATCGCCCGCAACGCCAGCACCCGGGGATCAGGAGGTGCCGCAGGGCCCGCGGGAGAAGTTGCAGACCAAAACGTGTACATCCGGGTCCCGACGAGCGCCGGCGAATAGCACTCATAGATCGCGCCTGTCCTGTGGCCCTCCCACTGCGGGTCGGACCTGGGCGGCGGAGGATCAGCAAGACTCACATAACAGTCACGATCATTCGACCACCAGCTACCGCCCTCGCTACACGGCACCTCCTTGCCCGAGTATGACGAGACACACTTCTGCTCGGCGTTACTGGTGACCGGCTGTGATCCGGACTGCCTTCGCGTGCCGGGATCCTTCGTGTCGGTTGGATGAGGCGTGACTGCGATGACGCACTTCCCAGTCCGTGGATTGTAGGAACTGCCGCGAGAACATTGCACCGGAAGGTCTGCGCTGGCCGTCTGGGCCCCGGTGACAAATGAACATGCGCTCAACAGCACGAGCGCAGCTAGCCTCAAAGCGAGCCTCCTCAGCACGTGCCATTCACTTTCTCCTTGACCACGTACCACTTCTGTCGGTCCATCTCGACGGCGTAGTCGTAACTGACCTGATCTGGCCGGTCGGCTGGAACTACGGACTTGCCGTTCTTGTCGGTGACGTTGACCTTGCTCACGTCAATGCAGGCGGTCACATCGAACACGTTTGACTGCTTGGACAGCTTGGCCGCTGCCCTCCGAACGACAACATTTCCGGTAGATCTAACACGGTCGTAGCGATCTTGATTGATGTTCCTTGCCCACTGGGCCGCTACCGAACCTCGCGAAACCGTCGTGAGTTCGGTCAGATCGGAGTCTGGGTCGGCCGACAGGTGATCGATAACCCGCCAGAACCGAAATACAGCGCGCTCGGCTTCGCGAAGGTTCTGTTCGTCAGCGGATGGGGTGGGAGAGGGGGTTCTGCTTATGGCGGGAGACGAAGCAACCGGGGTTACCGAGATGCCCGGCTGGGGATCGGGCTCGCTGCAGCTGACCAGACCGGCAGCAAGGCTCCACGCCAAGACACACTCAGTGAAGCGGCCGAGCCCAGTCTGCACCACGCACCTCCCCATCGATCCTTCATCCACCTAAGGGACCGTTCGGACCGTGGCGGTCAAAGGACAGCAGATATTTGCACGACGCTAATCGCGTCGCACGGGCGCGCAATCCTGGCGCGGCGACTTGTGGATAACCGGCCGCACCCTGACTCCAGTCCCCGATCAGGAGAAGCCCCCGAGCCCAACCGGCGCGGCTGGAGCGGACCCCTCGCGTACAACGTCCTATGTTGCACGCAGAAGCGTCGGGAGCAGCGCAGGTCGCACCGCGTGTCCACACAGCCAAGGCGCACGTGCTGATACGCGCTGCCACCGACCAGGCCTGCTGAGGCCTCCTTCCCCTGCTCGCAGACACTCGGCGCTGGAGGCCAGTGCAGCAACACAATGTCGGAGGTCGTGGTAGCTAGCTAGCATCAGCGGCGTGGCCGCATCGCAGGTTCTTCCCGGTCCTCCCCGGCGCGGATCGAACCGGTCAATCATGCGCTTCTTCGATCGACTGTCCGATCTCGGCGCTAGGCCCGAGGATCCTCATGACGAGCGCCTTCGCCATGGAACGCTGATCTTCGCGTCGATGGTGATCACGGTCATCTCCCTGATTTGGGTAGCTACCTACCTCGCCTACGGCTACCCCACGTCGGCGGCGATCCCGGCCTTATACCAGCTGACCACGGTGGTCGGGCTCATCGTGTTGGCGCGGACGCGGCGGTTCGGCGTGTTTCGCACCACGCAGCTCCTCGCGTTCCTGGTGCTGCCTGCCCTGCTCCAGGCCTCGCTCGGCGGCTTCGTCGCATCGAGCGCGATGATCTTGTGGGCGATCTTCACACCGCTCGCGGCGCTCGCCCTGCGGGGGCTACGGCGCTCGGTGGTGTGGCTTGTAGCGTTCTTCGCCGAGCTCGTGGTGCTCGCGCTGCTCGACCATCGCCTTTCGCAGCACCCGGCGGCGCTCCCGACGGGCTTCGTGATCACGTTCTTCGTGCTGAACGTGATGGGGCTCACCCTTAGCGCGTATGTGATGCTCAGGTATTTCGTGGAACAGCGGAAGCGGGCGCGTCGCGCGCTCGAGGCGGAGCGGGAGCGGTCGGAGCGCCTCCTGCTGAACGTTTTGCCAGAGCCGATCGCCGAGCGCCTGAAGGTCGGGACCGGAGTGATCGCGGATCACTACGACACGGTCAGCGTGCTCTTCGCGGACCTGGTCGGCTTCACTGAGCGGTCGTTGATCATGGCCGCGGACGAACTCGTGGCGCTTCTGGACCAGATCTTCTCCGCGTTCGACCGGCTCGCCGATGCGGAGGGCGTCGAGAAGATCAAGACGATCGGCGACGCCTACATGGTGGCGGGCGGGTTGCCAGAGCCACGTCCAGACCACCTCGAGGCGGTCGCCCGCATGGCGCTCGCAATGCGTGACGAGATCGCGGCGATCGCCGAGCGGACCGGACGGAACTGGCTTGCCGTCCGGATCGGGATCGACACGGGACCGGTGGTGGCGGGCGTGATCGGCCGGCGCAAATTCATCTACGACCTCTGGGGCGACACCGTGAACACCGCGAGCCGGATGGAGTCCCACGGGCTGCCCGGGGAGATTCACGTCACCGATCGCGTCGCGGCCGCGCTCGGTCCGGGGTTCGCCGTACGGCCGCGCGGAACGAGCGACCTGAAGGGGAAGGGACGCATAGCGACGTTCCTACTGGACGGCGCCGACTGCTGACGCCCCGAAGATCCCCACCGAGCGTCAACAGGCAGACCGTGCGCGAGTGGCGTCCGGGTCGTTTAGGCGCGGTCGCGGTGATCGCACCGGTGACGGCGGCAGGGTTCTTAATGCGATGTGTATAGCGAACGTGGCGAAGACCGGTTCCTGCGCCGGGATGGGGAGGCCGAAGATCTCACCGACCAGCATCATGGCCTTTGCGTTGGCTGTCGGGTGTCAAAGCGTGCGTGCCGGGGTTCGTCGGCGATGCCAGCCCTGCCGGAGGCGCGCCATCGAACATGCGAGTCACCGGCTTCCATCCGGGTGGTGTGTCGCACCGTGGTGATGCTGCAGGCGATGCGGGTGAGACTGGCGGCGACGGCGATGGCCGCGAGCGCCCGTGTCGGCATTCCGGACAGCATGAGGATGGTGATCATGGTGAGGTCGCCGACCATGCACAGCGTGGCGATGGCGGTAGTGGCGGCCAGCGCCCAGCGCGGGCCAGTTTCTGGCAGCCAGCGCATCAGGGGCCCGGTGGTGGCGAGGGTTCCGCCTGCGGTGGCGATCGCGACGACGATCAGCGGGATGACTGGGATGGCCCCGAGGAGCGCGATCAGTCCGGTGCGCCAGGGGCTTGGATGAAGCAGCAGCAGCCACCAGATTCCCACGAGGGGGCCCGTGGCGATGAACCAGACGATGGTGCGGCGGGCGTAGGCGGTGGCGAGTTCGCCGCTGAATGCGTCGGCGACGGCGTGTGGGGTGCCGAATTGGGTGATCGCGGCCGTGGTGGCCTGGTCGGGTGGTAGTCCGGCGGCGATGTGGTCTTCGGTGGCGTGGTCGAGGCCGTCGCGCAGTTCGGTGAGGATTGCCTCGCGGACGCGGCGTGGCCCGCGTAGCTGTGCGGCGAGGTCGGAAAGGTATCCGGCGAGCTCGCCTGCTGGGCGCATATCGGTGTGAGTGGTTATGCGGTGGCTGGCCATGTTCGGCTCGTGAGGAGCGCAGTGACGGCGGTGGAGAACTGGTCCCACACCGCGCGTTGCTCGCCGAGGGCGGCGTGCCCGGCTGGGGTGAGGTGGTAGGACCGGCGGCGGCGTCCACCGACGGTCTGCCAGTCACTGGCTATCAATCCGGCGCGTTCCAGCCGGTGGAGTGCCGGGTAGACCGTGCCGGTTGGCAGATCGAGGGCGCCGCCGCTGCCAGAGCGCAGCGCCTCGATCACGGCGTACCCGTGTTGCGGGCCTGTTTCGAGGATGGCGAGCAGGAGCGCGTCGAGGTGGCCTTTCAGCAGTTCGGGTCGCATCGGCAGCACAGGCGTCGCCTCCTCGAGGCGTTTGATTTCAGCACAGCACCACTAGCGTAGCATCGCAATAGTTTGTGTTACTACCTATGATGGAGGTGTGATGCACGACAACACCGAGATCTTCGATCTTTTCCAGGCCGCTACGGCTGACCGGGCGCGGGTGGGCGGGAAGGCGGGTGTCCTCGGCGAGCTGGTTGCAGCCGGATACTCCGTTCCGCCGGGCCTGGTTGTCACGGCCGAGGCGCTGGACATTGACGGGTGGGAGAGCTCGCTTGCGGCGGCGGCACGCCGTCTAGGGGCACAGCGGTTCGCGGTGCGCTCCTCGGCCGCCGCGGAGGATTTACCGGACGCTTCCTACGCCGGCCTGTACGAGACGTACTTGAACGTCCCTATTGAAGGGCTGGGCGCGGCGGTGCGGCGGTGTGTCGCCGCCACCACCGCTAAGCGAGTCTCGGCGTACCACCAGCGGCACGCTGGCCGCACGGCCGGGATGGCAGTCCTGGTGCAGGCGATGGTGGACCCGACGGCGGCAGGGGTAGCGTTCACCGCCCATCCCGTCACCGGCGATCGTGACCAGGTGGTCGTTACCGCCGTGCCCGGCCTGGGTGATCCGCTGGTGTCCGGCGAAGCGGTCGGCGAGGAGTGGACCATCACCGCACGGGATGCCCGGATGTCGCGCCCCATGCCCGTCGGCGGCAAGGCGCTGACGGCCGGGCAGGCTCAGGCCGTGGCAGACCTGGCCCGCGACGTCGCCGACCGTAGTGAACGGCCCCAAGACATCGAGTGGGCGATCGACCGAGCCGGCCGGCTGTGGCTGTTGCAGGCTCGGCCGATGACCGCCTTGCCGGAGTCGGTGTCGTGGACGGCGCCGGGCCCTGGGCTGTGGATGCGTAACTTCCGGCTCGGCGAGTGGCTGCCCGAGGCGGTCACTCCGTTGTTCGCCACCTGGCTGCTGCCGGTGTTGGAAGACGGGTATCTCGACGGAATGCACCAAACCGTCGGGCTTCGGGTGCCGTTCAGGTACGCCCTCGTCAACGGCTGGTACTACAACGCCGCCCCGATCCCCTCACCCAAACTGCTGTCCCGGGTGTTGTGGCAGGGCCGCGGCCGGGCGGTGAAGATCCTCTACAACGCGTTGTTCCGGGTCAGCCGGGACCCAGCGGCTGCCGATCGCGCCGTACTGTCCGATCTGGACCACCAATGGCGAAATATCCACCTGCCCGCCTACCGGCAGCTCGTCACCGATGCGCAGATCGAGGCCACAACAGCTCCCCCTTATCGGTTGGCGCAGCTGGTCGACCAGCTCGGCCGGGAGGCCGGAATCTACCTGTGGTATCTGGCGATCGTCGGCGGGTCGGCATGGAAAATGGAGGCCTGCCTAACGCGCTTCTGCCGCCAGCACCTGGCCCGGGTGCTGTCTGATGAGCAGGGCGGCGCCCAGGTACTGCTGCGCGGACTAGCCGGCACCCAACCCGTCAGCACAGCGCACGCGGTGCAAAGCGCCGACTGGTACCACCCGGTCGCCGCAGAACTGTCGACGGCGAACATGGCGATGGCTGACCGTGGCCACCGTCCCGCACGGCTGGCCCAGCAGCGCGCCACGGCCGAGCGCGGGTGCCGGGCCGCTCTCGCCGGTCAACCACGGCTGCTGACCCAGTTCGAGCAGCTGCTGCAGGTCAATCAGCGCTATGCGGCCATCCGAGAGGAACAGGCCCGCGACTTCACCCTGGCATGGCCGGTCCTGCGGACCTGTGTCCGCCTGCTCGGCGAGCACCTGGTCGCGACCGGTGCCGTCGAGCAGGCCGATGACGTGTTCTTCTGCACCCGCAACGAAGTGGCCACTCGTATGGCCGGCAAGGCTGAGCCGATGGTCGACATCGTGGGTGAGCGCCGCCACCTGTGGCAGCGCCAACGCAGCCTCGCCGCCCCGTTGACCCTCGGGCAGCCGGTCAGGCTGATTGGGGACGTGATCGACCGCGCCGCGCAAGAAGCCCGCGGTGCGCGAGAGGTCGGCGAGGGTGTGATCGTCGGGCATCCGGCATCGGTGGGCCGCGCCACCGGACCGGTACGCATCGTGCACAGCCCGCAAGACTTCGCCGAGTTCCGCGACGGCGATGTGCTTGTCGCAAAAGCCACCGCACCGGCATGGACGCCACTGTTCGCCCAAGCAGCCGCCATCGTCACCGACGGCGGCACACTCGCCGCCCACGCCTCCCTCGTCGCCCGCGAGTACGCCATCCCCGCCGTCGTCGCCACCGGCAACGCCACCCGGCGCCTGCACTCCGGGCAGCTAGTGACCGTCGACGGCTCCGCCGGAACCATCACTCCTCACGACGAACACATCACCGATCAGCGGTAAGGTCCAGCTGGTGGTTTCACCGCGCGGATGATCGCAACGCGAACGTCGAACCGTGGCACCTCCCCCCACAAGCCACTTCAGGATCAACACACACAGCGTCCTTTCAAGATCACTTTCGGAACCAGGTGTTCATCGACGGCCGTGACTCCCCTGCCGTGGGCGGCTGGACGCGCCCGCGGCCAGGCGTCGCGGGACCGGATCGAGGTGGTCACGATCCACCCCGCCGCCGCCTTTCGCAGACGATCACCGTTGCTCTGCCGAACGCGGCCATCAGCGTCGACCCGTTCCACCTCGTCCAGCAGGCGAACCTCATGGTGGGCCAGTGTCCCGCAGGCACGATCTTGACGCGCGGCACCGACATCGGCGCCACAAGGGCGCGGTGCGGAAGTCCTCAGCGATAGTGGGCTGTTGCTACCCCGACTCACTGTCGGCCAACCAACCCCGCACAGTGGCAGACATAAGCGACCCTGCCGAGGTAGGCGCCGCGGACTCGATCGACATTGGCCAGGCGGGTTGAGGCCACATCACGTAGTTCGGCCTATAGGGCGGCGACGTCGCTGCCGGCAAGCCGGTAGCACACCCTGGTGCCATCCTTGCGCGCCGAAACCAGCCCGGCCGGCCTGAGGATCTGCAGGGCCCACGGTCGTAGGCGTCTTCACCGTCGTGGGCGATGCCCGCTCGACGTGGGGCAGCCAGATCGACGCGCTGGCCGATGAGTTCAGGTGGTCGCCTGGGACACACCCGGGTACAGGCTGGACCCGCATCCGGCACCTCCAGTATCGGTCTGATGTCAATGGCTGCGCGGACTGCCGGTCTGGCTCGGTAGCACTCGGCCTGGTCACCGAACGTGTGCACGTCGAGGGGGAGTCGCCATGAGCGCTGTTCTGGATCTGCCTACCGAGGGCGCCCGGAGCAGGACTCCCGCGAGCACTCCGATTGCGCACAGGACGCCGAGGGTGATGAAGGCGGGGCTGAGTCCATCGACGAATTCGCTGGCTGTGCCGTAGCTGCCTTCGGCGGCGAAGATCGCGGTAGCGATCGCGACGCCAAACACGGCGCCAACCTGGCGGAAGGTGTTGCTGATGCCGGACGCAACCGCGGTCTCGTCTGGGCCGACGGAACGCATGACAGCGGTCGTCACAGTTGGGAACGCGATGGCGATTCCGGCGCCGGCGATAAACAGCGGGCCCACAAGCGTGCGGTATCCACTGGTGTCGGTGACTAGTGCGCCGATCAGCAGGAGGCCAGTCGCCTCGAGGCCGAGGCCGAGCATCACCAGAGGCCTCTCGCCGATCCGGTCGGCGAGTCTGCCGGCGATGGGGGCGAGGAGCAGTGCCATCCCAGTCGCTGGCAGCAGTCGCAGGCCGACTCCGAGCGGGTTGTAGTGCAGCACCAGCTGCAGGTATTGCGCGGTGAGAAAGCCGAGCCCGAACACACCGGCCATCAGCCCGAAGCTGGCGACACATCCGTTACTGAAACCGCGGTTGCGGAACAGCATCATGGGCATCAGCGGATACTCGGACCGGCGCTCCCAGGCCACAAAGAGCACCAGGGCGATTACGCCGCCGATGAGTCCGCCGAGGATCGAGGCGGAAACCCAGCCCGTCTCGTTGCCTCTGATGAGTGCTTGGGCGATGCCGAACACACCGAGCGTGGCCAGGGCGAGGCCGACGAGGTCGACGTGAGCGAAGACACGGCGGCCTTCGCGAACCTTCCAGGCGGTCAGGACGGCGACGCCTATCCCCACTGGGACGTTGAGCCAGAAGACCCACTGCCAGACGAGACCCTCGACGATGGCACCACCGATGAGCGGGCCAGCCGCGACTGCGACCCCGGTGATCGCGCCCCAAGCGCCGAGGGCCCTGCCCCGCATTGATGGTGGCGTGGCATCGATGATCAACGCCAGCGCCAGTGGCACCGCTATGCCACCGCCGATGCCTTGCAGTGCGCGCGCCGCAATGAGGAGGGCAATGGTTGGGCTCAGCGCACACAACGCCGATGCGACCGTGAACACGGCCAAACCGGCGATGAACATGCGTCGCCGTCCGTATCTGTCACCCAGCGTCGACCCGGTGAGGATGGAGGCAGCGAAGGCCAGCGCGTACGCGTTGACCGTCCAGCTCAGCCCCTCGACTCCGGCGCCGAGTTCCTGGTGCAAGGTTGGCAGCGCCGTCGTCACGACGAGCGCGTCGAGTCCTACCAGAAACGAGGCGAACGAACCGAGGACGAGGGTCCAGCGGTGCGTGGTCCGCAACACGTCGGGAGCAGTGCTGATTGCAGGCATTACTGATCTACCTCTCCGGACTTCGTTCGGTAGCACCGTGGCCCCCTTCCACGCTGACAAGTCGGCTTGTGCTGGGACCTGACGGGCACGTTCGGCGCGTCAACCGGCCAAGACCTAAGCGAGGGCCGGGCTATGGAGCGCTCACTTGAGAGATCGGTTGCACATGCGAAGACCTCGGCCACCGGACGCTCGACCTCCGTACCTATGACGATCGCAGGCATTGGTCAGCGGCCCTCCGCTACGAGGGCTGCGTAGCGGGCCAGGTAAAGCGGCCATCCCCCATCGGCATCTACGCCGCGGGCGACGGCTCCCCAGTCGGGCCCATGGCGTTCGAGGTGTCGGTGCTCCAGTTCAACGCGGGTGCGTTGCGGTGTCTCGGCATGGAACCGAACTTCGACCTCGCTGGTCATGTCGGGGTCGGTCACGATGCTCCATTGAGGGCTGATGTCCCAGCTGAAGACGACGCGGACCGGCGGCTCGTAGACCAATATGCGTGCCCATCGGCACTCGGTGCCGTCGACGGCTCGGTCAACGATGTGGCCGCCCACCCGCGGCTCGAATACAGTCTCGGCGATTGGCGCACTAAGCAGGTTGTGCTCAGGCGGCTTGAAGTCTCCGAACTGCTCGGTGAACACCGAGAACGCGCGGTCAATCGCGGCGTCGACGACGACGTGCCGGCGTACCGCCGTTTCGGTCTGGGTCATGGGTTGTCCTTTCTATGCTGCGCTCGGTCGCCGCCTTCGCCGGGGCGATGGATGTCGTCGGACAGGACTTCGGCGTAATTGGTGAGCGCTTGCCGCCAGTAGCTGTCGAGCTGGTCGCGCAACGCAGCCAGCCCGATCGGGTTGAGCTGGTAGATGCGCCGCGTCCCTTCCTGGTGCTCACTTACCAAGCCCGCGTCCTTAAGCACCTTCAGGTGCTGGGAGACAGCGGGTCGACTCACCGGCATGTCGGCGGCCAGCTCACCAACCGAGAGGGGGCGGTCGGCCAGAGCGGCAACGATCGCGCGCCGCGTTCGGTCCGCGAGTGCACCCCAGCCCCGAGCATCTCCGTAAGTAATCACTAACCGTAAGTATTCACTAACCGAACCGCCGGAGTCAACGCCCAATCTGGATCGATGAACGCTCGGTTGCCAGCGAGACTCGGGCGGGGTGCCGAGCTCGCGCCAAAGTGAGTAGCGAACTGAGGAACTATTGCTGTGCAAATGGGAAGTCACGCCTGGACGATCCTGGAAGCTTCGGCGCTCCGGGCTTATGGATCGACGACCATCTGGCGTGCTTCACCCGGAAGAGGTCACCGTTTCAGGGTGACCACGAGACGGTGGCATAACGAGAAAGTGGTGAAGCAGATCCTGACATTCCCAGTTGCCAGGCTAAGCGGCACCACGTCGAGCACGCCGGGTTCCGCAGCAACGGTAGGGCGGTCGCGGCATCGCCCTCGGCCAGCGCAACAGCACCGCGATCAGCGGCGACCTCGGTTTTGGACGAACATCAGGCATTCGACGGCTTCGATTCTCGTTTCCCGCGCCGCGGCCGAATGCCTCGTCAAAGGGGCTCTTCCAATTTGAGCGGGGTTGGTCCCGTTCATGTTGCTGATTTTTGCGGTCGGGTGACTGCGATGTGGCTGAGGATACGGCGCTGGCAGTTGTTCATGGACCGGTATCCGCAGCCGACCCGCTTGGTTTGTTTGATCACTCGGTTGATTCCTTCGGTGCAGGCGTTAGAGACGTCGTTGGTCAGCACCGCCCAGGATGGCCGGCTCTCCGCAGGGGCCACCACGGAACAGCTGCCAGAACCTCGGCTGGGCCATCGGTGAAAACGCGATCGCGCTGCCGATCGCGGCTTCACCTTCCTAGTGTCCGAGCTCCCGGAAGGTGGGCAGCGCCTGCTCAAAACAGACGTGCAGCCTGGGAGTCCCACGAACGTGCACGCTACGATCTGGTTCAGCGTGATCGCCTCACCAAGTCGACCTTCGACTTCGCGGTGAATGAGCAACGCCTGCTCGTAGAAGTCGAGCGCAGCCTGCCACTCCCCCGGTGGTCGTGCAGCAGGCCGATGCTGCCAATCGTGATCGCCTCACGGGCCCGATCCCCGACCTCCGCGCCGATCCTCAATGCAGGTGTCCACCACCCAAGTCGTGGGTTCAGCGGATCTGGGCGGTGATCTTGCCTGCAGCCGTGGTCATTCCCAGCTCCCGGTAGGTCGTCAATGCCTCCCGAAGAAGGTCGCCAGCTGCCTCGCGGTCTCCGGGCGCATCTCGAGTCAACAGCACCCGAGCAAGATCAGCCTTTGCATGGGCGCTCCAGGGCAGGGCGCCTATCCGGTCATCCGCCTCGGCCGCGTCCTGAAGGAATAGAGCAGCCTCGTCGAGGCGAGAGAGGGCAGCAGCGAGATTGCCGAGGTACCGAGACACAGATCCGAAGTGGAGGTGGGGACCACCGCCGACAAGTGCGGAATAGGGGCGCAGCAGCTTGTAGAGGGCTTTGATGTGCTCCGGGGTTCCCACCATGGCCGCGACGTCAGCGAGCACCGTGATCACCATCAGCCAAACTGCATCCCGCTGCACGATATGAAAGCCGTCCTTGCCTAGCACGTTGAGCCTTGCCTGCGCTTCTCGCTCGTGCCCAAGTTCACAATCGAGCCGGGCGAGGAGGGCTGTACAGACCCTGTCCTGTGGACGATCGGCTTCCAGGCGTTCCAGCGGGGACCGAAGGCCTTCGACCCCACCCCCTTCGAAGGCACCTTGCTCCAGAAAGAGCAGAACGCGCTGCTGGGCCGCCGTCCGCATCGCCTCGCCCCAATGCGCGGCCGCGCCGCGCCGAAGCGCCTGATCGATGCAGGCCGCAGCCTCGGCAAACCGTCCCAAGAGCAACAAGAGCTCTGCCTGATGGGCGGCAGTGTGCCAGGACTGCGAACGCAGCTTCAGTTCCTCAGCGAGAGCGATGTGGCGCTCCAGGTCCCCCTGGGCGTCGTGGACTTCGCCGCGCGTCAGGTGGATTTCGTAGCGAACTGCCAGTCCGTTGGCCACTTCATCCCATGCTCCCGCATGTTCGGCGATCATCACGATTTCATCTGCGAGCGACACCATTTCGTCCAAATGATCGGGTCCCCACACGATGAGGAATCTGGCCGTGAGTGCCCAACCCAGTGTCGCGGGATCGCCGAGACGGCGAGCAAGTTCCACCGCCTCGCGGCTGCGAGCTTCCTGCCACTGACGCCGGACCTCGACCGGATAGTCCCAGTACATGCCTGCAGCGCACGCGAATCGAGCGAGCACCCTCGCCCGCAGCGGGTTGTCCTCCCCGAGGGCGCCCAACGCCTCCTCGAGCAGTGTGGACAGGCGGTGCGTGCGCTCATGATCTTCCTCCCAGACGAGCCGCCCGCCATACCCGAGCGCGGCCCGAGCAAACCTGTCGGCCCAACCCGCCTGGCGCGCGATATCTGCAGCCCTTACGAAGCTGTCCTGCGCCGCAGCTCTGTCGCCAGCCGACGTCTGCGCATCCCCCAGAGCCAGCAGCAGCTCGCACCGGGTTCCCGCATCCCCGTCCGCTTGCATTTCGTGGGCGCCCAAAGCCGTCGAGAAAAGACGCACTGACTCCTCATACGCGAGCTGGTCACGCGCACGTTCGGCCGCCCTTGTGGCATATCGGACAGCCTCCACAGCGGTGCCAGCCGGGGCAGCCATCGCAAAGTGGTGAGCGAGCTCGGTGGCGTGCAGATCGAGTTCAGCCGCGTAGATCGCCTCAAATGCTTCGGCTACGGCACGGTGCAGAGTCATCGCGCGGGTGGCTGGCAGGTCGTCGTACAGCACCTCACGGACGATTTCGTGCGCAAATCGGTAACGGCCCGGAGGATTTGGCACCGTCATCAGCATGCCAATGGCGACCGCTTCGTCAAGATGATCGACCACAAACACCGCCTCAACTCCGCTCACTGCCGCCAAGACGTCCGTGTGAAATTCACGGCCTACCACGGACGCCAGGGCGAGCAAGTCCCGGCACTTCTCATTGAGCAGGCCCAGCCGCTGGGATACGACCGCGCGGACTCCTTGCGGCAGAACTTCGACCTCAGAGTCCGTCGCGAGCAACTGGGCGATCTCGCTGACGAAAAGAGGGTGGCCGTCCGTCCGCGCATAGATCCTGTCGACGAGTTCCTCACTAGAGGCAGCGTCGCCTTTAGCGGCGACAAGCTCCGCGACCTCCTCCCGAGATAGGCCGCCAAGACGAATGTGGTGGAACCGCCGGCCTCGGGCAAGATCCGCCACGGTGCCGGCGAACGACTCGGTCGCTGTCTGGTCACTGTAACGGGTTGTCGCAATCACAAGCAGACGGGCGTCGGCGAGTGTCTGCGCCACAAAGCGCAGCAGCAGAAGCGACGACGCATCCGCCGCGTGCAGATCCTCTAAGACGAGCACGATCGGCTTGGTCTCGGCCTCCTGGCGCAACAGGGTTGAGACCGCGTCGAAGAGCCGGAACCGGAGGCCTTCTGCATCGGCGGATAGTGGCCGTGACTGATCAGGGGTGAGTTCACGGACCTCAGGGACTAGCTCAGCGAGATCTGCCGCGGCTACGCCGAGTTGGGTGGCAAGCATGCTGAAGTCAGATTCCCGGACCAGGGTGCGCAGGCACTGGACCCAGGGCCAATATGCCGGCGCGCCGCCAGATTCCCAGCAGCGACCAGAAATCAGTCGAGCCTCCCGCTTGGTGACGCCGGCGGCGAACTGCTCGGTAAGCGCCGTCTTGCCGATCCCGGGCTCGCCACTAATCAGGAACAGCGAGCCGTGGCCTTGTTGCGCGTCATCCAGACCGTGTCCGAGGTCTGCAAGTTCCCTCTTGCGGCCCACGAAGGCGGCGGTTGGCTTGATCACCTTCCCGACGCTGGCCGGTGGGGCGGTCCAGCCAAGCCCGGGGTCTTGGTTGAGCACACGGCTGGCGAGCGAGCGAAGCTCTGGACCAGGCTCGATGCCCAGTTCGTCGACCAATCGGTCGCGTGACCGCCGGTACGCGGCCAATGCCTCAGCTTGGCGCCTCGAGCGATAGAGAGCAAGCATGAGCTGGCCGATCAAGCGCTCCCGATAGGGGTAGCCGTCGATTACGACCTCGAGCTCGCCGACAAGATCTGCATGGCGCCCGAGTGCAAGATCTGCCTCGATTCGCTCCTCCAAGCAAATCAGCCGAAGCTCCTCAAGCCGTCTGGCCTCCGCCTGCGCGAATGACTCATACGTCGCGTCCTCGAGCGCTGGTCCTCGCCAGAGCGCTAGCGCCGTACGCAGTAAGGCCGCGGCGCGACCGGGTTCGCCGGTCGTGAGTACATGCTTGCCCTGCGCGACCAAACCCTCAAAGCGTTGCGCGTCGAGTTCGCCGCTCTGAACGCGAATCAGATATCCCGGCGTATGGGTCTCCAGGACCCCGGCACCGAGCATTTGACGCAGCCGAGAGATAGAGACCTGAAGTGCCTTGCGAGCTGTTGCCGGCGCGGCCTCGCCCCAGAGCGCGTCGATAATCCGCTCGGCGGAGACGACCTCATTAGCGTGCAAGAGGAGCAGGCAAACCAGCACCTTCTGCTGGTGCCCGCCCAGCCGCAGCGGTCGACCCTCGCGGCTGACATAGAGCGGACCGAGAATCCGAAAATCCACGGCGTCCCTTCTCCAACGAGCCACCGAACCAATACAGCGCTGCACCCAGCAACATGTGCTAGTCAGCGCTCAAACAGACGAGTCGTCCGCCGCAATTACCAAATTGTAAGCGCTTTGAAACCGTCCACAGCCACGCTTTACGTGTCCAGCCAGAGTCAAGGGAGTGATTCAGATGAGGAAGTGGTTTGTGGGCGTAGTGGCTGTTGCGTTGGCGGCGATGAGCGGGCAGGGCGTCGCGCTGGCCGATTCCAGCGCGGAGGAACTGCCGCCGACCTGGCATATACATGACGGCGGCTCTGGGCCGCAGCACAAGCCGATCTCCTTCTTCCCGAGAATCCTCGGCATCAGCGAGGCCGCTTACCTGCAGGATCCCGCGCGCTGCCCGAACGCAACCGACAAAGCGCTTCTCCCCAGCGACCCGGAGAGCAACAACAATCTGCTACGCGCCGGTGACTGCATGACGAGCACGACGGTCATCCACCTACGAACCGTCCCAACGGGTACCGCCGGACCCGAGGGTTGGCAGTCGCTCACCACGACGACCGAGCCAGGCTGGGTCACCTACTACTCGGTCACGCCGAGGTAGCCACCGTAAGTTCTTGAGCAGTGAGTCCCTACTCCGCTGCTCGAACCGAATCGAAGACCCAGCTCACGGACTCTGTCCTAACGGTGGGTCCCTAGGTCGACCAGCGGACTTCGGATGGGTGTCGATCCCGCCAAGATCTTCGCCAGGAAACCCAGCGGGTCTAGGTATGTCGGAGATGTAGATCAGGCGGGAGACGGATGCCGCCCCGGCCGCGGCCAGGCTAATGACACTTCCGCCTTAGGACCAGCCGAGCGCGGCAACCGGCGGAGCGCAGGCTCGTATCGCGGTGCGCCGTTCCCCCGTTGATCCCGCTCCATCAGTTGATCTTGTGCAGCGGTGCGTTCGGTGATGGGTGCGTGGAGGTGGTCGAGTCTCCTCGATTGCCCTCATATAGCCGGACCTGAGGATGGTGTCATGCGGGCGCATGTTCGGGTTCTTAGCGACGACTGCCGGAGGATTCGGGCTGCGACGGCCGCGGGTTTTGCCGGATCGTTGACGCAACGCAATGGCCCGCCGGTGCCGGAGGCTGCGTGGCTTCGATCAACTCCTTGATCGAGGAGATCACTTGCGCTCGGGCCGTCAGCAGGGTGGTTGGGTGGTGACCGGGTCCGCGGTTCGCCCTTCGATGCGCTGGTAGCCCCAGGTCTGTTCTCGCTGGCCAGCCGTGCCCATCAGGGGCGGCGATGATCTCGTCAACTGGTCAGGCGACCGGAGCGTTCGGGTAGGTCCGCTCCTGGGTTACCAGGCGGCGGTGCCAATCGCATGATCATGGCCCTGTGATCAGGTGGTGCGCGTAGCCGTAGTTAGGCTTCAGATGAGCGCGGCGAAATGTATCAGGCACCCCCAAGGAGCGGGCCACCTCACTTTTGATCGGCCGTCAACGACGGCAGTGATAATCAACTGGGCCCGGGCCACGGCGCACCTCCACACAAGAGGTGTCAACCATGTCCCGAGACAGGCGCCAACTATGTCGTGCAACCAGTCACCCTCGCCAGCTGTTCGACCACGCTGGTGCGTCACTTGGTGTTAGGTCGGAACTCCAGCGATTGGCACGTGCCTGGGACCGAGTGACGACGTCGCACCAAAAGTGAGTAACGAACTGAGTAACTATCGCGGTGCAAATCGGCAACCGCGCCTGGACGATCCTGGAAGGGTCGACGCTCCGGCCACGGAGATTGACGATGATCTGGCGTGCTTCACACCTAAGCAGTCCGAACCGTATGTCTGGTTCCTCTGGATAGCGTGGGGACGCTCCTTTGAACTGAACTGAGGCAATGTAGATCACTTTTGAGCTGCTCGCCCATGCCAGTCAGACTGCTAGTCAATCGGTCCGGCGTCCCGCGATCATTTGGGTACACCCACGGAACACGTACGCGTACAGCCGCATCGTCATGCGCGCAAGAGTTGAGTTCGTTCATGTGATGCACCTCACATCAAAAAGAGGCGATATTCCGTGGCGTTGACCCCTTATGGCTGGGGAGACAGCCTTCGTCGCGTTGTGGGAACCCAGAAGCGGCTTTGTGGGGCCAGTAATAGGGCAGATAGGGGAAGCGAATGGTGGACTTGGAGAGGCTTCGGGACAACCTGAAGTACATCCGGCGGGGCCGGGGTCTCACGTTCGCCAAGCTCGCGGAGTGCCAGTACGTCCTCGAAGTATTAGGCGACCTCCCGCTCAGCGTCGCCTATGAGCGGCTAGCCGGGATGGTGCGCACGCTCGGTGAGGACGTGCAAGCCATGGCTCTGCGCAACGCCTACGCCATTGACATGCCCGCGCCGGACACCCTCACTCGGCGCCGTGAGCGCATTGCAGGCATCCATGGGCTCAGTATCGACACTATCGAACTGTACGAGCGCAACATGATTGACGAGTTGGCACTCAGGCTCGTGCACGGGGAGCTACCGGTAGGTAGTTGACAAGCGGGAAGCTCGACGCCGCCCTCCAGTTAGCCGCCTGACTCTGCCTGGCGTTCTCGCATAAGCGTCTTGTCGAGGCAACTGCACAAAACTCCGCGTGCGCCTGCAGTATTTGTGAGCCCCATCATCGAATGTCGGCGGCCCTCGTGCTGTCATTCTCGGGCTTATTGTTGTGGGCCTGCGCGGCTAGCTGGCGAAGCCGGGCCGCTTCGCGGTGGCCGATTGCTCCGGCGCACCATTGCACCGCCTCCGACACCGTCAAGGATTCCTCGGGCATCATCCCCTGGAACGCGCGCCCGCGCGTTGCTCGGTGGTGGCATCTCGTTCTCCAAGCGCAGTCAACACCTCGATAGCCAGCTTCTCCAGCCGCCGGTCACGCTGGGCCCGTTCACGACGACGCTTCGCATGCACCTCGGATGCTGCCAACCTCGCTGCCTGCCTCAATGTCTGCCTGCCCATACCTGCTTCCCTCGTCGACAGAGACTCCCGCAGTCCCTACGGCTTTTCCGGCTGGCCGAGCGGTCATCTCCTCAGATGTAACTTGAATGGCGTACTTCCACAGACTCAGGGAATCCCATGTCTCACCGGCTTGAACCCGCGAGCCCTTGACCCCCAGACATCGGCAGCGGGTCCGCAAATGTGTGTAGACGTCCAGAACTCCTTAAAAGCAAGGATTGTGGACTTGAGCGTATTTCGGTGGG
>JBKPTR010000051.1:0-7152 GCA_046735615.1 Actinomycetota bacterium
GGCATCGTCAGCCAGGATCCGCAGATCGCATGCCAGGGCCAGCTCGAACCCACCTCCGTACGCGTTGCCGGAGACAGCGGCGATTGTGGGCTGCCGCAGCCCGGCAAGGCGGTCGAACACCCGGTGCCCCTGGCGGGTCCATTGCGCCCACATGTCCAGCGGCGGCAACGCTTTGAAGCGTTTGATGTCTGCGCCGGCACAGAAGGAACGGTTTCCTGCGGCAGTGACGAGGACGACACGGACATCACGGTCGACGTCAAGGCCGATGAGGATCTCCTCGAGCTGCGCCAGCATTTCCGGGGTCAGCGCATTGTGCTTGGCGGGTCGGTTGATGCAGATGGTGGCAACGACGTCGGCCTCGATGCTGATCTCGGCGATCTCGGGTGGTGCCGATTCACTCATAGCGGGCCGTCGCTCGGGTCGGGCGGTGTAAGGCCACGCAACACATGGTGGGCGCCCTTCTCACCGATCATCGTCGAGGTGGCCATCGTGTTGCCGCTGATCAACTTTGGCATGATCGAGGCGTCGATCACCCGGAGACCCTCCAGGCCCCGGACCTTGAGCTCTTGATCGACGACGGCGAGGTCGTCGTCGCCCATCTTGCAGGAGCCGACCGGGTGATAGTCGGTCTTGGCCCACTGCTTGACGTACTCGCGGATCTCGGAGTCGGTCTTGACATCTGCGCTTGGTAGGTACTCCTTGATCACGAACGGCTGGTACGCCTTGCTGCGCATCATCTCCCGCCCCCAGCGAAACCCTTCCAGCGACTTCTCCCAGTCGTACGGGTCGGTGAGGAAAGCCGGATCAATGGCCGGAGAGTCGTCTGGGTTGGCGGTATGCAGTGTCACTGAGCCAATGCTGCGAGGCCGCAGATGGCAGGTGTTGATGGTCATGCCATGACCCTTGACCCGCATCCGGCCGTGATCGATCACGTACGCCGGCAACGCGTGCATCTGGATGTCAGGGGTCGCCACATCGGCACCGCTGCGTACGAACATCCCGGCCTCGCAGACGGAGGCGGTGATCGGCCCGGTCCTGGTGGTGATGTATTGCAGGCCGGCGATCGCGGCCTTGTCGGGCCTGTCGGATTCGTTGTAGCTGACAGGGATGGTTTCGGCGGTCAGGTAGACATCCATGTGATCTTGGAGGTTCTTCCCTACGCCGGGCAGGTCATGGACGACCAGAATGCCGAGCTGGCGCAGCTCCTCGGCCGGTCCGATGCCCGACAACAACATCAGTCGCGGCGAATTGATCGCACCGCCGCTCAAGATCAACTCCCGATCGACCTGTACATGCTCCGGCCTGCCGTTGATCAACATGTCCAGGCCGGTGACGCGGCCGTTCCGCACAATGATTTTGCGACCTAGTGCGTGGCTGACGACTGTGAAGTTCTTCCGGGACCGGATCGGTTTCAGATACGCGGTCGCAGTGCTCTCACGACGGGCGTTCTTCTGGGTCACGTCGTACCAGCTGACGCCTTCCTGGACTGCGCCGTTGAAGTCGGCAATGAAGGGAACCCCCAGCTCCTGAGCCGCACGCACGAAGGCCTTGCTCAGCGGATTGTGCTGGACCTGTTCGGTGACGTTCACCGCCCCCTCGCTGCTGTGGTAGCGGTCGTTCAGCCGCTCATTCGCCTCGGCGCGTCGGAAGAACGGCAACACCTGCTCATAGCCCCAGTGCTTGTTGCCCAGCTCCGCCCAGGCCTCGTAGTCCTCCTTCTGACCCCGGATGTAGATCATCGCGTTGATCGAGGTGCTGCCGCCCAGCGTGCGACCCTGCGGATACCACATCTGCCGATTGTTCAGCTGCGGCTGCGGGACGGTTGAGAACTCCCAGTTGTAGCGGGGGCCGCCGAGCTTGGTGAATCCAACGGGCATGTGGACCAGTGGAGACCAGTCCTTGCCGCCGGCCTCGAGCAGCAGCACGGTTGTGTTGGGGTCGGCGGAGAGCCGATTGGCTACTGCGCAGCCGGCGGCGCCAGCGCCAACGATCACGTAGTCGTAGTGGGTGGCGAGCATGACGGACGGTTCCTATCGCATAGGGGGTGGAGTGGCGGACGAAGGGTGGGAGATCCGGGACGGCTTGCGGGACAAGATCAGTCCCAGTGGTTCTGGCCGGAATAGTGCCGCGGACATTACCCGCAGGTCGGGGCTGACCAGCAGCGGTACGCCGGCCTTGCCGAGGACGTCTTTTTCAAGATCGACTCCTGGTGCGATTTCGATCACCGTCAGTCCGTCTTCGGTCAGCTCGATGACGCAGCGTTCCGTCACGTAGAGCACCTCTTGGCGGCGCCGGCGGGCCATCTCACCCGAGAAGGAGATCTGGGCAATGTCGGGGACGAACTTAGGGATCGTGCCGTCGGAAATGATCTTGAGCTGTCCGCCGCTGACTTGGATGTCCTTTTTGCCGGCGGTGAAGTAGCCGGAGTAAACGATCTTGGGTGCGCGGGTGATGATGTCGCTGAAGCCGCCCACGCCGGCGGTGACATGCGGCCGGGCAGCGAGGTGAGATACGTTGACATCGCCGGCGCCTGACACCTCGAGGAACGACAGCATCGCCACGTCGAAGCCGCCGCCCTGCAGCAGGGTGAATTGATCAGCACTTTGCACTAGTGCCTGCGGGTTGAAAGCGCAGCCGAACGCGAAGCCGGTCCGGGAAGCCGCCGACCGCGCCCTGCTCGATCACCCAGGTGACGTCGTCCGCGTGACCCTCCTCCAGCAATACCCGTGGGATGGCGGCGGAGATGCCGAAGCCGAGGTTGACAACGGCGTTGACTTGTAGTTCGGCGGCCGCCCGGCGGGCGATCACTTTCTCCAGACCGAACTCGACCGGCTCAATGTCGTCGAGATCGCGGTGGATCTGCCCGGAGAGGGCAGGGTCATAGAAGGTCTGGGTGGTCTGCATCTGATCAGGATCCAACACGATCGCATCGACGAGGATCCCGGGGATATGAACGGCCTGAGTGGCGAGCTGGGTGTCGGAAAGCCTCTTGACCTGGGCGATCACGATGCCGCCATTGTTGTGGGCGGCGTACGCCTGATCGAGCGCACCGAGGGTGCTGCACTCTTCCTCGTAGGAGAGGTTGCCGTAGGAGTCGGCGGTGGTAGCTCGGATGATCGCCACGTCAACGTTGACCGCCGGGTAGAAGAGGTACTCGTTGCCGTTGACCTTCATGAGCTGGATGAAGTCATCGGTAACGGCATTCATCTTGGCGCCTTCGATCCGCGGATCGGCGTACGTGCCCAGCCCGACCGCGGTCAGCACCCCCGGCTGCCCGGTGGAGGCGGCTCGGTGCATCTGGAACAGCACACCGGAGGGGATGTTGAGGGCTTCAATTTGATCAGTGTGGATCAGCTCGCGAATCAGCGGCGGATCAAGCTTGGATCCCCCGGAGGGGTAGGAGCCGCCAAGCACTCGGCGCAGTTGCCCCGGTCGGCAGAGATGATCGATGCCCTTGATGCCGTACATGTCGCCGGCGGCAATCGGGTGCAGGGTGGTGAGGTTTGCTGGGGAACCGGTCTCCTCGTAACACTGCCCAATCGCCTCCAGTACGCCGTCGGGGCAGCCAAGCCCGGACGAGGAAGAGATGGTGATCACCGCGGAGTCGGCGATCAGCCGGGCGGCTTCGGCGCCCGCCAGCACGGGTACATTTCGCATAGTTGGAAGATCCTCAGACGGCCCGGTTTCAGGCCATTAGTTGGGGACGGGGGCAGCCACAGGTCTCTCGCGGCTCCAGCTTGGTTGGGAACTCCTCGCGTACGGTCGGCTCTGTCGACCCCGCTGCTCGTTCCAGGACAAGCTGGCCGGCGCGACGACCGGTCTCGCGAGCTGGCACCGCAACGCTGGTGAGCGAGGGTCGGTTGAGTCCGGCGTCGTGGACGTCGTCAAAGCCGATCACCCGTACGTCCGATCCAACGCGGCGCCCGATATCCGCGATCGCGTCGAGGACGCCGAAGGCCACCACATCGCTGAAACAGACAATGCCGCGACATCGGAGTCATTGGTGAGTAGCCGCATAGCCGCTTGCCGTGCCTGCGGCCGCGCCGGCTCGCACACCACGGAGTGCCCCGAGTCAAGGGCCATACCGTGGTCATTCAGGAATTCCTCGACGCCGCTGGCGCGCTCCTCCCGGGCCGAGGAGTCGGTGAAGCCACCGACGAAGGCGATTCGCTGGCAGCCGTGGCTGTACAGATGCTCCGCGGCTGCGTACCCGCCGTCGCGGTTTTGCGCACCTACGTAATCGACATCCATCCCGTTGAAGCGGCGGGCGAGTAGCACCAGGGGAGTGCCGAGGAGATTCGGCAGGTCGGTGGGCGAGGTGCCGTGGGCCGGTACCAGCACAATCCCATCCACATTGCGTTCGACCAGGGACTTGATCAGGCGGTGCTGTTGATCGCGGTCTTCATTGCTGACGGCCAGCAGTGGCACGGTCCCGCTGCTGGTCAGCGTGTCTTGCAGGCCGGCGGCGAACTCCGCGAAGTACGGGTTGGTGATGTTGGTCAGTACCACACCGACGGCGTCGCGGTGCTGGGTACGCAGCGATGCCGCAGCGCGGTTGTAGACGTACCCGAGCTCGGTCATTCCTTCGCGAACCCGGTCGCGGGTCTTCGCCGCTACCAGTGGGCTGTCGTTCAGCACCAGGCTCACGGTGGCGCGGGACACACCACAATGTCGCGCTACGTCCATCAGCGTTACTCGCGCCATGGAATTAACTCTCCGATTATTTAGATCGATCTAAATCTCTTCTAAATCGATCTAAGCGGATGTTTGGTTAGAAGTCAAGCGCGAGGGGTAGCTTGTAGTTGCTGGGAACACAGCCGTGCTCGGGCTGGAGATGCTGTGATCGTTGGGCCGCTTCTCCATGATGGTTTCTCGCGCCGAGATAGTAACCGGGAACTTCCCACCCTCAGGCTCGGCCATGGCCCAAAAAGAAAGTCTCTAGCTCTCGTCCGATTCGGTAGTAAGACTGACGAAATCGACAACGAGGACCTGTTGCGTCTGTTCGAGGCGTTCGTTGCGTGCAGGACGACCCTAGACGACCTCTCGAATCGGGCGGCCGCGCTGGGCGAGGACCTCAGTGGTCCGGTCATCGCGGCACATCTGACCGGACAACGCTGCATCTCAGCTCAGAAGCACAACGTCGTTGCCGCTGTCATCAACGCTCGCCTGAGCGAGCTGTCACTGCCTGCGGCTGCTCCGTACACAAACGGACACCCAATGAGCTGAGAACGAGCTAGGACAGAAGGTCCGGGCGTGGTAGACGGTGGCCCCTTTCCGACCGGACCGGCATCAACCCGGCGCTGACGAGCATGGCCAATGCCTGGCGGGTAGCCGAGCACATCGCCAACGGACGGCAAATCAAGGTGTCCTTTCTCCCGACATCAGGAGGAAGGACACTCAGCTGAGTTCAGCGATCGTTGCCGCGACCTGAGCCAATTCGGGGTGCCCATCTTCCACAAATCTGGCAAGGTCGGCCTGAAGGTAGCGCAACTCGGCAAGTCCGGTCTCAGGATGACCTGCGCGGGCGATCCACTCGGCGAGCTGCCGGCGGGTGCGAAAGGTCTCGACCGATCGCATCCCTTGAATTCTGAGGCGGTCGCGCAGCAGCTTGATCAGATCGAATACCGCGCGCTCCGGATCATTGAGCTGTCCACGCAGCACCGCCAAATCCTGTCGACTCTTGAGAGTATCGGGGTGGCGCTCGCCGAGGATCCGACGCCGGCGCCGGTAGACCGCTAGCATCTCGGCGTGGGCCTTGTTCAGCTCGCCGATCCGGCCGCGGGACCGGGCGAGAGTGTGCAGGGCTCGCAGCGTGTCCGGATGGTCGGGCCCGCAAACCCGAATCCAGTCGTCGCGCTGGTCCAGCAGCTGAAGCAGCGCGTCGCGGTTGTGGCCACATTGGCCCGTCCAGACGGCCAACTCCAGCCGCGTCTTCAGCGTGCTGATGTGATCGTCTCCCAGGATCTTCCGCTGTTTCTGCAGCACCTCGGCGAGCAGTCCTGCAGCGTCCGCATGCTGGCCGGCTCGGCCCGTCCAGACGGCGTGGCTGTACCTGACTTCAAGTGTCAGTTGGTCATCGGGGGGCAGCGCCTGGTCGGCATACTCGATGAGCTGCGCCAGGTCGCGACGGGCGGTGTTGACTTGGCCCGACCAGCCCTGAGATGCGGCTAGCTCGACCCGCGTACGGATTACACGGCGCTCCGCGTCCAGTTCGCCGCCACTCGTCGCGTCTCGCAGGGCAGTCAACTCACGG
This sequence comes from Actinomycetota bacterium, assembly GCA_046735615.1. Lineage (GTDB taxonomy): Bacteria > Actinomycetota > Actinomycetes > Propionibacteriales > Propionibacteriaceae > Microlunatus. Next base: position 6,254 of record JBKPTR010000051.1, read on the forward strand.
ATGGAGCGCGCGATCTTACCCTCCCTGCAATGCCAGACCCCGCAGGCATATTGCACGTCCTCGACGTCCGGATGGCCGCTCCCTAGCATCGGCGCTATCCGATCAGCGAGTCGTTCGAAATAGCGCGCGGCGCGGTGCGGACGGCCCGTCTCGCCGAGGCTCCAACCCAGCCGGATCAGGATCGGATGCACTCCATCGGATGACGCGAGTGCCTCCGCGCCTAGCCCGTCGAGCCAGATCGCGTTGCCTCGCAGATCCAGGTTGCGACGAGGGTCGTTCTCCACCGCTCCCCACAGCTCCATCACCGCGTCGGCGGCGACAACCACTGCCTCGGTGACCGCGGGTGCTCCCATATGATGCCGGGTCATCCGGGCCGTTAAGGGGTGCATATGCACTTCGCGAATCTTCAACTCAGTTCCGGCGTCGTACCGGGTGCAGCTGATGAGGCTGTACGACTCCAGCGCCCGGGTGGTGCGCGTCAGATCATCAATGCTGACCAGCGCTTCGCGTCGCCGGCCCTTCGCAGCCAGGAAACGGCGTACGACCTCAGTCCTCATGATCTTGGCCTGCACACCGGCCGGGTTGAGCACCGCGATCATTAGGGCAGCCCAGCTAGCCAGTCCGGCCGGATCCCGCTGGTCGGCCCGGTCTAGGGAAATCGCCCAGGCTGCCACCAGCGGCCGCTCGTATCCATCGGCGGTCTTGTCAGCAAACAGGCCATCAACGCCGTCCAGTTGGTCGGCGAGCAGCCTGCGGTAGCTAGTGGCGCGTTAACGAGTTCTTTTTACGTTTGATCTTCTCGATGACTTGGTCGGCGGGCTTGGTCCAGATGAAGGGATGGCAGCGGTCGTTCCAGCCGTTGATGAAGGCGCGGATCTTGATCATGAGGTCACGGACGG
>JBKPTR010000052.1:0-5855 GCA_046735615.1 Actinomycetota bacterium
ATGTCGGCCGATTCCTCTCCGAAGGATGAGTACAACTCGCATGAGCCCTGACTACTACCAAATCCTGGGCGTCCCGCGCGATGCGACACCTGAGCAGATCAAGAAGGCCTACCGCCAGCTTGCGATGAAGCTGCATCCCGATGTGGCACAGGAGGCGGATGCGGCTGAGCGGTTCAAAAGCGTCGCCGAGGCGTACGAGGTGCTGCAGGATCCCAAGAAGCGTGACCTTTACGACCGCGGCGGCGATCCGCTGGGCGGCGGCATAGGCGGCTTCAATGGCGGCTTCGGCCCGGGTGGCTTCGACTTCACCAACCTCGTTGATGCGATGTTTGGCCAGCAAACCTCGCGAGGCCCACGGTCTCGGGTCCGCCGGGGGCAGGACGCGTTGGTTCGCCTCGATCTTGAGCTTGCGGAGGCGGCGTTCGGTACCACCAAGCCGCTACGGGTGGATACCGCCGTGCTCTGCCCGCGCTGCAATGGTTCGGGCGCATCTGAGGGCTCACGGCCGGTCAGGTGTCCGACCTGCCATGGGCAGGGCGACGTAACCCACGTCCAGCGGTCCTTCATCGGTGATATCCGGACCACTCAACCCTGCCCGACGTGTCATGGCTACGGCACAGTCATTCCGGACCCCTGCATGGAATGCTCCGGGGATGGCCGGGTTCGCGCCACCCGGACCATCAACGTCAAGATTCCAGCAGGCGTGAGCACCGGGAACCGCATTCACCTTTCGGCGCAGGGCGAGGTCGGTGCCGGTGGCGGCCCGGCTGGTGATCTCTACGTGGAGCTCCAGGTGCTGCCGCATGAGGTTTTCCGTCGTGACGGCGATGATCTTGAGGTCGTGGTCAAGATTCCGATGACCGCGGCTGCGTTGGGCACCGAGGTGATGGTGGCAACTCTCGAAGCCGACCTCGACGATGCTCCGCCCGAGGCCAAAGAGGTACGGATTACGGTGCCTTCCGGGACGCAGTCCGGCACCCGGATTCCGGTCGACAGCAAAGGCGTACCTCGGTTGCGAGGAAGCGGGCGCGGGCAGCTTGGGGTCACGCTGCTCGTCCAGACTCCGACGCGCATCGACGACGAACAGCGAGATCTGTTGCGCCAGCTAGCCGAGCTTCGCGATGAGACCCGGCCCGAGGTCACTGTGCAGAGGCACAGCCGCGGCGTTTTCGGGCGGCTGCGGGACGCGTTCGCCGGCCAGTGAGGCGCCCAAGGCAGGGCGGCCGAGTATGACGGATCCGCTCTTTCTGTCGGATGACCTGACCGATCCGCTTCCAGAGGTCGGCGCGAGCGTAGTGCTCGACGGGAATGAAGGACGGCACGCTGCAGTCGTACGCCGGATCCGCCCCGGTGAAATGATCATGATCGGCGATGGGCGAGGCCGCGGCGTACGCGGCAGGGTGGTCGAGGTTCGCCCGTCGAGCGTGGTTATCGAGGTCGCCCAGTACCTTTCTGCGCCTGCCGAGGCCCTGCGGTTCGTTGCAGTGCAGGCGCTGGCCAAGGGTGATCGGTCCGAGCTGGCAGTGGAGATGATGACCGAAATGGGCGTCAGCGAGATCGTGCCCTGGCAGGCATCTCGGTCGATCGTGCGCTGGTCCGAAGAGCGAGTCGCTCGGTCTCTCAGCAAGTGGCGCTCGACCGTACGCGAAGCCGCCAAGCAGTCCCGTCGGCTCACGGTGCCGCCGGTTTCTGAACCGATGACTACTCGACAGCTTGCCCAGCGGGTGGCGAGTGCTGCTCTCACTTTGTTGCTGCACGAGCAAGCCGGCGAATCGATAGCGAAAGTTGATCTTCCCGAAGCCGGCACAATCCTGATCATTATCGGGCCCGAGGGAGGTATCTCTGCCGACGAACTGGGCGAACTGACCCGAGCCGGTGCGCAGCCGGTGTCGATTAGCGACGGGGTTTTGCGGACATCAACGGCAGGCGTTGTCGCGCTAGCTGGACTCAAGTTACGGCAGGAGCCCTCAATTGCGCCCTGACCTTCCCGCTATCGATCAGCCCGCTGCTATGCCTCCTGAGCCCGCTGCTATGGCCCCCGAGCCCGCTGCTATACGCCCTGAGCCTGTCGAAGAGCCTGCACCGGACTTGTACGAGCTCAGCCCGCATCTGCCGTACAGCTTCGTTCCGTGCGTGTCGCTGCCAGGCCAGCTCGGCCGCTCTGGGGTGATCACCACCCCGCACGGAAAGATCAAGACGCCGGCATTCGTCGCCGTCGGTACGAAGGCCACTGTCAAGGCGGTGCTTCCTGAAAGCATGGTGGCGCTCGGCGCTCAGGTCTTGCTGGCGAACGCCTACCACCTCTACCTGCAGCCTGGTGCGGACGTGGTCGAAGCTGCCGGCGGGCTAGGCCGTTTCATGAACTGGCCGGGACCGACCTTCACTGACAGCGGCGGTTTCCAGGTGATGTCGCTCGGTGTCGGCTACAAGAAGATGCTCGCCATGAATACCGATGGTCTTGAGGACGACGATGTGATCGCCGAGGGCAAAACCCGGCTCGCACAGGTCGATGAGGATGGCGTGACTTTCACATCGCATCTTGACGGGTCACAGCATCGCTTCACGCCTGAGATTTCCATGCAGATCCAGCATCAGCTGGGCGCCGACATCATTTTCGCCTTCGACGAGTGCACGACTCTGATGAACACCCGGCACTACCAGGAGCGGTCAGTCGGCCGGACACAGCGATGGGCCGCTCGCTGCCTCGTCGAACATCAGCGCTTGACCCGGGAGGGTAAACCATCGCACTTCCAGGCGCTTTTTGCTGTAGTGCAGGGCGCGCAGTACGAGGATCTGCGACGGCAAGCGACACGTGATCTTGAGTTGCAGGTCATCGACGGGTGTGGCTTTGATGGCTATGGCATTGGCGGGGCGTTGGAGAAGGAGAATCTCGGAACAATCGTGCGCTGGGTCTGCGAAGAACTGCCCGAGGACAAGACTCGTCACCTCCTGGGCATCGCAGAGCCTGATGACATCTTCACGGCGATCGAGAGCGGTGTGGACACTTTCGACTGCGTCTCGCCGTCACGGGTCGCGCGTAATGCTGCTGTCTATACCTCTCGCGGCAGGTTCAATGTCAACACTGCGACCTCGCGACGGAACTTCGGGCCTATCGACGAGGACTGCGACTGCTACACCTGCACGCACTACACCCAGGCGTACCTGCACCACCTGTTCAAGGCCAGGGAGATGCTCGCTTCGACGTTGTGCACCATCCACAACGAGCGGTTCGTCGTGCGCCTGGTTGACAACATCCGCACCGGCATCGATGCCGGGACATTCTCCGACTTCAAGATCGACTTCCTCCGTCGCTATTACGGATCGTCAGCAAGATCACCGCGCTAGCGCGGAGCAGATGCTATCGCGTTGGATGACGCTTCAGTGTTGGCGCGGAGGGAATGCGATAAATGTGGACAAATGACACCTCTGAATCGATTCAGAGGCGCAGTTCGCCCACTGTTTCTTCCGCGATCTGAAAGCCCGACCTTTGCAGAGGAGTTACGGCTGCAACGGCTGACCGGTACGCGCGGCGTCCACGACCTGACGGATGCTCTCCACCACTAGTGCTGGCTGCTCGAAATGAACAGCGTGTCCGATCGACGTGACGATCAAACGGCTGTTCGACGACAGTTCAGCGATGGTCTCCTGTGCTTCCTTCCAAAATGCCAAGTGATCGATGCTCTGGCTCGACGCACAACGACGAGTGGTGTGTCGCCAAGTGGCGCCGCCGTGTGAAGCAGACTGTTGCTGTCCATGCGCGCTGCGCCCTCTGCAAGAGCCGTCTCGATCTGTCGCGGGCGCGCCTGCAGGACCCGATGGCGGTCCGTCTCTCCGGCGAGAGGTTCTCGCTCCCCGCCAGCACGCTTGGCCATGCCAGCGCCCACAGCAGGCGCACCAGCCCAAACCTTGCCATTCACTTGATCATGTCCTGGAAGTGCTGCTGCTGGGCTTTCTCGGCTGCAACCTGTTCGGGTGTTAAGTGATCGTCGACGGACTCGTGTCGCGCATCGATGAGCACTATTCCCGCAACGTCGTTCGGGTGCTGGCTCGCGAAGAGTCGCGCTGTCTTGCCCGAGATGAGTGCGCGACGAGCAGGTACGGACCTTCGACCCCAGCATTTGTCAGCAGCGTGTGCATCTCGTCCGCAAACCGCTGCGGGCTCCGGAGCCGTGGGCCAGGTTCGCCCCAGCCGAGGCCGGCCCGGTCGTACGCGCAGACGCGTGTTGTTGTGGCGATCTGGGGCTGGACTGCACCCCAATCGAGGGAAAACGCGCCTAACCCGGGATCGAGCAGGACGGTCGGGCTACCTGTCCGACGCAGTGCAGGTGCAAGCGGTGGTCGGCAACATCCACCAGCTGTCCGGGAGGTGGATAGCGCCTAGTGTCGCCAATCGCCATGCTCGCCTCGTAGGTCGCGCCATTGGCCGCTAGGAGGACGATCAACGGCAATAACCCGAGCAGGATAATCCGGTCCACAGGACCCAGCGGTTTCGGCGTTAATGTGGGTGCGGCGATGCGAGCGTCCCGTGAGACGAGGTCATTGTTTCATGGGTCCACTCCCAAAAGTGGCGGTGTCTAACCTTCGCAGATCCGGTTCGCCCTCGCTGCGTCCCTCGACCAAGAATGCATCCGCGGCCGCCTTGGCGCAGTCCGAGGTGTGGATCGAAGTGTGACCGTCCGCGGTACGCGTACGGATCTGGATGCTGGTACTCGAGAGGAGCCCGTGACCGACGCTGACACTAGTCCTCTCGCTCGAGGCAATCTTCTTGTCGACCTTCGTGATGATCGGTCAGAACCGCCAGGCCACCTTCCAACAACAGAAGGCTGACCACGACTTCCTGGTCGAGGAGCGCCAGCTGGACACCAATACCGCTCACTCGAGCCATCGCGCGACTGACCTGCGAGATCCACCGAGCCGTGGTCGTCACCAGCCCGGAAACCGCAGCCGAGTAAGCCGGCGTCGGCCGCGCGATGGGACGACCCGACGCGGCACGGCGATGGCGCAGGTGGGGTCGCGTACGCGGGGCCGATGGCCGTTAACGATGGATCAGAGCTGGTGATCTTCGTCCTGCCAATGAGGGCTGCCGGTCAGTGCGCCAACACGATCTATCACCCGAGAACCCAACCAAGGTATGACAACCGTGCGCTAGCGCTCCGTGGCGCCCGCATCGGGGCGGTCCTCGCCGAGCAGCAGGTGCACCGTCTCCTCGGCGACGCCGTCGATTGAGTGCTCCCAGGTGCGCTCGTGCCAGTGGTAGGTCGCGCTGCCCTCGCCGGGACGGTACTCGGCGGTGTAGAGCGTGCCGAAGCCTTCGTGGAATTTCGTCGCGTACATGGGCTCGCGCAGCAGCGCGGCGACGACCGTGGCGGTGTCGGCCCCCCCGGCGAGTAGCGCGTCGAGGCGATCGGACCGCTCGACGCTGCGGATCGCGGCGGCGTACGGCTTCCACTCGACCTTGCCCTGGTGGTTGGTGGTGACGGCCCGGTCGGTGACCCGGGCGGACCGGTCCGGGGCGACATACACCGTCGCGTGGCGCCCCTCGGCGTCCAACACGGTGACGTTGTAGCTCATGTGCACGGGGATGCGCGTCAAGGCGTCCACCGCGGCGTCGATCGCGTCGCTGGCCTGCAGCACGTAGCGCAGCACGATCGGTATGCCGAACCCCGTCCCGACGTTCGGACGCCCGCCGAACGTGAGCGAGACGGCGATGCCTGCGTCGTTGACGCCGTCGAGCAGGCCCCACAGGCAGTCGCCCATGCCGAGCACGCGCCGGCCCCCGTACGCCGTACGCATCACCACGCCGTCGTAGAGCCGGTAGTCCCAGTCGTAGTTGCGTACGAGTGCGGGGCTCCTGC
>JBKPTR010000053.1:0-64461 GCA_046735615.1 Actinomycetota bacterium
CCGGTCGACTCGATCGCGCTGTAATGGACGAAAACGTCCGGACCGCCGCCGTCCACGGCGATAAAGCCGTAGCCCTTTTCGGCATTGAACCACTTAACGGTTCCCTGCGCCATGAAACATCTCCTAGCATCTGCATTCGAAACCGCACCTCACGGTCCCGACTGCTGTTGGACGCCAGGTTTCTCCTCAACGCCCACGCAAAGTTCTGGGGCGTAGCACGAACCACGACACCGACCACTTGCAACAGCGTCCTTAGCCTGTCATAGATCACTGCGCAATGTGAACCCTCTGAAATGTCGTGTCGCGTTGTGATCAGGGCGCTTCACGGGCCGGGATCTCGGCTGCTCCTGGCGTCCATTCGGAAACGGGCCCGAGCCATGTCAACGCGGTCACCTTTGAGCGGTGTGTTGTCGGCTCTGAGCAATCTCAAGCCGTACTCCTCGACGGGTCGCGCTGGCCTGCCGTCAGCGCGTACGACGCGCCACCACGGCACGCCGTCGCCAAATAGTGCCATGACATGGCCGACCTGACGGGGTCCTCCCCGGCCGATGATCTCGGCGATGTCTCCATACGTCGCGACCTGCCCCGGCGGTATTTGCTCGACGACGGTGAGTACGAGTTCGGTGTAGTCGTCATCCATCGACTTCACCAGCCCTCGGTACCAGGCCCACCCTTGAACGGGCCGACCACTGTCGAGGTGATCCAGCCGCCGTAGTAGCCACCCGGCTGTGGCACGACGCGCTCGCCATCGACCAGGCATTCGTCCATGGCACCGGCATAGATCCCAACATGATCATGAATCGCCTCGTAGCGAGCGTTCGGGTGCGGGTAATACCAAGCTCCGCGAGCAGCGATCTTGCTGCCGCCGATCACATCCAGGTACGCGGCCCGGCCCTTCCACTCACAAAACGAGGTCCCGCGCGCTGGCCGCAGCGAACCTTCGATGAAGACCGAACGAGGTAGGTAGTAGGTCGGCGCATGCCCCGTCTCGAGCATGCGCAGACTGGTCCGGGTTTCACAGATCTCGATCCCACCCAAGATCACAATGATCTCCTCGTCGCTGGCTCGAATGACCGGCGGGCGCGGGTAATCCCAGACCGATTCCTGACCGGGTGCAATGGGTTCAGGCATGGGACGGGTCGGCATGACGCGAGCGTACGCCGAGCCGGCACTCCAGATGCTTCATCGGGCCGCGATACTGAACCAGTGAGCACGTCGAGGATCACTGTCCCGAATATCGAGCTGCACCGCGCGCAGCAGCGTTTCCTCACCCGGACCGATGGAGCCGAGACGTATCACAGCTTCTCCTACGGCGATCACTACGATCCGACAAACGTCTCCTTCGGTCGTCTCATGGTCAACAATGACGACCTGGTACGCGTCGGGGCCGGTTATTCCGACCATCCCCATCGCGACGCCGAGATTGTCACCTGGGTCCTTTCCGGAGCACTCGTCCACGAAGATTCGCGCGGCAACTCTGGGCTGATCTATCCCGGGCTGGCGCAGCGGATGAGCGCGGGATCGGGCATCGTGCACGCTGAGCGCAACGACGCCTACCGAATCGATCCGACTCGTCCAGCCGAGCCGGTTCACTTCATCCAGATGTGGATCAGACCCGACGAGTACGGTGCCCCACCGAGCTATCAGCAACGCGAGCTAGCACGTGGTGATCTTGTCGGTGATTGGGTGCCGATCGCCTCTGGCCGACATGCGGATGCGGTCGTGAGCCTCGGCAGCGCCAGCTCGACGCTTTGGGTGAGCGTCCTTTCGGCTGGGACTTCGCGCCGGCTCCCCCAGGGTGATGTGCTACACGTCTACCTGGCGAGAGGAGTTGTGGACGTGGAGACGGTCGGCCGGTTGGAACAAGGGGACTCGCTTCGACTGGCAGGCTCGGCCCAGCTAAGCCTTACGGCGCGCGAGCAGGCTGAGGTGTTGGTGTGGGAAATGGCTCTCGAGCTAGGAGATGCAAGATGAGCATGTTGCGGGTTGCCGTTGCCCAAATCCTCAGTGGTTCAGACCCCCAGGAAAACCTGGAACTGGTGGCGGCGCAGACGGCCGAAGCCGCCGGGAGCGGCGCTCAGCTGGTGATCTTTCCGGAGGCCACCATGCGCCGCTTCGGACTGCCGCTGGCCGAGATCGCCGAACCTGTGGACGGACCCTGGGCCAAGCAGCTGCGGGAGATTGCAGAGCAGCACCAACTCGTGGTGGCGGCCGGCATGTTCAGCCCGAGCGCGGACGGCCGGGTCAACAACACGCTGCGCGCTGTAGGACCCGGTGTCGATGCGTATTACCACAAGATCCACCTCTTCGATGCTTTCGGTTTTCATGAATCCGAGACAGTGGCGCCTGGCGCCGTGCCCGTCGTGATGACGGTAGGAGGCGTGAACGTCGGGCTCACTTTGTGCTACGACGTCAGGTTTCCCGGCTTGTACAGCCGACTTGCCGAGCTGGGAGCGCAGGTGATTTGTGTGGCCGCCTCCTGGGGTGCCGGCCCGGGCAAGGTCGAACAGTGGCAGCTGCTGACTCGAGCTCGGGCGCTGGACTGCACCTCCTACGTAGTCGCGGCTGCCCAGGCTGACCCAGCCGCTGCCGGACCCGGATCGCGCGCCGCCGTCCTCGATGGCAGCGCGCCAACTGGAGTTGGCTATAGCGCGGTTATCTCGCCACGCGGGGAGATTTTGCAATCGCTCAGGGCGGAGCCTGGCCTGCTGGTTGCCGATCTTGATCTTGATACCGTGGAGCAGACTCGAGCCGCGATCCCTGTGTTGGCGAACCGTCGAATCTGATACAGCGCGCAATTGGATACCTCTGGCATTCCGCCTGACCACGACCAGCCGTGGTCACCATTCCCGGTGCAGGACTGGTCGACTCTGCCACCGGATCCGCTGGGCGGCGTGGCGGTAAATCCCACCTGGCCGGCGCCCGAGCCGGCGCAACGATCATGGTGGCGACCGCTGATCGTTTTCGGGTTGATCGCGGCACTTGTCGCTGGTGGTGCATTCGTGGCCAGTTCGGTCGGCGTCACTGCCCGAGCCACCGTAGCCGCCCGTTATCTGCCGCCAGATGGTGCAGTGTCCTACGAGCGAACCGACACCACACGCGAACTCAAGACCACCGTCGGCCTAGCTGTTACTGAATCGGCCCGGCTGTCAGGCGTGGCCGGCCTGCTCAGCACCGACAGCACCTTCGCCACCAAGATGCTCGATGAGGCCTACGCCGATCGCGACACTATTCAGATCTTGCGAACCACGACAACCACGATCAATGATCCGGCGGCCTCTGCACAGACCAACCGTTTCTACCGAGTCAATACCGGCGTGGAGCTGGTGGGTGTAAGTACGCCGTCAGAGGGCTACGTTTACAGCCCCGCCCTGGTGCTGTTGCCCGCGGACGTCCGCGTAGGGAGCCGGTGGAGCGGCGCCGGATCTGCGAGCGACACCCTCGACTATCGCAGCGAACTACATGCCGAAGCCGGCAGCAGTGGGTGCCTCAATGTGTCGGGAGAGGTCCGCTATTTGTCGAAGGAGGGCCAACTCGGTCGGGTGGTCACGATCGGTCAAACATGGTGCCAGCGCGAAGGCCTTGTAGCGGAGAGCCAAAGCTTCGCCGACGTACGCACCGTCACATCCCGCATCGATCCACCTGAACCGACCATCCAGACCACTACCAACTCGCCAATCCGCTGGTCTGCGCCGCAACGCTGGACCACCAAATCCATGACCACGATCTCGATCAACCCCACCTTCGGACAGGGTCCCATGGTGGGCTCACCGTCCGCCCTCACTTCACCGGTACGGACCGAGTCGGGTCTGGTGATCCGGGCTACCGTCGGGCCGGGCGACCTGGTCGCCACGACTCCCAAGACACTCACTGAGTGGACCTCAATTTGGCGGGCACATCCGGGTGGCACTGTGCTGAGCCTGAGCGCCTTCGGCAACGTGATCATCGCGACAACGAGCAACCGCCAGATGGTGGCCTATTCCGATGTCGGTGTGCGCTTGTGGCAGCTGTCCCTTGATGATCTTGCCCCAACAGCACCGGTCAGGATCAGTGTCGACGAAGCGGTCCTGGTTGATCTCGGCGGCGAGATGCGGGGATTTGATCTTGCCACAGGTACCGTCCTGTGGCAGCGCAACGTAGGCTCAGACGTCAATGTCTCACCTGTCGTGGGTGCCGGGCTGATTGTGATCATGGATCGCGGCCGTACCACCACCGCCTTTGAGGCGGGCGATGGTCAGCATCGTTGGGACCAGGAAATGCAGGGTGCTGCTGGCACGGTCATCGGCGACAGCGTTGTTGTGATTCAAGATCAGACAGCCCACGCGTTGTGGACCACCACCGGAACTCACCGCTGGGTGAGATCGATCTTCGGGACGCTGACGGACATCACGACTTTCGCAGGGCAGGTCGTCGTTGCGACCAAGAGCCAATCGGTCATTTTGAGTGGCGAAGGTGTGGTTCTGCAGCGGCTGGGGCCAGTCCTCACGCTGACACCAACGCAAGATCATCTCGTGGCCTCGGGTCCAACGGAGGCGAGGGTGATCGCACGCGATGGAGCAGTCATCAGCAGCTGGGAGTTGCCAGCGCTGACCCTGTCGCAACAGGACCGACCGGCGCTTGCTCTTACGCAGGGCGTGTTGTTGTTCAACAATGACTGGACGTTCCAGGCCCGAGAAGATGTCAGCTGATCTGGAGGCCGGCGCGTCCGGCATGCTGGCCAGCCAAGGCCCTTCGACAGGCTCAGGGTCGATAGCCGGCCAGGGTCCGACGCGGCTTGCTCGCTTCGCGACCGGTCTCTATCGGCAGACATTGGTCGATCCGATCGAACAGGGACGGCTCCGTGACCTGGCATGGCCGTACGGGCTTCGCGCCATCGTCCTCGTGGGCTACATCGTCTTTGTCATCGCCGGCTTGTTGGTGATCTTCTCTGGGCAGATCCGCGAGCACAGCACCTTGATCGTCTCGGGCACAGGCCTCGGGTTGCCGGAACAGCTGGTCTGGCCGCTGGTCCTGCTCCTGTCCTTCGGAGTTGCTTCGCTGATGGCGGCGGCACAGCACGGGCCATGGTGGCTCACGGTGCTCGGTCTGCTGTTCACGCTGATGGTGATGGGAACGTGGTCGCTACGCAGTCCGTCGCTTGCCGGCTGGGCGGGCTGGCCAGTGATCGCCGCCTGCCTCATGACGGCGATGCTGGTTCTAGTGATCATTCGATGGCGTCGCGGATTCGTCTGGTGGGAGTTCGCCACGTTCTGGGCGTTGATCGGTTTGGGGATGGCGGTCGGTGTGGCCGCGACCCGCGAAGCCAAGAGCTACGGCTCGGACCTCAATGCCCTCAACCTGCAGCAGACAGCAGCCGTTCTGGGCTATCTCGCGCTGCCAGCCGCGACACTGGCCGGTGCTTCAGTAGCGGAGGTCACGGTACGAGCGACAGCGGCGGCAACCCAGAATGCGCAGCGCTTCGCCAAGCAGGGGTGGCCGTACCTGATCTTGGTAGTGGTTCTCTGCATCCGCTTGATCCAGTGCGTCTGGTTGATTGCACAACGAGACCCCGTGGTAGATGGCCTGACCTCGCTGCTGTGGGCCTGCGCCCTGGTGACTGCGTTTGCGCTGGTCGGCCTCGTGCTACTGCGGCTGTCCCGGCGCCGAGTGTCGACGCCTGTGGTGTCGCAACTGGGCGATGAACTCGGCCGGGTCGGCTTCGCCATCGCAGCCGTGTTGATTGCCGTCACACTCCCGGTTCAGGTCTTCTTATCCGTCCTCCAGGTGCTTGCCTCGCTGGAGCCTGGAGGTGCTGCCGCGCGGATGTCATTCGACGTCACACCGCTCGTCACCCGTGTCGTCGACCCGAGCCGAGTACTCGTCGGCATCGTCTTGCTCATTCTCGCGGTACGTGCGGCGCGGCGCGGACAGGCGACCCGGGCTCTGGTGCTGGGCGGTATCGGCGTCATGCTGGTTGCCCTCGCGCGTCAGTTGCTGTTCGGCGATCGAACGCCAGCGCCGATCAATCCCGACGCACTCAATCTGGTCGCTTCGGCGGTGGTGGTTGTCACCGTGGTGATCTTGTTGCTGGGCCGCAAGCTGACGCCGCAGCGCGCGCTGGCTCTCGCCGGGATGTTGATCTTGTCCGCGCTGTTCTCCTACCGCGACTTCATTTCTGACCCTCTCGCGGCACTGCTCGGTTTCTCGGGGGCGGCGCTGGTGCTGTTCGGTCTGACCTGGGATCTCTTCACCGGCTCTGGTTGGGCGAACCAGGAGAGCCTTCGTTTTCCACGTTCCACCCGAGTGCTGTTGGTGCTGACCAACTACGTGCTGAGCATGACGGTTCTGGCATACGCGGCCCTGATCCGAGACGGCAGTGCAACGATCTATTTCGATCCGTTCGCTCAGTTTGGCGATCTGATCTTCGGCACCGGGCTGGTCGCTGCCGCCGCAATAGCGATCTTCGACTCTGCAGTGCGTGACCAGTCGATTTAGATAGGGCGCTTCTCGCGCATGTCGCGCTGGAAGCTGACGTCGTCGTCGCTCTTCGCGAATCCAGAACCGGGTTCGCTCATCGTTCCTCCGTTCGTCAGCGGCGCGACTCCGACGCTCGAAGTGCGGTAGCGGGAGAATTCGTCAGTCATCTCTGGTCCAATACCTGCGTACGAGCTGATCTCATCTAGACCAGGACTCACGCGATGTACCGCTTGACTCGGGGGGCGGAGAAGCTGCCCACACGTCCCATGCTGGACGCCTCACAACGCGCAGTTGTCGATCATCCGGCAGGACCGCTGCTGGTATTGGCCGGACCTGGCACCGGCAAGACGACAACCCTGGTCGAGTGCGTGGTGGATCGGATCGAACGCCGCGGCGACACGCCCGACAGCATCCTGGTCCTGACTTTTTCTCGAAAAGCGGCCAGCGATTTACGCGCCCGGATCGCAGGGCGTTTGGGGCGCACCACAGTGACCCCGATGGCCATGACCTTCCACGCCTTCTGCTACGCCCTAGTGCGCCGGTTCGGTGACGAGGCCGATGCTGAATCGAACGGTTTCGGCGCTCCGCTGCGGCTGCTGACCGGACCGGAGCAGGAGTTTCGCCTCCGGGAGACACTTCACGGAAGCCTGGAAACTCAGCGCCCCCCGTGGCCGGACTCGCTCGCCCGCGCGTTTCCTACCCGGGCGTTTGCGACTGAGGTCCGTGCGGTACTGGCCAAGGCACGACAGCTGGGCATGGATCCCGATGACGTCGTCGCGGCAGGACATGCCACCGGCAGAGAGGAGTGGGTGAGCGTCGGAGCCTTCTTCGACGAGTACCTCGACGTGCTGGATGCGGAGGGCGTGCTGGACTACGCCGAGCTGGTGCACCGCTGCCGGATTCTGTTGACCCGGCCCGAGATCGTGGCAACGCTGCGTCACGAGATTGGCTGTGTCTTTGTCGACGAGTATCAAGACACCGATCCCGCCCAGGTGCGGCTGCTACAGGTGATCGCCGGTGACGGCCGGGATGTCATCGTCGTAGGGGATCCCGACCAATCGATCTACGCATTTCGCGGCGCCGAGGCGCGCGGGATCTTGGACTTCCCTGAGCTGTTCCGTACGCGGCAGGGAGCGGCCGCGCCAGTCCTCGCCCTGAGCCGGACACGGCGCTTCGGCAGCGTGCTGCTTGCCGCCAGCCGCAGGGTGTCCAGCAGGCTAGGTATGCCACGCACGCTGCCGGCTGAGGTCTTCCAGGCCTTCCGTTATCCAACAGCGGATTCTGAACTTCCCAAGGGAAAGGTCGAGGTCTTCACCTGCAGCAGCGTTGGCGCGGAGGCCGAACACATCGCGGAGATTCTCCGCAGCGCGCACCTCCGCGACAATCTGGCTTGGGGCGACATGGCGGTGCTGGTCCGCGCCGGACGGACCATGATTCCCGGACTGACCCGGGCACTGGTTGCCGCCGGGGTACCAGTGGAAGTGGCCGGCGACGAGATCCCCTTGGCTGCTGACCCAGCGGTGCGTCCACTGCTGTTGGCGCTCCAGGTCGCGGCTCGAGGTTGCGCGCCCACAGGTGAGGAGGCACAGCTCCTGCTCACCTCACCACTCGGCGGCATGGACAGTATGTCCACGCGCCGTCTGGGACGCGCCCTCCGGGAGGCCGAGCGTGCCGAGCTGGCCGGCACGGCGCTACCACGCCCCTCTGTCGAGCTGACGAGCATCGCCTTACGTCATCACGAACTCCTCGACGACTGCACGCCCAGTCCGGAGGTCGACGCGGCTCGCGCTCTAGCCGATCTCTTGCGACGCTGTGAGCGCGCAATCCGTTCAGGGAGCACAGCGGAGGAAGCCCTGTGGCTGCTTTGGTCGCAGACAGCTTGGCCGGAAAGGCTTCGGCACCAGGCAGGGCTTAGTGGCGAGACGGGGCGTCGCGCTAACCGAGACCTGGACGCCATTTGTGCCCTCTTCGAGATCGCCGCTCGTTCCGAAGAGGTGTCAGGACTCCGTGGCGTGACTGGTTTCTTGGCTGAGGTCGAGGGCCAGCAGATCCCTGCAGACCCGTTGCGCGAGTCCGAGCTACGCGGGTCAGCGGTCCGCGTGCTGACCGCCCATCGCGCCAAGGGTCTGGAGTGGGATCTGGTAGTCGTGGCGGGGGTGCAGGAGGGCAAATGGCCGGACGTACGCCGTCGCGGATCGCTGTTGGAGCCCGATCAGCTGGGGCGCCGGGAGGTGATGGCGCCCGTTCCCACTGCGACTCGGATTGCCGAGGAGCGGCGGCTCTTCTACGTTGCCTGCACCCGTGCTAGGTCGCGGCTCGTGATCACAGCCGTCGCGGGCACCGAGGGGGAGGCCGACCAGCCATCCCGGTTCCTTGGCGAGCTCGGCGTGCCCCTCCGGGAGCTTCCGGGACGGCCGCAACGCCCGCTGTCGCTGCCAGCTCTGGTTGGCGAACTCCGGAGCATGACTGTCGACCCGGAAGTCTCGCCCCGCCTTCGGGAGGAGGCCGCCGTCCGGCTCGCTCGGCTGGCCGATGCGACTGATCGTGACGGCCGGTCGTTGGTCCCGGCCGCCCGACCAAAGCACTGGTGGGGCATGCGTCCGCTGAGTCGAGCTGACCAACCCCTGGTTGCACCGGAGAAGCCGGTTCACCTTTCCGGCAGCCAGCTGGCAGGCGTGCTGGCCTGCCCGCGGCACTGGTTTCTGGCGCGCAAGGCCCATGGCGAGTCGGTGCGTACGGCTGCCGCGAGCTTCGGCTCGGTCGTTCATGTGCTGGCCGAGTATGGGGCGTACCACCGAGTTGATCATGACGAGCTTTCCAGCCACCTGGAATCGGTCTGGAACCAGCTGGACTTCGACGCGCACTGGCTGTCTGCCGTGGAGCGGGTGGAGGCCGAGTCGGCGCTCGAGCGCTTTGTGGCCTGGCAAGAGGCGAGGCCGAATCTCACACTGCTCGGGACCGAGGTGCAGTTCGCGTGCGATGTTGATCTTGGAAGTGACCGGGTGCATCTCACCGGCAGTGCTGACCGGGTGGAGCGCGATTCCGACGGCCGGATCCGGATCGTGGACTTCAAGACGTCAAAGACAGCACCAACAGCCGCCGATGTGGCGTTGCACGACCAGCTCGGGGTCTACCAGCTGGCGGTGCAACAGGGTGCCTTCGCTCATGTGGCCGGGGATGGCGCGCGGCCGGGCGGCGCCGAACTCGTGTACCTCCGACTTCCCGACGGAGACAGCGGCCACCCGAAGACCTTTCAGCAAGCCTCTCTGGATGATGTGCCTTTCCCGGTGACGTTGCGGGGCGCTGCAGAGGACGCGCTTGGAGAACAGCCGACCTGGGTGCATCAGCGGCTGGCAGACGCTGCGCACATCATTCGTCGGGAACATCACGACGCTCGTATCGGCCCAGCCTGCCGATACTGTCCATTCCGCAATAGCTGTCCTGCCCAGCCAGCTGGCCAACAGGTGGTGCGGTGACCGTTTACACCCTCCGGCCAAAGCCGACAAGGACTCGGCTTGGCACCACCAGCGACCTCATGGAGGCACTGGGCATCTCTTTTTCCACCGAGCAGCTGCATGCCATCACCGCGCCTCTCGAGCCTGGTGTCATCATTGCCGGCGCCGGATCGGGCAAAACTACGGTAATGGCCGCCCGTGTGGTTTGGCTGGTTGGCACCGGCGTCGTACGACCCGAAGAGGTATTAGGTCTGACATTCACTCGCAAGGCAGCTGCGGAACTGTCGCACCGAGTACGCAACGCGCTGCTGCGAGCGGGATTGATTGCCGATCGCGGCGTCGATGAATCCGGCGAACAGTTGATCATGACGTACGACGCCTTCGCAGCGCGGCTGGTTGCCGAGCATGGGCTGCGGCTCGGTTTCGAGGCCGATCCGACCATGATCAGCGGCGCCACCCGATACCGGCTCGCATCGCGGGTGGTGAAGGCTGCGGCCGGACCGTTTGAGTTCATCTCACGGCTGCGGCCGGGAACTGTCACCGAGCGGGTGCTGGGGCTTGACGCCGACCTCCAGCAACACCTCGTCGAGGTGGATGATCTGGACGGGCACGCCCGCGACCTGCTCCTCGGCCTGGCGTCGGCCCCCCTGAATAACCGGGGCAACGTGTACGTCGACGTCAAGAAGGCAATCATCGCCTGCCAAGAGCGCCTGGAACTCGCCAGTTTGGTCCGTGACTATCAGGCCTTGAAGCGCCGGCTTGGACTGGTCGAGTTTGCTGATCAGATGGCCATTGCGGCCCGGCTCGCCACCGCGGTGCCGCAAGTGTCGAGTGCGATGCGGTCTGCCTTCCGAGTGGTGTTGCTCGATGAATACCAAGACACCTCGGCAGCGCAGGCGATCATGCTTCGTGGGCTGTTCTCCGGTCCGACCGCCAATGACGGTCGCGGGCATCCGGTGACCGCGGTTGGCGACCCATTCCAGGCAATCTACGGTTGGCGAGGGGCGGCGGCGAGCAACATCCTGACCTTTGCCGACGACTTTCCCCGTTTAGATGGGCGGCCGGCTCATCGCTTGGGACTTACCGTCAACCGGCGCAGCGGGCGAGCGATCCTCGACGTCGCAAACGTGCTCAGCCAGCCGCTGCGAACCGAAACCGACAGTGTGATCGCCGACGGCACCGCACCAGCCGATCCCGGTGTTGCGAGCCTTGGGCTGCTGCGTGCCCCAGGAGGGACGCCCCCAGGGCAAGTCCGCGCAGCAACCTTCGAGACATGGCCGGAGGAGATCAGCTGGATCGCGGACCACATCGCCGGTCTGCAGGCAGGCGGCGAAGTGTCGCATTGGGCTGACGTGGCGGTGTTGACCCGACGCAACGCCGATATCGCGCCGTTGTATGCCGAGTTGACTGCACGCAATGTGCCGGTGGAGATCGTTGGCCTGGGCGGCCTGCTACATCTGCCCGAGATCATGGACATCACCGCGACGCTGCGGCTGATCGACGATGTCACCGCGAACGCAGACCTGATCAGGCTCCTCACCGGACCTCGGTGGCAGGTGGGGCCGCGCGACCTCGCACTGTTGGGGCGCCGCGCCGGCGAGTTGGCCCGGGCGGCCCGCGCGTCAACCGACGACGCCGAAGACGAGTTCGCCAGCGCAGCAGTTCTTACCTCATTGGAACGGGCCGTCGCAGAGGTGGACCCGACTGAGGTCGTCAGCTTGCTGGACGCCCTGGACAGCCCGGGCGAGGCGGTCTACTCATCGGAGGCTCGAGAGCGGTTCGCCCGGCTTTCGGCTGAACTGGCATGGTTGCGGTGCTACTCCGACGAACCGGTGCTCGATCTGACTCGTCGGGTGATCAGCACGATCGGCTTGGATGTCGAATTGATGGCCACGCCAGAGTTCGCGCGAAACTCCCGCCGCGACCAGCTCGGAGCTTTTTTGGACGCCGTCGCGGCTTACGTCGATGTCGACGGCGATGCGTCGCTGGCCGGCCTGCTGGGCTATCTGCAGGCGGAGAGCGAACAGGGTGCAGGGCTGGAGCAGGCCGTGCCCTCGGATCGCGAGGCGGTGAAGCTTCTCACGGTGCACAAGGCCAAGGGTCTGGAGTGGGACGCGGTCTTCCTGCCGGCGTTGATGAAAGGCGTATTTCCTAGCGATCGGGTCACCGACAACTGGGTAATGAATGCCGCGGTGCTACCGGCCGACTTGCGTGGGGACGCCGGGTCGATCCCGCAACTCACCGGGACGACATACGCCGGCATGGTCGATTACAAGCAGCAGCTCAGCCGGCAGCAGTTGCTGGCCGAGGACAGGCTGGCGTACGTCGCCGTAACTCGGACAAAGCGGCTGTTAGTCGGCACGGGCCACTCCTGGCGCTCCGATCTCAGCAATGCACGAGCAGCCTCCAGCTATCTGCGGGCGATCATCGAGGAGGCGGTTCGTCACAATCAGCTCCTTGCCGAGGCTGCGCCGCCAGGACTGGACAATCCCTTGGTCGCCGAGGTGCCTCCACATCCCTGGCCCGTGCCCTTGGACCCCGAGGCGCAGGCGAGACGGCACGATGCCGCGCTGGACGTGCAACGGGCGAGGAAGCGATTCGCTGATCTGGGTAGCTACAACGACCCCGAAAGCGAGCCGATGTTGCTCGATGATCATGAAGTGGTCGCGGGTTGGGACGCCGACATCGACCGCTTGCTTGCAGAGGCGATCGAGTCCCGGTCAGGCGACCAGCTCGTCGAGCTGCCCGCACAGCTGTCAACCACCGCAGTACTCCGGCTAAACGCCGATCCAGACGGCTTCGCTGCGGAACTCGCGCGGCCGATGCCCCGCCGGCCTTCGCGTAGCGCTCGCTTCGGCACCCGCTTCCACCATTGGGTCGAGGACTATTTCAGCGGGCGACTGCCGAGCGGCGGTATGGGCCAGCAGCAGCTCATTGATCTTGACGATCTGCCCGACCGGGCGGACTCTGGTACCGACGACGAGCAGGAGCTGCGGGAGCTCTGTGAGGCCTTCGCGGCCGGACAATTTGGCAGCACGATGCCGTACGCCATTGAGGCGCCGTTCAGCATTTGGATGGCCGGTCGGTTGATCCGCGGGCGGATCGACGCCGTCTACCAGCCGCCGGCGCCATTTGCCGGCGTGGCGGCACGCTTCCAGGTAGTGGACTGGAAGACGGGTCGGGCCGAGACCGCTGATCCGCTGCAGCTAGCCATTTACAGGCTGGCATGGGCCGAGGCGTACGGGGTCCCGGTCCAGGAAATCGATGCGATCTTCTATCACGTTCGCACGGATGAGGTCGTCCGCCCGCCGGCGTTGCCGGACCGTCCCGCCATCGAATCCATCCTGAGCTCCTAGCTGGAACCGTTACGCTGATGTCATGATCAATTGGGCGATCGCGAGTGACCTCGACCGCGTCGATCATCACCGCGTGTCCGCGGAGTGGGTGGCCGAGCTGTGGCGTGCCGAAGACGCAAAGCTGCTCAAACTCGACGCCGAGTCCCGATTCACCACCAACGCCGGCGGAAGCAAGCTGCGCATGACGAAGCCCTTCCTGGCGTACGACAGCCAGCGGCACCGACTGCTCGGACTACTCAATGAGTCGCCGATCTTCGCGGTGGAGACGCTAACCGAAGGCGAGGTGCACGATTTCCGCGAGGTTGGGTTTCAGCTCACCGACAATGAGCGCGATATCGCGGCCACAGCCGCGGCCCTGACGCATTGGCACCGGATGGAGCCGCAGTGTCCGAGGTGTGGCGGTACGACGCTGGTGACCAACGGCGGGTTCGCGCGGCACTGCCGAGCCTGCGGCCAAGACCACTTTCCTCGTACCGATCCCGCAGTCATCGTGGCAGTCATCGATGCCGATGATCGCTTGCTGCTTGGCGGCCAACCCACGTGGGGCAATCGAGTGTCGGTGTTGGCTGGCTTTGTGGAAAGCGGCGAATCCCTCGAGCAGGCGATCCACCGCGAAATCGGCGAAGAGGTCGATATCAGCCTCTCAGACTTGCACTACTTCGGCAGCCAGCCATGGCCGTTCCCTCGTTCGCTGATGGTCGCGTTCTTCGGGCGGGCGGCAGGGACCAATATCAACATCGACACGCGGGAGATTGCCCACGCCGAGTGGTACACCCGCGACCAGCTCGGCACGAAGCTGGACGCGGGTGTACTCGCATTGCCTGGGCGCAGCTCCATCGCGTTACGCATGATCGAGGCTTGGCGGGAGGGCGTGGCGCCCCTTTAAGGTCTCTGCTCGCGCGGCGCCCCGGAAATCTGGTGCCGTCGTCACTCTTCGCGAAACGAGAAGCGTGTTTTGCTCATCGCTCCTCGACCACCAGCGGGCGCCTGTCGACGCTCGCAGAGAGAGTTAAATCCCTGCTCGCGCGGCGGGCCAATCGACGCTCGCACAGAGAGTCGTCGGCTCATTGATCTAATCGGTGCCGCAGCCCGCTCGCACGGTTTGCCGGCCGCTGAACCGCGCGCGTGATCGCTTCCTCTGAACCGATGAGATTGACCTGCCGCCGGGCTCGCGTGACTGCGGTGTAGAGCAGCTCGCGAGTCAGCAGTGGAGAGTCCGGTGGCGGCACGATGAACGACACTGTGGCGAACTGGCTGCCCTGCGCGCGGTGCACGGTCATCGCGTGCACAGTCTGGATCGCGTCCAGCCGTACCGGCGGGTGGAGTGCGGGGGCAGCGCCACGAGCGAAGGCAGCACGTATGCCGGCGGGCGTATCCACGATGACGCCTGTGTCGCCGTTGTAGAGCGACATCTCGTAGTCGTTCGCTGTGACCAGCAGAGGCCGTCCCAGGTACCACTCGCCTTCCTCGGCGTACCCAGGAATCGCCTCGGTCAGCCAGCGCTCCACCTCCATGCCCCAGCGGACCACCCCGTACGGCCCGCGTCGGTGGGCGCATAGCAGCCGGTGCCGATCGAGAGCGGCCAGCGCCTCCGTCACGTCTCCGGATCTGGCCGCGTCGAGCATCGCGACACCCGCCTCGCGAACCTGTGCTGCCATGCCGGCGAGTGCCCGTGCCGAAGCCTCGCTCGGTGCGGATTCGAGATCAATCTCGTTGAACTGCACATCGCTCGCTCCCGAGCGGAGCACGGCAACCGCAGCGTCGGCGTCGGCGGCACGGATGGCCCGCGCGAGGGCGTCGATGGCGCCGCCGAACCGCCAGGTGCGCATCAGTTGGACGACACCATGCACCGGTGCCTCCTCCTGGTTGGCGATCAGCCCCAGCTCGACCAGGCGCCGTCCTAGGTCGGTGTCGGGGGCGCCGGGCGCTCGTGCAATGTCGGCAAGAACGGCGCCGGCTTCGACAGACGACAGCTGATCGGGGTCGCCGACCAGCACCAGGCGTGCGGTTGGGCGTACGGCCTCGAGCAGCCGCGCCATCATCGTGAGCGAGACCATCGACATCTCATCCACGATCACGACATCGTGTGGTAGCTGATTCGTTGCGTCATGCCGGAACCGGCTTCGGTTCGAGGGCAGCCAGCCCAACAGTCGATGCAACGTCGAAGCCGTAAGGTCGCCCAGCCGACCCTGATCTTCCGGATCGAGTTGGGCGGTGGCGGCGCGTACCGCCTCCTCGAGACGGGCCGCGGCCTTGCCTGTCGGCGCAGCCAATGCGATGCGCGGAGCAGGTCCCGGCTGGTCCCGGAGAAGGGCTAACAGCCGGGCAACGGTCGTCGTCTTCCCAGTGCCGGGTCCACCTGCGAGCACGCTTACCCTGCCAAGCGCGCTGACGGCAGCCGCCAATTGCTGGAGGTCTGCTTCGCCGGGCGCCAGTCCCGCATGATTGAACAGTCTGGACATCGCAGCCGACAGCCGGGACTGATCGATCTGAGGCGGTGGAGCGGCGAACCGACGCTGCATCTGCATGCGAACGAGCTCTTCTTGCCGCCAGTACCGCTCCAGATAAAGCAGACCGCCAGCCAGCCGAAGCGGCCGACCAGCGGGCTGGTCGGAACCGTCGGCCACGAGCCGGCTCGCTTTGCAAGCGGCGATCCACTGGTCAGGCTCAGGCCACGGCAGGTGGACGATGTCGATCGCGGCTTCCACCTCGTCGAAGGCCGTGGTGTGCACCACGCGAAGATCGATGCAGACCGATCCACTCCGGAGCGCGCGGACGGTGAGGGCCAATGCAAGCCGGACTCGATCGTCGGCTTCCTGAGCTATCCGACACACCACATCGGCTGTGTGCACATCAGCCGGATTGAGGACACCTGCCTGGTTGAAGATCGCGAGCAGACCGGATGCTCTTTGCACGACCAAGGCGCGGTCGGCGACACCCGCAGTGAGCGCGGACGAAGTGCGCGCTGAGCGCGTTGACGGGCGAGGGCGCGCTTCGACAGGCGCCGTCCTGAGCTTGTCGAAGGGCTCAGGACGGAAGTCGGCGGGCCCAGGGCGCAAGTCGATGGGTTCGGGGTGCAGGACGACAGACTCAGGCCGCAGGTCGACAGATTCAGGCAGGTCGGCAGACTCGGGCCGCACGCGGGTACTCATGGCAACACTCCATCCAGAAGTTCGGAGAGCTCAATGACAAGCGCGGGCGACGGACGCCAGCCGAACACACCGCAAGGCGTCCCATTCACCCGCGGAGTATCCGGACCGCCCATCCCACGTACGAAGAGGTACAGAACCCCACCCAGATGGAGTGCCGGATCGTAGCTCGGCTGGCGCCATCGGAGCAGGCGGTGCAAGGCAACCGTGTAGAGCAGGGCCTGGAGCGGGTAGTGCGCGCTCATCATGGCCTCTGCCATTCGCGCCGGCACGTAATCACCCAGCTTCAGGACTTCACCATCGAAGCCGCCCAGCCAGTTCGTCTTGTAGTCCACAACGCAGTAGCGCGGTGTTCGATTGTCGCTCCGGATCCGGAGCACGGCATCGATGCTGCCGGTCAGATAACCGCGCAGCGCCTGCGTGTTGAGGGCCTGATCGTCCAGCAAATCGGGATAGCCCACCAGCGGGTCGGACGGAGGGAGGTGGCGCCGCAGCAGCGGACCGACCAGGCTCAACGTGATGTCGGCGGTGGTCGTGTCGCCGCCAGCCAACGGGTACTCGAAGCTGAGTTCGGCCAGCCGGTCACTGCGCGGAATATCACAGAGCCGCAATTCGTGGGCAAGAGGTCCCAGCGGGGTACGGAATGCCGGCAGCATGGCGCTGACCAGCTCGTCGACTGTCATCTCTGTGGCTGGACCTTGCGCAAGCGTGATTGCGCACGCCTGACGTAGGGCAGCTGGTAGGTCAACTGCGGTCGGGTCGATACGTTCGAACACCGCATGCACCGCTGTTCCGAACTCAACTCCGGACGGCAGATCGTGCATCGGTGACGGTTGATCAAGTCCGTTCTCTATTTGATTGGCTCCAACCTCGGTTCGCATCACCGTCGAGATGGTAGGAACAGACTCGTCATCCTCCCGTTTCAGGTCAGGCTCACTACCGACAGCTGGCAATGGTGCCTCGGCCCCATGCGCAGCGGCGGTAAGTGCGGAGTAGGAGGTCCGGCGCCAGGCGAGGTCGAGCTCGCGGTCAAAGCTTCGTACTCGCAACACCGGCTGGGGCTCTGCGACCTGCTGCCATCGTGTCGGTTCCCGCGGGGCCATCTCCTCGATGCTGAATCCAGGGCCGAGATCACGGCTGGTAAAAGGATCGCCATTCAGTGGGTAGGAAGCTCGGGGGATCGCAGCATCACCTGGGCAGCGCGAAGCAAGACGTTGCAGCGCCGAGCCCGGGGTGTTGAATGAGGGCGCCCACCAGGTCACCACCTGGCACTTGGCTCGGGTTAGCGCGACATAGAGCAGTCGCAAGTCCTCCCCAGATTCTTCGTCCCGACAACGTGAGAAACGTTCGGGTCTGGCTGGGCCATGACGACCACCGACATCCAGCACACATTCGCCGCTGCTTGTTGCCGTCGGCTCGTGCAGCCTGAGGATTCGACCATCGTCGAAGCCGTTGACACGCCGATCCCAGGTTTCCGGCAGATAGGCGATGGGGAACTCCAACCCCTTGCTGCGGTGCACGGTCAAGATCGTGACTGCCTCTGCGTCAGTCTCCAGCCGCCGGGTGGCTTCGGAGATGCCGGTCTCATGGGCATCAGAGATCCGCGCCCGGAGCCACTCGACGAGTGCGCCGACGCCGAGCTGGGCGGTGGTCATCGCCGCGTGCAGACTCTGGCCGAGATGGCGCAGATCGGTCAGCATCCGTTCCCCGCCGCGCAGGTTCAACAGCCGCTCAGGTATTCCTTCGTCGGTCGTCGCGGTCTCCAACAGGGCGGCAATCCCGCGGGTCTGAAGCACCTTGCCCCACCAGCGGACGCGCTGAGTGAGCTCAATCAGCGACTCCTCGTTGCCGGCGGCAAGATCGGCAAAGGTCCAGCCGAAGAAGCAGGTCAAGGCGGCCTGCCGGACCGATTGTTGCCGCGTCTGCTCAAGGGCCAGCAACAGAGTCAGCCAGTCCTGTGCCATGGGGGAGGCGAATACCGAGCTCGCGCCATACATGACCGCCGGCACCCCGGCTGCAATCAGCCGATCTCTGATCGCCTCGCCGCGCTCGTTTTTCCGCACCAGAACGGCGATGTCCGACGGCTGCACCGGACGAGAGCGGCCTCCTACGAGCAGCTGAGCGCCCGAGCCAAGCAATGCCGTGACGTCGGCTACCAGGTCGTCGACGATGAGAGGCCGAATAGTCCCAACACTTGGCACCTTCTCCACATCAGCCTCGTACGGCATCACGCGCAGTCGAATGGGTGTCACAACCTCGTGTTTGCCGGTGGGCGCGCTGAGCCGCCGCTGCTGATGATCAGCCGTGACCGTGCGTACCACGATTCGCTCGTCACCGAGAGCAGTGCCACCGAGCAACACATCCAGCGCCGCCACCAATGCCTGATCACTGCGTCGATTGACGGCGAGACTCATCACCTGGTCGGCCTGCTGAACGGCGTCGAGATAGCTGAAGACGTCTGCGCCTCGAAAAGCGTAGATCGCCTGTTTGGGGTCGCCGATCAAGATCAATGTGGTGTGTCGGTGGAACGCGCGGCGCAGGATCTCCCATTGAATGGGGTCGGTGTCTTGGAACTCGTCGACCATGACGATGCGGTACCGCTGCCGGAGACGTTCGGCAGCGACCGTCCCATGGTCCGGGTCGGCCAATGCATCACGTAGCCGCGTCAGCATGTCATCGTAGGTGAACAGCTTGCTCGCCCGCTTACGGCGTTCCACCTCCCGGCGAACAGCCGTCGCAAACGCCACGCGCTCACCGCTGCCGGACGGGTGGTCTGGGGCGAGCCCAGCTGGTACCAGCCGGGCATGAACGGCTTCGACGGCCTGATTGGCGATCTCTAGAGCGTCTTCGTAGCTCATGGGCGGTGAGCCATTGGTCGCGTAGCGGCGCAGGTAGAGGTCGGTTGTTACTTCGCGGGTGAGGTCGCTGATGTGCTCCACGACGGTGGCGTGCGGCTCACGGTCGCCGAGCACGCCAAGGCCGTCGAGCATCTGAAGGCAGAACTCGTGCGTTGTCGCGATGGTCGCGGCGTCGAACTCCGCAAGTGCGCGGGACACCCGCTGGCGGCGACATGTCAGTTCCTCTGGAGGACCGGTCGAGAGCATCGCCTCCAGCGGGCTGAGTGGCGTGGTAGGAACACGCTGTGCCATCGCATCGGCCAGGCAGTTCTCGACGGAAACCAATCGCTCCCGGACTCGCAGTCGAAGTTCGTTGGTCGCCATTCGCCCGAAGGTGACCAGCAATAGTTGACCCAGCTCAACAGCTCCCTCAGCGATGGCGCGAGCGGTGAGGGCGGCAATCGTGTAGGTCTTCCCGGTGCCGGCGCTAGCTTCCAACACGGTGGTGCCTGAGGGCAGCTCGTCACATAGATCGAATGGCGGGTGATCGCTGATCATCGCAGATCCTCGACCGAGAGCAAAGGCTGGAAGACCCGTCGCGCCAGCGTGCCGAAGCGGCTCGGCTCGGCCAGCTTGCCGCGTTCTTCACGCGAGATTGACGGCTGTGCCAGCACGGCGTCGAAGCTGCCGCCGAAGAACCGTTCGTACGCCTCGTCACGGTCCTGCGCCCAGAGCCTGTCGAGTTGCCGTCGGTAGAGGGCAGGCTGTCGGTCGTGGTAGCGCAAGGCGGCGTACTCGGCTGAGGTTTTCGGGCTGAACGGGATCGGCTCCCGCAGGCCAGTAGCACGCAGGTCGATCAGGTCGGCCAGGACCTTTCTGGCCCATGTGCCGTCCACCGCTCCTAGGTGCGACCAGGCGCCGCGGCCGATGGTGACGGCCTGCCAAGGTCGGCCCGGGTCGTGAACGGTCAGTGCCAGTAGCTCGATCCAGGCCTGTAGTCGGTGTTTCGCCGCCAGTTTGGAATAGCCGACGTGGACCACCGAGTCACCGATGAGCCTGCTCACCGTCCCGGTCAACCGGACGTTTCCAAGATCGGCCACAATTTCGTAGGGTGCCGGTTGGCCCGTCAGGAACGGTTGTGCGGTCTGCACGAGTTCCTCGACCTGTTCACCGATGTCCTTGATCGACCTCTGGCCCAGCGCGCGTGGGGGGAGGTAGCCGCGCCGCCACTCCGCAGCGATCAGTGGTTCGGGTTCATGGCCCGACAGCCGCAGCCGCAGGAGCCGCTCGCCGATGCTCCAGGCATCCAGCCCGCTGAGACTCACCGGGATCTGCTCGTCCGGCGCCTCATCGGGTTTGGTGATCCACAGTCCGGCACGGTCATAGATCAGTGCTCGGATCGGATGGTTGTAGAAGCGGACGAGGTCGCTCAGGGTGAGGAGGTCATCACGACCCCGGTCGGGTAAGGGCACGGAGCCGAAGACTGGTAGGGCAGCGCGGCGCTCCCGAGAGGCGGCGCGTACCGCCCGAAGTCC
This sequence comes from Actinomycetota bacterium, assembly GCA_046735615.1. Lineage (GTDB taxonomy): Bacteria > Actinomycetota > Actinomycetes > Propionibacteriales > Propionibacteriaceae > Microlunatus. The sequence goes on from JBKPTR010000053.1 coordinate 20,789, forward strand.
GGCGCGATCATAGCTGAAGGCCGCCTGGGAGCCGAGCTCTCCCGGAATGAAGTTGGATGCGTCGAACGGCTGCAACGGGTGCCGCGTGGTGATCTTGCTCCGGATCGTGCAGCCGTCTTGGGTACGGGCAGTCGCGTCCAGTGCATCAAGCAGCTCACCGATCGGAACCGCAGGGGGAATCTCGGCTCCGGAGCGGGGATCGCAGCCAGAAAAGATCACCACCAGCCGTTCCTGAGCGGACATGATGGCGTCCAGCAGCAGTTGGCGATCTTCGCTGCGTACGTCATGATCGCCGATCCATTCATCAACGTTGATGATGTTGTCGCCGTCTGGCGGTGGTTTTCGAGGGAAGACGCCATCGTCGACTCCGAGCAGGCAGACGACTCGATGTGGCACCGATCGCATTGGGAGCATGGTGCAGACCGTCAAGGTGCCGGTGCGGAAGTTTGCCCTGCTGGCACGGCCGCGGAATGCGTCGCCGATCAGCGCAGACACCTCAGCAAGGTTCAGCGCGACATCGCCCGCCTGGTCGGTCGCCAGAGCCAACTCACCCAACTCGTGGTAGGCGTGGCTCAATTGCCAGCTTTCGGTGGGTGTAACGGCAGCAAGCAGCTCAATGGCTTGCTTGAACAGCTCGACCCAGGCATTGAGGGGCTGGATGGCGTTGCAGCCCTCAGTCAGTAAGGCCACACGTGCCACCAGCTCGGCGAGTCGCCCCACAAGATCAACATCACCGGCGTCGACGTCGTCGAGCGGCAGGGTGGTGCCGATGAAGTGCTGGTCAGTCTCATCCATCGTCACTCCCAGCAGCAGCCGCTCCAGGCCGGCGGCCCAGGTGTTCTGGCGAAACTCTCCCATGTGGAACTGACGGCGATGATCAGCATCGAAACCCCAGCGAACACCCGCTCGCGGCACAAGATCGTGCAGCCGCTCCAGGTCGTCCTGACTGAAACCGAACCTCCGGACCACGGGAGGCGCTGCGCACAGGTCCAGCAACGCACTGGCCTCGACGCGTGACTCGGCGAGCGCGACCAGCCGGCTGACGAGCGCAAGAAGTGGGTTGAGCTGCCGCAGGGAGCGGTCGGCAAGCCTCACCCGCAGCCGATGGCCAGGATGCTCAGCTTGAGCCTCTGGAGTATCAAGTCCGAACGACGCGGCGATCAGCGGAGCGAAGTTCTCGACGTCGGGGCACATGACGACGATGTCGCGCGGCTCGAGTGTGGCGTCATCAGCAAGCATGCCGACAAGCACCTCCCGCAGCACCTCTACCTGACGATCGGGCCCGTGGCAGGCATGGAACTGGACGCTCTTGTCATCTTCGCTGAGGAGTGGTCGTCCGTTTTCGGGACGAGATGCTCGGTTGGCTGCGATCTCGGCCTGCAGGCAACCGAGCAAAGATGCCGGCGGGCTGGCTTCATGCGCTTCGTAATGCAGATCCGCGGCATCCGGGCCGGTCGTGCTGAGAGCGATCTGGAGTTCGCGTACGTCACGGCCGAGATAGGCAAGCAGCCGATGTCGAACCAACGCTTCGGTGGAGTCGTCCGCTCGTCGCGACACAGACGTTGAGCTGAGTCCGTTGCGCTCGGTCTCCGCCTTCACGCTTGCCCAGAGAGCGGGGGAGGGGTGAGCCAGCCAGAGGTGGACGTCGCGATGGTCGGCGAGTGCGGAGATTACGAGCAAGTGGTCGGGATCCAGGCGGGTGGCGCCGAAGACCGATAGCCGTTCTGGTAGATCGCTGCTTTCCGGCCCGAGCCGTAGCTTGGCCACCCCGGTTTGCACGCGTTCGGCCGGGCTCGGAACACCGAGCTCACTGCGCAGCCGCCGCCAGAGTTCGGCCTGCCAAGCACGATCGGCCGACAGTGGCGACCCCGAGGCATCCACGTCGTGGCCTTTGCACCAATTGTCGATCATGGTCGGCCGGGTCGCCGCGTACCTGGCGAAGAGGCCGGCGAGATGTCGCGCGGTGGACCACCGTCGTCCGGCGCGGAGCGCGTCCAATTCGGCGGAGCGTCCGCCGGCGCCGAGGTAGTGCCATAGCAATGCCGCCCACGGTTCGCCACGGCAGCCGTCGATCACGCGGAGTAGCGGCCAGACAGCGCGGTGCGGCTGCCACGGATCGATGTCCTCCTCATCCGTGGTGCCTGCAAGAGCGCGCGCCACCAGTCGCCGAGGTGAGGGGAAGTCCACGCCGGCACACACTCCGTCGCTGCGACCGCGCTCTGCTCCGAGCCGCTGCGCCAGGCCCTGCGAGAGCCAGCGTTCCACGCCAGGGGTGGGCACGCTAATGATCTCCGTGGCAAACGGATCAGGCAGCGGATTACTGAGTAGATCCCCGAGAGCAGTGACCAATCGGTCGGTCCGCTCTGCGCGATGCAGGTAGAGCGTCATGGTCGCGGTCAACACTAAGGCGAGTGGCTGACAGCGCGTGGCCTTTCCTCAGACGGCCACCAAATTCTGACAACTTGGCGATAGGACTAGGGCGAGACGAGCTTGTGACTGACCTGGGCGATTGACGGATTAGACAGGGTGCTTCCGTCAGCGAATACGAGGGTCGGCACCGTCAGATCCCCATCGTTGGCCTTGGCGACAAGGGCGGCAGCTTCCGGATCGGACTCGATGTCCACCTCGACGTAGTCGATACCCTCTCGATCGAGCTGTGACTTGAGCCGAACGCAATAACCGCACCATGTCGTGGTGAAGAGGGTCACCTTTCGAGTCAGTGCCACGCTGCCCCAACCAGATCCATAGGTCGACTATTCCTACAGAGTGTATGGACTCGCGACGAGCTCGATAAGGAAACGTCGTTGAACCGAAGGCGGAGACGTTCCCGCGGGAACGTCTCCAAGACCGACGTTAGCTCAACACTCTTACGCATCAAACTCTCCGAGCAAGATCAATTATTTTTTGGCAGCGGCACTGAAAGTGATCAGCAGTGACAGGGCTTCGGCCGCCTGATCCATGTCGTTGGAGATCACGTTCCACAAGAAGTGCGCGTCCGGCAGTCACCATGGGAGAGCAAGCAACCAGAGATCGTCGGTAAGGGCACTTATGGTGTCCCTGTGCCTGGAGCTCCTACGCGACCGCCCTCGTCGCCCGACGCACTGCTCAACGATCTCGACCCAGAGCAGCGACAGGTCGCGACCTCGCTCAGCGGAGCGGTTGCCGTCATCGCGGGAGCCGGTACTGGCAAGACCCGGGCGATCACCTACCGGATCGCTTACGGCGTAGCCATCGGGGCCTACAACCCCACATCAGTGCTTGCCGTGACATTCACTACTCGCGCGGCGGGCGAACTACGCGGCCGGCTGCAACGCTTGGGCGCCCATGGCGTTCAGGCCCGAACTTTCCACTCGGCCGCGCTACGGCAGGCCCAGTACTTCTGGCCGCAGATCTACGGCGGTGAGCTGCCGCAAGTGCTGGACAACAGAATGCCGCTGGTTGCTGAGGCGGCCAGCAGGCTGCGGGTCAAGATCGACACGCCCGGCTTGCGTGACCTGGTCGCTGAAATCTCATGGGCCAAAGTAAGCAACGTCAACGCGGAGGACTATCCCCGGTTGGCCACGCAGCACAATCGGCGCATTGCCTCATATGACCCGGAGACTGTGTCCCGGATTTTCGCGGCGTACGAGAAGGCCAAGCGCGAGCGCACCCGGATCGACTTCGAAGACATCCTGCTGTGTGCTGCCGCATTGATGTCAGAGCATCCAGAGATCGCCGAGACCATCCGGCGGACTTACCGACATTTGGTTGTCGATGAGTACCAAGACGTGAGCCCACTGCAGGAGGCGCTGCTGAACCTGTGGCGCGGTGAGCGGGCTGAGCTGTGCGTGGTTGGGGATCCGGCGCAGACCATCCATTCCTTCGCTGGAGCCCAGGCCAGCTACCTCACCGGGTTCGGTCAGCGTTTTCCAGATGCCACGGTGATCCGGCTGGTACGCGACTACCGCTCGACACCACAGGTTGTTCGATGCGCGAACTCGATCATGGCAGCTGCGATGAGTGAGCCCGCTCGAGGCGGCTTCAAGTCGGTCACTCTGCAGGCGCAGCGGCCCTCGGGACCGGAGGTGGAATTCGTCGAGTCGCAAGATGAATCGGCTGAGGCTGCCGGGATCGGCGACTGGCTCGCCCAGCAAGCCAGGTCCGGCGTGGACTACCGCGACATGGCCGTGCTCTTCCGCATCAACGCGCAGTCGCCCTCCATTGAGCAGGCACTGGCCGACCGCAATATTCCCTATCTGGTACGTGGCGGCGAGCGTTTCTACGAGCGCCCGGAAGTACGCCAGGCTCTGGTGACACTGCGGACCGCGGCGCGGAGCACGACTGGCGCAGAGCAGGGGAGCGCAGTAGAGCAAATGAAGGCGATACTCCTTACCTTGGGCTGGACTTCGCAGCCGCCCGAAGGTGGCGGGGCACTGCGTGAACGCTGGGAGTCGCTGGCCGCATTGCTGAGCGTGGCCCAGGACCTAGAGGCCGAAGCCAACGCAACTCTTGAGCGCGCACCACGGCCCGAGGACGGTCAGAAACCGCTCACGCTTCAGGCGGTCTCGGCCGAGCTGGATCGTCGCGCCGAGGCCCAACACGTCCCAGCTGCGCAAGGCGTCACGGTTTCCACACTGCATTCGGCAAAGGGCCTGGAATGGGACGCAGTGGCGTTGCTCGGCATTCATGAGGGATCACTTCCCTTCATCTTGGCCGACTCGCCGGAGCAGATCAGCGAAGAACGACGGCTGCTCTACGTCGGCGTGACACGTGCCCGGCGACTGCTGCGGATCTCCTGGTCCAGAACGCGAAACGGCAATGGGCACCGGCGTACGCCCTCGCACTTCCTCGAGCAGGTGCTACCGGATGCTCTGCGGACACCGGCCAGCCCGCCACGGCCCGCGCGGGTCAGCCGGAAATCTGCACTCTCGCTGCACTGCCGGTCCTGCGGTCGAGCGCTTGCGGAGGCTGCCGAGCGCAAGATCGGCCGACATCTCGACTGCCCGGCGACGTTCGATGAGAAGACGATGGCGCTACTCCGCGAGTGGCGCCGCCAGGAGGCGGCCGACCAGAAGCTGCCCGCGTACTGCGTCTTTACCGACGCCACGCTGATTGCCGTCGCCGAAGCGCGGCCGCGCAGCATGGGGGAGCTCGTCAAGGTGCAGGGCCTCGGTCCCACCAAGGTGGACCGGTATGGCGAACATCTGCTCGCGATCATCGCTGCCGAGCCGGACCGTACAAGATCATCTTCGTGACGGAGCGAGCGAGCAATCGAAACCGAACGTTTTGGCAAAAAAAGTGTTTGCATCCATTTGCGATACTCCCCTAGGGTTGACGAGGACCTTTTGCTCGGACGGAGTACGAGGTCGTCCATCGCCAGCCAGGATGCGAGAGGAGGGGTGATGGATACCTTGCTGACCAGCGGCGCACTTGCCGTGCCATCGAGCATGTCTGAACTCCATCTGTCCTCGCGCATGCTCCCGTCGGGAACGCCAGCCGCTGTGCAGATCTCGATCAACGGCACGCGACTCGCCGATCCTCAGCAGCTGATCAAAGACCGGAGCTGGCGCCGAATGGGAGAGGTCTGCCCTCAGCGCATCGCTGCGACAGCCGAAGTACAAGGCGCACGTGTCGCCGGATTTGGCGACTACGACGTCACCGACATCAAGTTCTTCACCCGTTTGGGACCACCTTCCTGTAGTCCGCCGGTGTAAATCACACCGCCGCCTCCAGGCCGTGACTCCCAGACATCCGGGATTCACGGCCTTCGTGTTCCCCGGCCAGATTCGAGGAGCTCGCAACAAGCGCCTCATGATCAGAAAAGTAGGCCGACATGTACGACACAGGAGGCGGCCCGATGGTCGTTCCCCGGGGGGTCGCCGAACTGCCCTGTCGATTAGTAGATCCGGATCTGTTCTTCGCTGAGGCACCTGCCGATGTCGAGGAGGCAAAGGCGCTGTGCTTGGCCTGCCCGGTTCGGGCAGCGTGCTTGGCTGGCGCCCTGAAGCGGCGTGAGCCGTGGGGCGTCTGGGGCGGAGAGTTGTTCGTTGCCGGCGTGATCGTGGCCCGCAAGCGGCCGAGGGGACGCCCCCGGAAATATCCGGTCGCCGACCCATTTGCTCCGGCGGCTAAGGACGAGGCAGCGGCATGACTGACGACGCCATGCGCCGACTCAACAAAAATTACGGCGATTCTCCCGGATGGCGCGGCAGTGTGCCGATAGCATCATCGCTGTTTGAGAGCTGCTCGCGCATACCGACGCTCGCAGCTAGGGAACGGCTTGCATCATCAACACGCGGCACAGCCTCGAGGCTCCCCTTCGGGTCGAAAGTGGAGTCCTGGCCTCCCCAGCCAAGCGCGTGCCCGCGACCCAGCCCCCACGCTGTGCCGCGCGTTGATGATGCAAGCCGCGAGCCTGGGCTCCTACTGCTTAGTCGGCGTAGCCCGGAAGAAACTCTTTGAGTACCTCGCCGAATGCTGCTCGGGCGTTGAGTTGCGAGAGGACAGCCAACCCGCCCAGCCAAACGCGATGGATCAGCAAATAACTCGGGGGCAGGTTCAGCTTCATGGCCACTCCGCCTGAAGCATGCGGGTCACGCACCCGGATGAACTGCTCCCGCATCCAATCGCGATTGAACTGGAACTCCGGCACCGCTGCGGGCTCGACGAACGGGCTTAGGTAATCGAGCAAATCCTCAGCGTCAATGTCTGAGGCGACGAAGCCTTCCTGGTGCAGCCCCTCTGCAACCTGGTGAGCGTCGCCCTGCTGGGCGATCCTCAGAATCCGGCCCATTGCTGGGGGAAGCCCGTCAGGCAGTCGCGCCACCAGCCCGAAGTCGACTACGCCAAGCCGGCCATCCTTCATAAGCTTGAAGTTTCCGGGGTGGGGGTCAGCATGCAGCAAACCAGCCAGGCTCGGCCCCGCGAAAAGGAATCGCACGTACTGCAAAGCAGCCGCGTTGCGCTTCTTCTCGGAAAGGTGTGCTGCTGAGGACAGCGGCGCGCCTTCGACCCACTCACTGACCATTACCTTCGGCGTGCTCGCGAGCACTGGCGGTACATAGAACTCCTTGCTGTCGGCGAAACCGACTGCGGCCTGCTGCTGTGAGCCTGCCTCGAGCCTGTAGTCGAGTTCCTCGGTGACCCTGGCGGTGAGCTCGTCGACGAGCGCACTCACATCCATCCCGCCAGCCAACGGGGCGAAGACCTTCGACAGCCGTCCGATCTGCCGCAGATCTGAGCGCAAGGCCTCATCGGCTCCCGGGTACTGGACCTTGACCGCGACCGTACGTCCATCTGCCCAGGTGGCCTGATGCACCTGACCGATGGATGCGGCCGCCGCCGGCAGGGGGTCGAAATCGCTGAAGGATTGGCGCCACCGCGAACCGAACTCCCGCGCCAACACTGCATGCACCCGTGAGGTCGGCATCGGCGGTGCTGCGTCTTGCAGCCGGGCGAGATGTGCCCGGTAGGGCGCTGCCACGTCCTCCGGGAGCACTGACTCAAAGAGGCTCAGCGCCTGGCCGAACTTCATGGCACCGCCCTTGAGCTCTCCCAATACGCGGAAGAGCTGCTCAGCCGCACGCTGCTGCAGCTGCTCACTCACCTCGTCGGCCGGTGCTCCGCCCAATCGCCGCCCTAACCCGAGCGTCGCGCGGCCAGCAACCCCGAAGGGGAGCGAGGCTAGTTTCGCGCCGCGACGGAATGCCGAACGCGCCAGCGAGCTGCCATCGATGTCCGCCGCGAGATGCCGCTCGGCACCGTTGGTGGGCTTGGCGCGCTGGTCGTCCATGGCCCCTATTCTGTATGGCTGAGCCAACCGCAGCCGCAGCCGGGATGGGCTGGCCAACGACGCAGTCGCGTAACGAAATCCGGCCAACTCAGCTCAAGTGTCGCGCCGGCAGACTCCGGCAGTTCCCCATGGAGGAATGCCAGAGTCTGCGTTGCGGCGACCGAGGCAGCCCAGGCGAGCAGAGCTGGCGGCGACTCGAGACGCAGTCGGGACAGTTGGGTGAGGACGACTGGCCACTGAGGATCTGCATCGCTGCGGGCCAGGTCGGCGCAGCGCACGCATGAGGTCTGGCCTGCGAGCACCAGCGGCCCGACGCTCACTCCATTCCCCCAACAGCGCACCACCAAATGTGGTTGGTCGATACGAAGCAGATGATCAGTGATCACTCGATCAAGCTCTGGGCTGTCACAGGCCACGATGGTGAGATCCAGCGCTGCCTCGGGCTTGGACCAATGACTCAGGGTGGAGATGGTCGAGTCCGCTTCAGCAAGGGCTGAGCGCAGCGCCTCCGCTCGGGAGGTCAGCACACCAGCGGAGGGGTAGAGCGCCACGTCGGGCGGCTCGTTGTCGTAGACGTATAGGGTTCCGAGCCCGCTGGCCACGAGCACCCGGGCAATCTGAGAGCCCACAGGCCCCGCACCGATGAGCCGCACCCGCAACGGGATCAAAGCCGCGGTGTATGCCGCCGCGCCGCGTTCGGTCAGCAGCCCTGCCGCATCGAGTGCGTCCAACGCCCACCTCACCTGCGGCGTCGTGAGGCCGGCAGTTCGAGCGGCACGCCGTACCGCGCTGATGGGCCGCGAGCCGTTCAGCAGAGTCAGTAGTGCGCCAATGCGTTCGCCGCGGAAGACAAGAGCCGCGTGCGGATCGACACCGACTTGGATCTCGTCATTGGTGCGCTGAATGATCGGCGCGTACGGCACGAGCTGCGGATGCTCAACCGGCGGATGTGGGATGCGTCGAGATGTCAGCGTGCTCACGGGGCCAGTCTTTGGCCGGGAGGGTCCGACGAACGCGCTATCCACAGGTGAAGTTAAGCCAGGCGGACGTGCGGGGCGAGAGTTAGCGCTGTACCGCGTCACGGAGCAGCACGTTGTTAGAACCCTCAGATCGGCGAGCAGCTAACAGAACCAGATCGACGGGAGCATCGAGGAGCGGCGTCGAGGCAGTCCGTCGGTCTTAGACGTGTATCAGGGACGGCCCTGTCGACCGTCCCTGAGTTGGTTGCTCTGGTCTTGCTGCGCTAGGCCCTGCCGAGGATGCGATTGAGGTTCGTGCCGCACACCGGGCACTTGGCCTTCGCCATCCGGGTGCCCTTCTCGTTGACGTGTACTTCGCCGGAGGCCTCCCGCTTCGCCTTACATTTCACGCAGTAGAACTCGCCGCTGTACGTCTCCGCCATGACTTCTCCTTGCTCGATGTTCGTCCCCACACTGCTGACAGCTGGGGGACCTCGCGATCCGTCGTTGACCGTTCGACAGGCCACGTGACCCGGGCCACCGTCATCTCGACAAACGCCTTACCGCTTGGACGCCCGTAACTCTACGCGAGCGGGCACGGAGCGCTGGCGCACCATGCAAGAAAAAGGACGAAACCTCCAGGGACATCGGGATCGCTAGCCTTCCCCTGCGAGCGTGCCGACCATCTGGAGGTTTCGTGCTCGGAACGCTATAGCCAGCAACGCGCGTCGTCAAACGGTTCTGGCAAAGCCACTATCCACTAAATGTGGACAAGAGTGTGGACACAATGTGCACTGCTCCGGGCTGGTTTGTGGACCACACTCGTCCTGGACTGGAACCTACGCGTGCGCTGTGTGGAAACCTGTTGCGCCAGTGGTCTGCTCTACATTGTCTGGCTATGTATGCGTCAGTCTCAACCCCTTATTCAGGCTCTGAAGAGAGGTAGGTTGTCTCGTGCCGCCCAAGTCTCGAGCTCACGTTGCTCGCAGCAATTGATGTCCGGTCGCGTCGGAAAGGGACATCGTGACTCAGCCACCGCTGCCGCTGCCCAGGCCAGGAGGTAAGGCCAGGAAAGGTCACCGGACGTCGCGGACGAAGAGCAGTGAATCTTCGCAGTCAACGGCGGTTCCCAACCCTCGGGTCGAGGTTCGTCGTAGCAGTCGTCGTACGCGCACGGTGACCGCGTACCGCGAACGCGACACCATCGTCGTCTTGATCCCACAGCGCATGTCAAAGGCGGATGAGCAGACGTTCGTCCGGGACATGGTTCAGAAGGTCCTCGCCCGAGAGGCGCGGGCGTCCGCGCCCCGGGGTGATGAGGCACTCGCCGCGCGGGCCCGCGAGCTGGCCGCGACTTACCTGGCGCCGGCTCTCGACCAGATGCCGGAGCCGACGGCGGTTTCTTGGGTGACTAACCAACAGCAGCGCTGGGGCTCCTGCACACCCAGCACCGGCGTGATCAGACTGTCTGACCGCCTGCAGCACCTGCCAGCATGGGTCGTTGATTACGTGCTGCTTCACGAGCTTGCTCACTTGGTGGAGCCGACACATTCTGATCGCTTCTGGAGCCTCGTTGGACGCTATGCAGCGGCGGAGAAGGCCAAGGGTTACTTGGAGGGATACCTGGCGGGCCAGGGCCGTGAGGCTGAGGCGCCTGATGTCGACTGAGGCCGCGGCTCGACGCCGGGCGGCGGTGGTACTGGCCCGCTATGAGGCCTCGAGCGCTGCACCAGAGGGCATTGATCCGGCCAGCTTCGCCGCGGCAAGCCTGCTTGACTGCTACGAGGTCGTCGCGGATCTGATTGGGGTCAAATCCGGGATCGCCGGCCCGCCGTCGGTGGCCGACATGCTCTGGCCCGGCGCGCTGCATCTCCCGACCGACACCACGGTGGGTGCCCTGGCCGATCAGCTAGGTGGGGTCGCCGACGAGCTGGTCGTGCTACCTGCGGACCTGCCTGACCTGCCGGGACTGGTGCTCGCCAAGTTGTTCAAGGTTCTTCACCGGACGGACATCGCGATCGCGCCGGAACGAGCGGGTACCGGCTGCGCGGCGATCGGCGTGTCGCTGCCGCTGGCCGAGTGGATCCCTGATGACGCGTTTGACCTGGACCACAATCCGTACCCGCGACTCAGCACAATTGCCCCACGCCGTAGCCGGTGCGCACTCGCTCCTGGGTGGCATCGACTGCGGACGCCGGCCGACGTGAGCCGACTCGATCCCGGTCTCGAGGGGTGGGAGGAGACGAGAGCACTGTTGGAGGGTCGGGCACTCGCAAGTGACTGATGGGCATCCAGCGGCCAGGGCCACCACGCATTGGGATGCCGGGGAAACCCTGGCTGTTCGCTTTCGAGCACATGCCGCCGATGCGACGCATCTCTACGGGTACGCCATCCGGGGCATGGCCGAGGATTGGGAGGCTGGTGGCCCCATCCGCGAGGTGTGTCGTGGATACGAAAATGCACCCCGCGGAGCACTGATTCAGCTTCGATTGCTGGCTGGCCTGTTTCGCCTCGTCTTGACTGGCAAGGCTCCCGAACTGATGCGGTTTTACCCCTGTCTCGGCGGCACCGCACCAGCGTCGGAGGCCTGGCCTCTGATGCGTGAGGTGATCGCCGCGCACCTGGAGGAGATGCACTCTGCGCTCGCGGTTGCGCCCCAGACCAACGAGGTCGGCCGGTCGGTCGCGTTGCTTGCCGGTCTGTTTGATCTTGTCGCCGTCTCGGGCGTGCGCCGCATCCGGCTGCTGGAGCTTGGGGCTAGCGCGGGTCTCAATCTGCTCATGGACCACTACTCCTATCGCGGTGACTCGTGCCAATTTGGATACCGCGGCTCCGAGCTTCAGTTCGTCGACCCCATCGATGGTCCGGTTCAGGCCGAACAGTTCGTGATCACCGATCGAGCTGGCTGTGATATCGATCCGGTGGACCCGACTACCGCCGACGGATGCTTGCTGCTGACCTCCTTCGTCTGGCCGTTCGACCTGGAACGCCACCAGCGGCTTAGCTCCGCACTAGCGGTGGCGGCGACACATCCGGTACGCATCGACAAGGCCTCCGCAAGCAGCTGGTTGTCCGAGGCACTTGCGACCGCCCGGGATGAGCTTCCGGTTGTCTGGCACTCGATCACCCAGATGTACTGGCCCACCGAAGAAGTCACAGCCGTGGAGAGCATGTTGACCAGCTACGGCACACAGCAGCGCCTAGGCGAGGTGAGTATGGAGTTCGACCTGCGTGATCCGCAGGGCGCCCAGCCGGAAGTTCGCACCCGGCTATGGAATCCAGATCACAGCCGCTCGATACGTGAGCACCTGGTCGGCATCGCGCACTACCACGGCGTCCCTGTCACACTCGGGCGTAGTCCAAGCTGACTCCACTCGATCGGCCGGCGTACCTACGCTTCTTGCTCGAGCAGCTCACGCTTCAAAGCGCTGTCTACTGCGCCTTGCACGGTCGGCATACCGGCGACCTGATGGGCATCTCGGCCACGAATCGCGAGATTGCTATGGATTACGTCCACATGTTGCGTTTCAGCGACGGCAAGGCGGTAGAGCGTTGGGGCGTTCGCGATGACATGGCGCTCATGCGACAACTGGGCGCGCTGCCAGCACGACCTGCAGCAGTCGCTGCGGCGAGCTAGCGACTTGTCAGAATCCAGCCGCGCCATAGCGCTACTGGCCCCTGACAAGTCGCAAACTCATGCGAGGCGTGCTCCCGCGGCGACGGCAGTACGTAAGTGGTCGCTCGGGTCGCGTGCCGGCCGGCCAAGCACTTGCCTCACTCCATCGGTCACTGATTCGTTGCGTCCGTCCAGCACCTCACCGAATAGGTACTTCAGCAGCGCCACTTCGTCAGCCGGCACGCCGACCTCGCTGAGCATGGCGGCGTACTCCGACAAAGGCACCGTACGGGAGGTGATCGAGCGCCCACTCGCCGAGGCGATCTCTGCGATGGCCTCGTGGAAGGTCATAAGCCGCGGACCGGTGAGTTCGTAGACACGGCCGTCGTGCCCATCTTCGAGGAGCGCAGTGACGGCGGCATCCGCAATGTCGTCCGCATCGAGGAAGGGCTCTCTTACGGTGCCGACTGGCAACGCCACTTCGCCCGACAGGACGTCTGGCAGGAAGGACCCTTCGGTGAAGTTCTGTGCGAACCAACTGCAGCGCAGCACTGTCACCTCCGCCCCCAATGCCTGGACGATCCGCTCCGCCCGAAGTGCCTCCTCTTCACCGCGGCCAGAAAGCAGCACTAGGCGCTCGACGCCCGCCTGAACAGCCGTGCGTGCAAAGGCGCCCGCTGTTTCCGGCGCACCAGGAACCGCAAGGTCCGGCTGGAAGCTCAGGTACACCGCGCGAACATCATCGACCGCGGCATCCCAGGTGCGCCGGTCTTGCCAATCGAACGGTGGCGTTGCCACGCGAGATCCCTGTCGCACAGGCACGTCGCGTGCTTGAAGGCGCTCGATGATGCGGCGACCGGTTTTGCCGGTCGCGCCGAGGACGAGGATTGGTTGATGTGAAGTATTAGTTCTCATGAGTCCAGCATCGTGGCCAAGGCGGGGATTATCTATCGCTAGATAGCCGTGAAATCTGCTCGATCGTCCGAGATCGCTGGACTTCCAGTAGTCTCAAGACGTGATCGGTCCAATCCCCGCAGTGACCGTGGATCCGATCGGAGAGGCGCTACATCTCTTAAGGATGGATGGCGCGTTCTATTGCCGTTCTGAGCTACGCGCGCCCTGGGGGCTCCTCCTGCCGCCGTTGGAAGGGCATCTGTGGTTCCATGTGGTCACCCACGGTGCCCTGCGACTCGAGACTGGCGAGACGGAGCAGACGCTTGGTCCGGGAGAGGTGGCGCTGGTCCCCCACGGGCGGGGGCATGCTCTCCGCAGCGAGCCGCAGGCTGCCACCCCCGACATCCTCAGCCTCGACCGTGAACGCATCAGCGATCGCTATGAGATCCTCCGCCACGGGGGTGATGGTCAGCCGACGCTGTTGATCTGCGGGGCCGTGCGCTTTGCTCATCCGGTGGCCACGACTCTCGTGCGGCTCCTTCCGGAGGTCGTCTACCTGCCGGCGGGAACCGAGCGCCTGCAAACGACACTGTCGGTACTCGCCGTGGAGGCTCGCGAGCCGCGGGTTGGTGGCGAAGCGGTCCTCACCCGGCTTGCCGACATCATCGTCATCCAAGCGATCCGCGCTTGGATCGAGGGCGACCCAGGCGCCGAAGTGGGATGGTTCGGCGCGCTGAGGGACCCCCAGATCGGCCGCGCGATCAGACTGATTCACAGCGATCCAGGCCGAGACTGGACTGTGGCCTCGCTGGCACGAGAGCTCAACATGTCGAGGTCCTCGTTCGCGGCGCGTTTCACCGCGTTAGTCGGCGAGCCAGCCATGGCTTACGTCACGCGCTGGAGGATGCAGATCGCCATGGCCACCCTCCGCGACAAACCCACGACGGTCGCACAGCTAGCCGATCGCTTGGGATACCACTCCGAGGCCGCCTTCGCTCGTACGTTCAAGCGACACACCGGTATGCCGCCTGGGAGCGTACGCCGCCTGCCTGATCCGTTCGCGTCCTAGCCGGTTGCCGCGATCCGCACTACCAGCCGAGCCGTACGCCGGCAGCACGCACCAGCGCCACGACTGAATCGTCTACCTCTGGCAGCTGATCATGAACAAACCAGCGCACGTCCAGCGACTCCTCGCCGACATCTGGGCTCCAGTGATTCGCGAGTACCAGGTACTGCACGTCCAGGTGGTAGGTGGGTCGAGTGGGGCCGCAGGGCACCTCGTGCTTGGAGAGCAACAGCGGACTTGGTTCGAGCCGGAGATCGGCTAGCCCGCTCTCTTCAAGCGCCTCCCGCGCGGCTGCGGCCTCCAAGGTGGGATCGGTTGATTCGATGTGACCGCCCGTCTGCAGCCACTTTCCCAATCGCGCATGCAAGGTCAGCAGCACCATTTCCTCGGCTGCAGCACAGATCAGCGAGCTCGCCGTGAGATGCGCACCAACGCAGGCGCGGGACCAGCCGTCAGGCTGCCGGGTGAGATGATCAAGATAGTGCCGCCGCAGTTGATCTTGTTCCCGGTTGGGTGCCGCCCACGTCTCCAAGGTCCAGCGACAGCTGAGGTCTAGGCCTTTTGTTGGCGGATCAGCTGCCCGGATTCTCGTCGCCTTCGTTGCTCTCTCCCTTGAGCAGCTCCTCAAGGGCGCTGTCGAAGTCCGCAGTCCCCCCATCCTCGGAGTGGGTCTCGCCGGCGACAAAGCCCAAGGGATCGTCCAGATCAGCTGATGTGGGTACCAGGTCGGGATGCGACCAGACGGCGTCCCGACCATCGACCCCCCTGGCGTCGCGCAGCGCCGCCCAGAGGTTGGCAGCATCACGCATTCGGCGGGGTCGTAATTCAAGTCCCACCAACGTCGCGAACGTCTCCTCGGCCGGACCTCCCGTGGCACGAGCCCGGCGCACAGTCTCCGCGAGAGCGGCCGCCGACGGCATCCACTGGGCAGTCGCTTGTGTGACTACCTCGTCTACCCAGCCCTCGACCAGCGCCAGCATTGTTTCCAGTCGCTCTAGGGTCGCCAGCTGCTCAGGAGTCTTCTGCGGCTCGAACAGGCCACCTTCCAAGGAAGACGTCAGCTCCTCGAGGTTACTGGCATCGAGCTGGCTGACCGCCTGTTCCAGCGCGGAGGTATCGATGGTGATGCCCCTCGCGTACTGCTCGACCAGAGCCAGCATCTGGGATCGCAGCCAGCCTGCCGAGGCGAAGAGCCGCTGCCGAGCACACTCCCGCAGCGCCAGATAGAGGGTGACATCCGCGTGTGACTGTTCGAGACCTTCTCCGAAAGCCTTGATGTTGGTCGGCAACAGCGCCACGTGACCCGGCTCGCTCAGTGGCAGGCCGATGTCAGTGGCGCCGACCACCTCGGTAGCCAAATTGCCCAGGCCCTGCCCCAGCTGGAGGCCGAACATGCTCGCGCCTGAGGTGCGCAGCATTGGCCGCAGCATCTTCTCCATGCCCGCTAGTCCGGGCAGGCCCGCGGTTTCCTCGGTGGTACCGAAGTTCAGCGCCCCTTCCATCGCGTCGGCGATATGCAGGGCGACTGGCTCCACTAGGCGCCGCCACACCGGCATGGTCTGCTCGATCCACTCGGCCCGGCTCCACGCGGCCACCGTCGTACTCACCCGCGGGAACTTGGTTGCCTGGTCAAGCCAAATCTCGGCGAGCGAGACCGCTTCGGTGATGGCACGCTGCTGTGCCGAGTCGGGGCTTGGGTCTGGACCAAGCGAAGCGACGGTCTTGCGTGCGGTGTTCTTGGTCACCTCCCAGTTCACGCCCGATCCGGGGTCAGTCGGGCCGCTGGTGAACATGGGGCCGGCGCCGCCGAGCATCGCAAAGGCGCTCTGCAGCTGGGCCGCGAGGGCGTTCATGTCGCCGCCGGCAAGCGATGAGAAGAACGCCTCGAACGGATTGCTGGGCTCGTCGCCGCTCTTGCCGGCGGGGTCGTCAGGGCTCTTGCCTGACCCTCCCGAACCGCCCAGACGGTACGGCTCGGGTGGATTTTCTCGAGGCGCCGTCTCCTCGTCCTCGGGCTTGTCGGCCGGATCTGGTGTTCGATCCTCGGCCATGCTGACTCCTGACAGGTTGTCTTTATGGTTCATTCCACCGTACGCGGAAGCCTGTGTCTTCGCCCGGGACTGACCCGCTGATCGCTAACAGCTCAATATCTAATTGCTCGCTCCGCTCGCGCCGATCGCGCTTTGGGAATCCGACGTTGTCGTCCTCTCTCGCAGAACGAAAAGCGTGTTCTGCTCGTTCGTCCTCCAATCGTCGGCGCGCGATCCGGGGCCTGATTGCTCGCTCCGCTCGGTTGTTGGTCGCGTGTTCACTCGTTAGCTCAATATCAGGATCGCCCCGCATGCTGCGCGTCGGCAATCGCGCGCCGCCGCACGGAGGAGGACCGAGCGGAGGCGTTTTTCCCTCTGCGAGCGACGACGACGGCGGCGGATCCACCGCGCGATGCGCGAGCAGCAAAGCCCAAACAAAAACGCGTACTAAGGTCAAGGCATGCCATCGAAGGTTCGCCAGGTCGGCATCAGCGAGTCGCCGCTCAGTGTCGACGCCGCGGTTCGCCTGGTATCAGGCCCGACGGTCGGTGGCATCGCATTATTTGTCGGGACCGTGCGCAACTCTGATCACGGGGCCGACGTCGTCTCGCTCGACTACACCCAGCATCCCAGCGCAGTTGAGGTGCTGACCACGTGCGCTGAGGAGACCGCTGATCATCACGATGTGCTCGCGATCGCGGTGGAGCATCGCGTGGGACACCTTGAGGTCGGAGACATTGCCGTAGTCGTAGCAGTCGGCGCAGTTCACCGCGGTGAGGCGCTGGCCGCGTGCGCACACTTGATCAACACCCTCAAGGCGGAGGTTCCGATCTGGAAGGAGCAGCACTTCGCCTCTGGGGGGTCGGAGTGGGTAGGTCTGCCAGACGAGGACGGCGAGATGCGGGCTGCGCCTGTCGAAGCCCAGGATTCTGCTCTTCGACAAGCTCAGGGCTCAGAGCTCAACGCTCAAGGCATAGAGCTCCAAGCCGAGGGCGCACAGGCCCAAGCTCAGAGCACAGAGGCCCAAGCTCAGAGCGCAGTCAGGTAGGCCGTGACCCGCCAGACCTGGACCGCATTCGTTTCGGCACTAGCGTTCATCTGCTTGGCCGTCTTGCTCGTCGTGGTACCAGTGCCGTTTGTCAGCTGGACTCCGGGCGGCACCCGGGACACCCTCGGCAACGTGGGCAACGAGCCGATGATCAAGGTCGAGGGAATCGACACCTATCCCACGACCGGCCGGCTGGAGATGACCATCGTGGCGATTACTCCAGCTGATGCTCGGCTCAGCCTGCCGCAAGCCTTGCTCGCCTACTGGCTGCCGCACCGCGACGCGCTACCGCGCGATGCTGTCTATGCTCCGGGCAAGTCAGCCGAGCAGGTGGAGAACGAGGACGCCGACATGATGGAGACGGCCCAAGACGACGCGGTGGTGGCTGCCTTGCGCGCCGACGGACGGGCGGTCACCGAGATGCCGGCCATCTTCTCAGTCACGGTCGGAGGCCCTGCGCACAAGTTGTTGCTTCCGGGTGATCTGGTGGTGTCGGTCGACGGCATTGCTACTCCCGACGATGACGCGGTGCGCGAGCGGATCCGCTCCCACCGGGTGGGGGAGAAGGTGAGGTTCGTCGTTATCCGGAATAAGGTCCAGACCGACGTCACCCTGACAACGGTCGAGTCGACCGTCCAATCAGACGTTCCCGTGGTTGGCATCACGCTGGCGACCGGCTATCGCTACGACCCGGAGATCTCCTTCGACCTGGGGCAGCAGATCGGCGGTCCGAGCGCTGGTCTGGTGTTCGCCCTGGCGATCTATGACAAGATCACCGCTGGACCGCTGCTGGCCGGTCGCCATCTTGCCGGCACCGGAAAGATCACACCGAACGGCGATGTGCAGGCAATTGGCGGGATTCAGGAGAAGATTTCGGCGGCCGAGAAGGCTGGTGCGACGGCCTTCTTCGTCCCGGCTAACAACTGCCGCGATCTCGACGGGGTGCGTACCGACATGTCTCTGATCAAGATCTCGACGCTCAATGAGGCCATCGAGGCCGTGCAGGCACTTAACAGCTACGGCGACACGGCCGTACTTCCGCACTGCTGATGAGCCATCCTTACAGCCCAGGACATCTGGGATTCCGAGCTGCCTGCGGAACAGGCGCATACGCTGACATGAGCACAGGTGCAGACGCACCGTGGAACCGCTCAGACCAGCTGGGTCGTTGCTGAGACGACGAGTGATGTAGAAGCGGTTGAGGAGAGATGAGTTTGAGCAATCTGCGGGTCGGCCGGCGACGGAGCGCCATCCTGCCGACGTTGGTTATTGTCGCCATTCTGATCGTGGTCTTTGCCATCTTCACCAGCGTGTGGACTGACCGGCTGTGGTATGGCTCTTTCGGCTACGCCTCGGTCTTCAGCAAGATGCTGCTGACCAGGATCGGGCTATTTGTGTCCTTCGGGCTGATCATGGCCACCTTGGTAGTCGCCAATGCGGCCATCGCTTACCGGTTGCGGCCGCGGCTGGGAGCGCAAGTACCGACCAGCCCGCTGCTCGAGCGCTACCGCGAGATGCTGGAATCCAGGTTCGTCTGGGTACTGGTCGCCCTAGGCGTCGTCGTCGGTCTGTTTGCCGGCGGTGCAGCCAGCGGTCACGTGCTCGAGTACCTGGAGTGGCAGAACGCAACCCCGTTCAACATCACCGACCCGACCTTCCACCTCGACGTCGGATTCTTCGTTTTTGCTTATCCGTGGTGGCGGTTCGTTCTGTCGTTCATCTTCACCGCGCTGGTCTTCAGTGCGATCGTGGCCGCCATCGTCCACTACACGATGGGTGGTTTGCGATTCAGCGGCCAACGTCGCGGTGGAAGCAGGGCGACCCAGGCTCACCTCTCGATCCTGGTTGGTCTGGCCGTGCTGGTGAAGGGTTTCAGCTACTGGTTCGACCAGTACGCGCTGGCGATTGAACGCTCCAACCGGCTGTTCACCGGCATCTCCTACACAGCAGACAACGCGACCGTGACCGCCAAGATGATCTTGGCCATCATCGCCGGAATCTGTGCGCTGCTGTTCTTCGCCAATGCTGTGCTGCGCCGCTGGATGGTGCCGACCATCGGCCTGGTCTTGTTGCTGCTGTCGGCCATTGTGCTTGGGCTGGTCTATCCAGGCGCTGTGCAGTACTTCAGCGTGCGGCCCGACGAGCCGCTCAAGGAGCGTAGCTACATCCAGGCCAATATCGAGGCGACTCGTGCGGCTTACGGCGTGGACAAGGTGGAGATTACCGACTACTCGGCGAAGACGACGGCTACCGCAGGGCAGCTGCGGGCTGACGCGGAGGCATTGCCAGGAATCCGTCTCATCGATCCGAACGTCATCGGTCCGACGTTCGAGCAGTTGCAGCAGGTCCGTGGCTACTACGAGTTCCCGAAGATCCTCGATGTGGACCGCTACACCATCGACGGCAAAGAGACCGACGCCGTTGTGGCGGTTCGCGAAATGGATCTGAGCGGCGTCGAGGACAACTGGAACAACCGCAAGACCGTATTCACCCACGGCTACGGTCTTGTCGCGGCGTATGGCAACCGGCGGCAGTCCGGTGGTGAGCCGGAGTGGATTGCCAAGGACATTCCGCCGACCGGGCTGATCGAGGAGCACGAGCCGCGCATCTATTTCGGGGAACTGCAGGGCCAGCGGCCGGACCAGTACTCGATCGTCGGCGCAGCTGCTGGTACGCCACCGATCGAGCTGGATACGCCGGGCGGCGGCGAAGGCGGCAACCCTAAGACATACACCTACACCGGCAAAGGTGGCGTCGAGATCGGCAACTTGTGGAATCGCTTGCTCTACGCCGCGAAGTTCGCCGACGTCAACATCTTGCTCTCGGATCGGGTCAATTCGGCATCCAAGATTGTCTACGACCGGACCCCTCGGCAGTTGGTGCAAGGTGCCGCACCGTGGCTGAAAGTTGACGGCGACACCTACCCGGCGGTGGTGGAGGGCCGCATCGTCTGGATCGTTGACGGCTACACCACCTCGAACTCCTACCCGAACAGCGAGCGTGTGAACCTCAATGAGGTCACATCCGACGCTCAAACCAGCGCCGGCGGGACGGTGGTAGCGCAGCCGCAGGACGACATCAACTACATGCGGAACTCCATCAAGGCGGTCGTCGACGCGTACGACGGCAGCGTCAAGCTGTATGCCTGGGATGACACCGATCCGGTGCTGAAAGCCTGGTCGAAGGCGTTTCCAGGCGTCGTGCAGCCGAAGACAGCGATCTCCCAAGACCTGCTGGACCACCTGCGCTACCCGCAAGACTTCTTCAAGGTGCAGCGGCAGATTCTGGCCCGCTACCACATGACGAACGCCGACAACTGGTACCAGCGGTCAAGCTTGTGGGATGTGCCTAACGACCCGGTGTCAGGCGCCTCAGCCCAGACCAAGGAGCCGCCGTTCTACCTGTCGGTGAAGTGGCCGGGCGATGACAACGCGATCTTCTCCCTGACCAGCTCGTACGTGCCCTTCAAGCGGTCGAACCTGGCCGCGTACATGGCCGTCAACGCCGACGCCAGCAGCCCGGACTATGGGCGGATGCGCATCCTGCAGATGTCGGACACATCGCAGATCGACGGGCCAGGGCAGTCGTTCAACGCCATGACGACGAACGAGACGGTGGCCGACCGACTACGGCCCTTCCTTAACCAGGGAGCAGCGAGTGCCACCTTCGGCAATCTGCTGACCTTGCCCGTCGGTGGCGGTCTGCTGTACGTGACGCCGGTCTACACCCAGCGCCAGGGCAGCACTGGTTCCTACCCTGCGCTGCGTTTCGTGGTGGTCCGCTTCGGTCAGTCGGTCGGAATTGGCGACACTTTGCAGCAGGCGCTGGACCAGGTGTTCCAGGGAAGCTCAGGCGGCACCACCGAAGAAGGCGGCAGCGCCGATGGGAACAAGCCCACGGGCAAGGCTGACAACCCGGCTGCTACCAACGCGCTCAGCGAGGCGTCTGCCGCCTTCGATGCGGCACAGAAGGCGCTGACCGCTGGCGATCTCGGGACGTATCAGAAGAGGATCCAGGAGGCCCAAGCCGCGGTGCAGCGGGCGCTGCGCGCGCTCGGTCGCTGAAGCTCTCGGCAGCGGCTCACAGGCCGGCGGACCGTTCGGGACACCATCCGCCCTCCTAAACTCGGGCTCCCGCCAGGCCCGTCCAAGTTCCGAACGGCCCGCTGCTCCTCCTTGCCTCTGCGCGCGCGTTCGGCTTCCGGCGCTGCCGCGCGCTTTCCCGGTTGGTGCGCCGCTTCGCGGCGCGCAGCAGAAGGCGCCCTGAGCCTGTCGAAGGGCGGACCGCGGACTTCGACAGGCTCAGTCCGCATGGGCGTCAGTCCGCACGGACTCAGTCGGCGGCTGCGCGGACTTCGAGATCAGGAAAGCCGGTGGTGCGGAGGGGATCGGTCAGGCGCTCGGCATCTCCGACGACGACAAGGGTCAAGTCGCCCGGATGGACCACCGAGCGGTACGCCTCGGTTGCTGCTTCCGGAGTCACCGAACGCAGTAACGCCAGGCTGCGGTCGACGTAGTCGTCTGGGAGTCCAGCGAGAACCTGGGTAGCGGCCTGATCGGCGACCCCCTCTGCGGTCGCATAGCGCAGCGGGGAAACACCGGTGAAGAACGCTACGGCGTCGTCGACCTCCTGGCTGGTCAACGGCGCGTCGTCAACCTCGATCAGCTCGCGGGTGATCGCCAAGGCCTCAACAACAACCTCGGTTCGGAAAGAGCCTTGCACCGCGAATGAACCGCCCGTTCGCAGCGGCCCGAAGTTCATCCGCACGCCGTAGGTGTAGCCCTTCTCCTCCCGGAGCACGGCGTTCAGCCGCGACAGGAAGGCCCCGCCCATCGCGTACGAAGCGATGCTGACCGCGGACCACCGAGGGTCCAGTCGGTCAATGCCGAAGCCTCCGAGCCGTATATCGGCTTGGACGGCGCCTGGCCTGTCGACGAGTACCGTGCGCCGAACTCCCGCAGCTGGATCCTCAGCCGCAACGCGCCGCTGGGCGTCGTTGCGCCACGATCCGAAGCAGCGCTCAGCGGCCTCAAGCGGGTCGTTGGGAAAGTCACCAGCGAGAACCAGAGTCGTCCCGCCCGGACCGAAGTGATCATGATGGAATGCGGCGACCGATTCCGGAGTGACCTGCCGTACCGTCTCCGGCTCACCGCCGTTCATCCGTGCCGCCCGCCGACTCTCCTCGAACACTGCGGCCCGGAAGGCAATGCTCGCGATTTGCGCAGAGTTGGCCTGGGCTTGTTCGATCTCGGCTAGCCTGAGCTGCACATGGCGGTTGACGTCCCGGTCGGCAAGCGACGGTTCACTCACGGCCTCGGCGAACAGCTCGAGAGCACGATCGAGATGCGATGCGGGAACATCGAGGATGGCCTGTAGCCCAGACAACGAGAGATCGATCCCGAAACCAGCGCCCTCGGTCTCCAGAAGCTCGGCGAACTCGTCTCCGTCGTGTCGCAGCGTTCCCTCGTCCAGCGTCCTTGCGCAGATGGTTGCGACGCCTTCGATGTCGCGGCCCTCCGCATTGAGCGGAACATCGAGCACCAGATGAGCCGAGACGACGTGCTGGCCGGGAAGCTCGAAGACCATCAACTCGATGCCGTTACTCAGCCGAGCGCGTGTCGGCGCCGGGAACGTCCAGACGGCTGCCGGGGCGATCTCCGGCCGAGGCAGGAAGTCACTCATAATTGCTCCTGCCGGTAGATCAGAGTTGCCCGCTGCTCCGGTCGGAACCATCGCTCGATGGCCGTTTGGACATCTTCATTGTCGACGGCGGTGATCTCGGCAATCCGAGAGTTGATCAAGTGCGGATCGCCGTGCAACGTCGCGTACTCGCCCAGTGCATCAGCGCGCGAGTCGACACGCGCCAGCTCGTGCAACCAATGGCGCTCGAACTGAGCTTTGGCACGCCGCAGCTCGTCCTCAGTAGGCCCATCAGTGATCAGCTCGTCGATCAGCTCCATGGTTTCTTGCTCCAGCTGCTCGGGACTGACGCCGTCTCGGGCACGTGCATAGCTGAAGCCGAAAGAATTGCCGCCAATCAGGCCCATCGTGGAGGCGCCGGTGCTCTCGGCGTGCTCGGTACGACGGATCAGTTGCTTGTGCAGCCGCGACGTCTGACCGTGGCCCAGGATGCTGAATGCGAGATCGAGCGCGTCGAAATGTTGCGCTCCACGCGCAGGTAGCCGCCAGGAGAGGTACAGGGCGTCGGCCGGCACCTTGCCCGAGGTTTCTATGCGTGGAATACCGGACAGCGGTTCAAGCGGCGCCGCCGCCTGCGGTTTGGTCGGCTGAGCGTCGGCGGGGAGGGGTCCAAAGTAGGCCTCGGCGCGCTCAAAGGCGTCATCGGGCTCCACATCGCCCACGATCGACAAGACGGCGCTGCTGGGCACGTAGTGGCGCCGGAAGAAGGCATGAACATCCTCCAGCGTGGCTGCGTCCAGATCCTCCATCGAGCCAATCGTGGTGTGTCCGTACGGGTGGTCAGGCGGAAAGGTCAAGGTATTGAGGAGTTCCATGACATCCCCGTACGGCACGTTGTCGTAGCGCTGCCGCTTCTCCTCCTTGACCACTTCGCGCTGGTTGTTCAGGTTCTCCTGTGTCAGAGCGTCCAGCAGTGTGGCCATCCGGTCGGCTTCCAACCACAAGGCCAGATCGAGGCCACCGGTCGGCAAGGTTTCGAAATAGTTGGTCCGGTCGAACCAGGTGGTGGCGTTGACAACGGCGCCGGCCGCCTGCAGCAGCGCAATGTGCTGGCCGGAAGCGACGTGCGCTGAGCCTTGAAACATCACGTGTTCGAAGAGATGCGCAAAGCCGGTACGGCCTTCGTCCTCGTCGCGAGAACCGACGTCGTACCAGATATTGACGGCCACCGACGGTGCGATGTGGTCTGGGCTGGAGATGACGCGTAGCCCGTTAGCCAGAGTGCGCTCGACAATCGGGTAACCAAGACTGGTGAGCGTGCCCGAAGTCATGCCCCACATCACAACACATCGGCCGAGCGGCGCTCGCCGCCGGGGGCCGACGTCGCACTAGCTGATCACCCCGGCGACTCTTGCGGGTTCCGCGTATGCCTCGGCCAGGCTGCTGATCGTCTCGTGGGCGTTGAGTCCACTGGGATTGGGAACAACCCAAACCAGGGCGCCGGCGACCCGAGCAGCCTGCTCGCCGAGCTTGGCTCTGGGGGCGGCAAAGGCTACGCGGTACGCGGTCACGCCCGCAATTGCGATGACCGCCGGATGATGCAGTGCGACGAAGTTCTCTAGCCGCGTGCGTCCGGCCCTGAGTTCAGCTGGAGCGAGTTCATCGGCTCGTGCGGTGGCGCGATTGACCAGGTTCGTGATCCCAATTCCTCGCTCGATCAGGTAGCCGCGGTCCTGATCTGACATCGGCTCGCCCCGATCAAGATCACGATCAACGATGCCTGCCAACCTCAATGCGGGATAGAAGCGATTGCCGGGGTGCGCAAAGTGCGTCTGCGTCGCGGCCGTCCACAACCCAGGATTGATTCCGACGAAGAGCAACTTCAGTCCCGCTCCGACCAGATCGGGAACTGACGCATTCCGGAAGGATTGCAACTCGACTTGGGTAAAGCGCACGGAGGTCACCGTAGTGGGAAGCCCGCCGTTAGCCTTACTCCGTGACTGATAGCGCGGGTCCCGGGCCTGACGCGGCACGTGAACGCCGGCGCCGGGCTCGCACGGTCCTGCTCACTCTTCTTCGTGCCTTGGGATCCACGATCGGTCTGGTTGCGATCTTCTACCTGCTGCCGCTGGACCCCAACTCGGTTGAGGCCGCCGTAGCCATACTGGGAGCTGGGCTCCTGGCGCTCGTCGGCCTAGTCGCGTATCAGGTCCGCTCGATCATGAGAGCGACGTATCCTGCGCTGCGAGCGTTTGGGGCTCTTGCGACGAGCGCTCCGTTGTTTCTCCTGCTGTTTGCGGGCACGTACTTCGTCACTAGCGGGATTTCTGTAGCCAATTACAGCGAGCCGATGACGCGTACGGACGCGCTGTACTTCACCGTCACCATCTTCGCAACCGTCGGATTTGGTGACATTGTCGCCTTGTCGGAGGGGGCCCGCGTGCTGGTGATGGGCCAGATGGTCGTTGACGTCATCATCGTTGGAATCGGTGCCAAGATCATTGTGGACGCGGTGCAGTACGGACGGGAGCGACAGCTCACAGACGCAGGCAAAAGCCAAGATCAAGATCGACCATGATCTTGGGCAGCAGGCAGTGGCTCTGCCTTCTTCGGACCCGGAGCTGGCAGCACATTGCTCATGACGAAAGCCACCGCCACTGCGACGACCACTTGGGGTGTCACTGCTACACCGTCTGTGCCCATCAGGAGGACGGCAAGCAGCGTCGATGTCAGTGGTAGACGGAGCATAGCGGCGCACATGGCGCCGATCCCGGTTGCGATCCCTGCCGCCAGATTCATGCCTGGCAATGCACTAGCGACGACACCGAGCGCCGCGCCGACGAACATCGAAGGGAAGACCGGGCCGCCACGAAACGCGCTCAGAGACAGTCCGTAGGCGACGGACTTGCAGAGGATGAGCAAGATCAATACACCGAGCGAGTAGTCGGCTGCGTGCTCGACCAGCTCGGGCAATGCATCCTGGCCAGAGAACAACACCTGGGTGAAACTGCGTCCGGTGATGAGCTGGTAGGCCGTGGCGATGAGACCGATGAGCAGACCGAGCGCTGTGGTGACTAGCACCCGGTTTAGGTGCACGACTGGGCGCAGCCACAGTGCGAGCGAGCGAATCAACCACCCCAGAAGGGCGCCTGCCACTCCCATGACCAACGCCCACGCCAAGCTGGCTAATGTTGGCGGCTCGGCGGGTGGCACAGAGGTCAGCGCAAGCGAAAAAGTTCCAAGACCGGTCCAATTATCGAGACCAACGAACACCAGCGCCCCAATGCCCGAGGCGAGCAAGCCCGGCAGTGTCACCAGGCTTAGTGTGATACCGCCGACTCCGGCCACTTCCATGATCAGGAAAGCGCCGAGTATGGGGGAGCCAAGCAGTGTGCTGATCGCCGCAAAGCTGCCCGCCGATGCCATGATCATCAGGGCCATGGGTGGCGCATCTTTCCTCGCCAGCCGTACCGTTAGCGCGGCAAGCCCACCCCCGATGGCGATCAAAGGTGCTTCGGGCCCGAGCACTGCGCCGAGACTGAGTGTCGTAAGCGCGGCGAGGACGATGCCTGGGAGTTCCCGTCCGGTGGCTGGGCCGCCGCCCGCGACGAAGCCGAATGCAGGCGAGTGGCCAGCGTTGCCAGGGAGGTAACGGATGGTCAATGCAGTCAACAGTCCGCACAACACCAACAGGGGCACCGGCCACCACGCGGGTGCGGTGCCTCCGAAGATCTGATTCGGCAGATCGAAGAACAAGTAATGCTGGATCGTGGCGACTAATGCGAGGAAGCCGTAGGCGATCGCCGATATAGGAATGCCCAGGAGTGCTGCGAGCACAAGCGCACCGATGTACTGCTTGGAACGGATCGCTGCCACCGGGTCGAGTGCGAGTGGTTGGCCAGCGGGCGCCGTGGCGGCATGCCGGCTCGCTTGGGGGAGTGCCTCGCTCCTGGGACTGTTCGGGTCAGCCATCGGCTGCAGTCTTTCAGGTCGGCCCGGCAAGATGCCAACACCCGACGCCGGTCTGGACATGGTCGGCGAGGCGGAAGACGATGAACTGAACGGGATGGATCGTCCACGCGAGCGAAGTGACATGCCAACAACCCATCCGCTGCTGATCATCGGAGCAGGTCCGTTCGGACTCGCCGTGGCTGCGGATGCGCGCTACCACGGGATACCCGTCATTGTTGTCGGCAGGCCGATGGCGTTCTGGCGCGAGAACATGCCAAGAGAAATGATCCTGCGGTCGGCATCGGATTGGCATCTCGATCCGCAGGATGTATACACCATGGAGGCATTCCTCACCGATCGCGGTTTGCGCCAGAGTGACGTCGAGCCGTTGTCAATAGAGCTCGATCTTGACTACGCGGCCTGGTTCCAAGGACAAGCCGGAGTCGTGGTGGAGCCCGCCGAGGTGATTCGTCTGGACGTCACTGTTGATGATCACTTCGACGTCGTCCTTGATCATGGCACCGTGCGCGCAGACAACGTCGTTGTTGCTATTGGGCTGCGTTACTTCGCGGAGGTTCCATACGAGCTCAAGGCCATGTTTCCCTCCGGACGGCTTCAACACAGCTGCAACTTCGTCGACGTCAGCAAGGCCCAGGGAAGACGGTGCCTGATCATTGGCGGTCGGCAGAGCGCATTCGAGTGGGCGGCTCTGCTGCATGAGGCAGGCGCATCGTCGGTCGACGTGGTGCATCGCCACGCAAGTCCTCAGTTCGAGCAATCCGAGTGGAAGTGGGCGACGCAGCTCGCTAAGGGTCTCCCACGGGACCCAACGTGGTACCGGCGCCTTTCACAATCCGAGAGGGACAACGTTGGTGCGCGAATGTGGGGCGAGGGCAGGCTCAAGGTTGAACCTTGGCTCGCTGCCCGCGTCCGGCAGGACTCCATTCGAATTCGCCCGGATCGCAACGTCGTCGCCGTACGGGAACTAGAGGACGGGCCACTCTTGGTCAAGCTTGACGGTGGCGAGGAGCTGAGTGCAGATCTTGCGATAGCGGCCACCGGCTATCGGACCGACATTTCGCGCATTCCGTTTATTGCGGCAGGCAACGTGTACGAACGGCTGAATGTCCACAGCGGGTGTCCCGTCCTCGATGAGGCCTTCCAAACCAATGTGCCGGGGCTTTATGCCACCGGTGCTTTGGCCACTCAGGACTTTGGCCCGTTCTTCGGCTTCACCCTCGCCGCACGGGGCGCCGCAGTAGTGATCGGCCGTTCCATCAGAAAGCGCATCAGCAGCGCCATTGCGCCTGCTTAGGTCTACAAGCCGGTTTGCGCGGTCAGCCTTCCCGACTTGACCGCCGTAGTGAAGGCGTCGTCGTCGCGCTCGTTTTGGTCGGCGTAGGCGACTGAGAAGTCTGCGATGGCTCTATCAAACGTGTTCGCCTTGCCCAAGTAGGAGGCGATCGCTGTCGCCCCACCGGGCGTCTGCCCGCGCAAGGGTCGCTGCGCTGAGGCGGGCGTAGAAAGTGGCTCCGGGCACTATTTTGGGGATGGATCTGTTGTCCTGGCAGGTGACGAGATGTGGTACCGGGTTGGCGCTGACGTTGTGGTGGTCATCCATCTGCTCTTCATTGCCTTCGTCGCGGGCGGCGCCTTTCTCGCCTGGCGGTGGCCATTGATTATCTGGGGGCATATCCCGGCCGTCATATATGGCGCCTTGATCGAGTTCGCCGGCTTTACCTGTCCACTGACTGTGCTGGAAAACGACCTGCGCTTAGACGCGGGCTACAGCGGCGGCTTCATCGATCACTATCTGATCAAGGTGATCTATCCACCGGGGCTCACCCATGGGATGCAAATCGGCCTGGGCGTCTTGGTGCTGCTAGTGGCGATGCTCGGATATCGGGGGTTCGTACGTCGGCACGGTTGCGGGGAGCGGTGGCGAATGGGTCGGTCGATGGGTGCTCAACCCGGGGCATCGCGACGTCCAGGGGCACTACCGGGCGGGGCGGCCATAGAGAAACGCCGGCTGCCCCGATTATCGGTTCAAGCTCAAACTGTCAAGCAGTCGGAGGCTGAGGTGGGTTGCTCAGATTGTGGCGACGACAATGCCCGCCTGGGCCGGCACCGGCTCATCCATAGCCATTAATACCTCGCCGGCCTGTTCCAGGTCGACGACCGATCCGATAAGGCGCTGTGGTTCCAGGCGTCCATCGGCGATCATGGCGAGTAGCGCCGGATACTCCCCTGCGGCCATGCCATGCGAGCCGAGGATCTCCAGCTCACGCCCGACAACGAGATCCCATGGGAGCGGCGCCCGCTCGTTGTCGTCGAGCATCAAACCGACCTGGACGTGACGTCCACGAGCCCGAAGACTACGGACAGACCAGTCTGCGGTCGCCGCGGATCCGAGCGCGTCGATTGAACTGTGCGCACCGCCTCCGGTGATCGAACGCACCGTCGACACCGGGTCGGCCGCGGCCACCGTGACCTCGGCGCCAAGATCGGCGGCGCGCGCCAACGCGGGCGCCGAAGGGTCGACCGCCACGACCCGAGCACGAAGTGCAACCGCGATCATGACCGCAGAAAGTCCGACACCACCGCAGCCGAACACCGCCAGCCACTCCTCCGTCCTGAGCCGGGCTTGTGCGGTGAGCGCGTGGAAAGCGGTGGCGAAGCGGCAGCCCAAAACCGCGGCCGTGACGAAATCCATTGCGTCGGGAAGGCGGATCAGATTGAAGTCCGCGGCGGGGATTGCGACCTGCTCGGCGAATGAGCCGGCCTGACTGAAGCCGGGCTGAGTCTGATGAGGGCAGACCTGAGCCTGCCCCGACCTACACCAGTCGCATTGTCCACAGCCGTTGACGAACGGCACAGTGACCCGATCCCCGACTGCGAACGCCGAAACTTGCGAACCCGTCTTGGTAACAACGCCGGAGAACTCATGACCGGGCACGTGCGGCAGCGAAACCACCTCGTGGCCACGCCAGGCATGCCAGTCAGATCGACAGATTCCCGTCGCCTTCACGTCGATCACAGCACCGTCGGCTGGACATTCCGGAGGCGCGACCTCGGTAACCCGGAGCGGGGAACCAACGGCATCGAAGACAACAGCACGCATTCACCCGGTTCTACCAGCCAACGCCGCTGGGCGCTGACTCGAGGCATGGCGGCGTCAGGGGTCGCCGCGCCATACTCGGCGCCACCTTGGGTGTCCTTTCTCCCGGAGGTTGGAAGAAGGGGACACACGTTGACCATGGAACGCCTACCCACGGTTATGGGCGGTGCACTGCGTCACATGGTTTCGCAGACGCCTGCAGGGTCGAGTGCAGCCCGCTACGCTGCCGCCTGGGCACCGGACAGCTCGAGCCAACGGGTCCCGCGCACAGAGAACCGACGCAGCCCGAATGCCAACCCCGCGAAAAAGGATGCTCGATGCCAACCCAAGCCTCGCAGGACGCCGTGCCGTCAGAGGGCACGGCCAGTGGCGGGCCGCTGACTCGACGCCGATTCCTCACCTACGTCGTCGCTGCCCCCGTGCTCACCGTTGCAGCCAGCAGCGCCGGTGGTCTCATTGCCCCCGGGAAGGCGCACGCCGTCGTCCCGAGCCCGCCGCAGCCCGAGAACATCCTCGACTTGGGCGAGGTCATGGTGGCGGCGACGAAACAGGCTGAGAGCCTTCTGGTGCTCGAGGTGACGACGGAGAACCGTGTCGTCTTCCGGCTGCCGCGTGCGGAGGTCGGGCAGGGCGTCACGACAGCACTCGCCATGGTGGTTGCCGATGAGATCGATGCACGCCTCGATGACGTCGATGTTCCATTGGAGGATGCTCGCCAGGACCTCGGAACTGCGCAGTCCACAGGCGGATCGTCCTCTGTTCGCTCACTGTGGGACCCAGTGCGCTCGGTGGCGGCGGAGGCGCGCGCCCGTCTCGTCACCGCGGCGGCGGAGCGGTGGGACTTGCCGGCACGTGACCTGGTCACGCGGGACACCGCGGTCTGGGCCCCGGACGGTCGCTCAGCAACGTACGGATCACTCACCGAAGCGGCGGCCGAAGTATCCGTACCAGCGGTATCCACTGATCCGAAGCCCTCATCGGAATACCGCCTCATCGGCAAAGCGACGACGCGGATCGACGCACGAAGCATCGTGACGGGGACGGCGAAGTACGCACTCGATGTCGATGTCCCGGGCGCTTTACCGACGGTCGTCATCAGACCGCCCACGCTCAAAGGCAAAGTCAAGTCGTACGACGCATCAGCGGCTATCAAGATGCCCGGGGTCGTGGCTGTCACCGAACTGCCGAGCGGGGTGGCAGTAAGCGCGAAAACCTTCGACCAGGCATTGAAGGCACGGTCTGCGGTTGACGTCACCTGGGGCTCCGGCACAGTTGACGGGGTCTCCGACGCCGACATCAAGGCGCGGCTCGCCGCCGCGATTCCTCCGATGACGCCAGCGCCTCCGCTGACCCAACGGGTGGACGCCACCTTCTCGTTCGCATTCGTCAACCACGCCCCGATGGAGGTCGGCAGTGCGGTCGCCGACGTCGAATCTGAATCCGCAGAGGTCTGGGTGGCGAGCAAGTCGCCGACCGGCGCTCAGTCGGCGGTCGCCGATGCAATCGGGCTCAGCGCCGACGATGTGACCCTGCACGTGATCCGGGGCGGCGGCTCCTTCGGCCGACGGATCTACTACGAGCCGGCAGTCGAGGCGGCGCGCGTCTCGAAGGCGATCGGCAAGCCGGTGAAGCTCATGTGGACCCGCAATGATGACATGCGCCATGGCCGGGTCCGGCCCCGCAGCCACCACCAGTTGCGTGCCGTGCACGTAGGCGGTGAGGTGCTGTCGTACGAGCATCGCGCGTCGTGCGTGGAGCTGGATCTGGGAAGCGGCACCGGGCAGGCGCTCGTCGATGCGGGCTATATCAACCCGACGATCGGTGCGGCGTTCTTCAACCTGAGCCAGTCATGCCCGTACAACTTCGGGGTCGTCACCGAAAGCCTCAACGAGGTCTCCTACGACATGCCGACCGCTGCCTGGCGGTCGGTCTACTCTGCCCAGGCTCGTACCGCTGAAGAGATCGTCGTGGACGAGATCGCGAAGGCGCTGGGAACCGACCCGGTCGCCATGCGCCGGCAGTTCCTCAAAACCGCCGATGCTCGCGCCGTGCTCGACAAGGTCGCGACCGAAGGCAACTGGGGCAGGTCAATGTCGTCCGGGACCGCTCAGGGCGTCGCGCTGCATGGCGAGTACCGCTCGATCGCGGCATGCCTGGTCGAGATCAACTGCACCGGTGACAAGCCGCGGGTCACTAAAGCGGTCATGGCGCTGGACGTCGGGCGCCAAGTGAATCCGAGCGGTCTGAAGGCCCAGGCCATGGGCAGTCTGATCGACGGGATCAGCACGGTGCTGATGGCCGGCAACCACCTGGATAACGGTGCGTTTCGGGAGGGCAGCTATAGCGATTTCAAGTACGCCCGCCAGGCGGACGCGCCACTGACGTGTGATGTGTACCTAGTCGGTGGAAGCGGTAAGCCCGGTGGTGTCGGCGAGCTGTGCGTTCCGGCGGCAGCCGGTGCGGTGGCGAACGCCTACGCCCGCGCGACCGGCGACAAGCCCCGTACATTCCCGATCACATTCTGAGGAGCACCCGGTGCCCAGCTATGCATTCAAGCTCAACGGCGAGAACGTCAAGGTCGATGCACCGGCCGACATGCCTCTGCTGTGGGTCTTGCGCGACCTGCTCGGCGTGACCGGGCCGAAGTACGGATGCGGCGTTGGCGTATGCCGCGCATGCACCTGCCACGTCAACGGCAGTGCGGCACAGGTGTGCATGCTTACTGCGGCTGACGTCGTAGGAAAGTCCGTCACCACAATCGAAGGTCTGGCTCCCCAAGGTGAGCTGCACCCGGTACAACAGGCGTGGCTCGACGAGGACGTGGCGCAGTGCGGCTTCTGCCAGCCCGGGCAGATCATGCAGGCTGCGGCGCTGCTGAAGTCCAAGCGGACCCCCTCCGACGCCGACATCGACGGGATCATGAACGTGTGCCGCTGCGGCACGTATTGCCGGATCCGCAAGGCAATCAAACGCGCCGCATCCACAATGTGAACCGGGCGCACCAAGACCCTCGAGTCATTACCACGGCGTTCGGTGCCGTGGCGGCGCTCATCCCGGAACGAGAATTCCGCGGCCCTGCAGGCGTCCAGCGTCGAGGTCGTCCATGGCGGTGTTGACGGCGTCGAGCGGGTACGTCCGAGTGTGCAGCTCCACCTTGCCCTGCGCGGCCAGCACCATCAGCTCGGCGAGGTCGTTGTAGCTGCCGACCAGGTTGCCGACAATGTTTCGTTCACTGGAGATGATGTCGATGGCCGGGACGTTGACCGTGCCGCCGTACCCGATGACGTAGTGCGAGCCAGCGCGTCTCGTCAGGTTCCAGCCCAGCGCTTCCGCCCCCTGCTCCGCAACGAAGTCGAAAACGATGTCCGCACCATTGCCATCAGTCAGTTCGAGAACCTCCTCGGCCGAACTGTCGTTTGCGAGGACCGTGTGGTCCGCACCGTACCCGCTGACCAGATCCAGCGCCGCCTGGTTGCGGTCGAGGACGATGATCGTCGCTGGAGTGAGGGCTTTGAGGGTTTGGACGCCGATGTGGCCGAGCCCGCCGGCGCCGATGACCAGCGCTGTCGTTCCCGGATACAGGAGGGGAACAGCCTTCTTCACCGCGTGGTACGCGGTCAGCCCTGCATCGGCGAGGGCAGCCACATCCGCCGGCTGAAGCGACGGGTCGAGCTTGACGACCGATCGGGCGCCGGTGAGCAAGTAGTCGGCCATGCCACCGTCGGTGCCGTCCACGCCGGGGAACTTGCTGTTGACACAATGCATGTCGTCGCCGGCCCGGCAGGAGTGGCACAACCCGCACGTCACGTGCGGGTGCAGGATCACCGTGTCGCCGACGGAGACGTGGGAGACAGCTGAACCGACGTCCTCGACCCAGCCGGCGTTCTCGTGCCCGAGAGTGAACGGCAGCTCGGGATGGGTCAGGTGCTCCCACTGGCCCTCGTAGATGTGTAGGTCGGTACGACACAGTCCAGCCGCGCCAACGCGCACCAACACATCGAGGGGATCCTTTACGGTGGGCTCAGCGACCTCATCCACGGACGGACGTTCGTGGT
The DNA here is from genome assembly GCA_046735615.1 of Actinomycetota bacterium. Taxonomy (GTDB): domain Bacteria; phylum Actinomycetota; class Actinomycetes; order Propionibacteriales; family Propionibacteriaceae; genus Microlunatus. The sequence continues at coordinate 54,937 of JBKPTR010000053.1, forward strand.
ACTTGTGCAGTCGTACTGCCTTCATCAGCGCTCTCCTCCTTCTGGGCCACTTGCATCCATCAGCTTGGTCGGCGACTGGCTGTCGGGTGGGCCGTGGATGCTGGAACCGAAACAGCCGGCCCAACCGACAGCAAGGAGCACCGTGAAGCCCTACATATTGGACGACGCCTCGGCCGTCGAGTACAAACGGCTCGACCTGGTGTCTAAGATTCTGGACCCCTGGACACGCGAATACCTCATCGGGCTGGGGGTCGGCGAGGGCTGGCATTGCCTTGAGCTCGGCGGTGGTAACGGCAGCATCGCGGAGTGGCTAGCCGCCCAGGTCGGTGCCTCGGAAGCGTGACGGCCATCGACATCAACCCGGTGCTGCTGGAAATGCTGCCTGCGCAGAACCTGTCGGTGCAGCAGATGGACGTGCGTACCGGCGAGTTGGGATCGGAGTTGTACGACCTAGTCACGTGCCGCGCACTGCTGCATCACATCGCCGAGTACGCCCCGCAGGTATTGGCGCGGATGGCCGAGGCCGCCAAGCCGGGCGGATGGCTGATGATTCAAGAGGTGCGCGACCGCCTCATTGCTGCTGGACTTCTCGACGCGGCCACGATCGACGCCGCATCAGCTTTGCTGGACGACCCGAACTACTGGACCCAATGCTGGATGATGACGGCCGTGTGGGTCCGCAAACCGCTGCCCCACGCATCGTTCGCAGCCGCCTCCACGTAATCCCGACCTGTAGCGATTTTGATGGACAGGTCTGCGCAGTCCCCACACGACCTGGCGGAAACATCAGCGCGGGATGAACTTTCTGGAGAAAATCACCCCGTCATGTCAACCGAAGACCCTCCTGCGGCGAGTAACTCGTTGATGGAAAGCCAAGGAGCGGCGGCAGCCGCCGTCGAACCTCCAGCAGCGACAGCCGCGGTCGATGCTGCAGTCGACGCGCGTAGTGAGTCGCTGTCGTTCGACGATTTCTACAGGAGGGAGCACCGCCATGTGCTTGCTCTGGCGTTTGTACTGACCGGCAACCAATGGGTGGCCGAGGACACCGCACAAGACGCGTTCACGGCTGCATTTCGGCGCTGGCGTTCCATCGTTGCCTACGACTCACCGGGCGCATGGGTTCGGCGAGTCACCTGTAATCGAGCGGCGTCGGTGTTGCGACGACGCATGCGCGAGGCAAAGGCGCTGGTACGTCTTGCTGGGCGGACGCAGCCCTACATCGAACTGGATGAAGGCGATGAAGCGTTCTGGCAAGCGGTTCGTCGTCTGCCACCCCGTCAAGCTCAAGCGGTAGCCCTCTACTACATGGAGGACTACAGCGTGAGGGAGATCTCCGAGGTCCTTGACTGCAGCGAAGGCACCGTCAAAACCCACTTGAGCCGGGCGCGCGAGGCAGTCGCGCGTCAGTTGCGGTTAGAGGATGCACAATGAGCGACTTCGATTCACGAGCACGCAAAGCAGCCGATTCAGTTCGGCAGCAGATTGCGGAGAACCCTCTCCACGACGAGAAGGGAATTCGGCGCGCGCAACGATCACCCGCCCGCGCAGTCATTCCGAGTGCGGTTGCCGCCGCAGCAGTACTTATCGTCGGCGTCGCAGTCGCGTTACCCCGCGGTGGCGATCCCGGAACACCGTCGGGTGGAGGTGGGACCGCGTTCGCGTCGGCAGGAGTGTTGAAGCCGTTCAACTCCTGCGACACCGTCCTCGAGTACTTCAAGGATCAGGCTCCTAACTATCTGATCGAACGCGCCCGCGGTGGTGTGGCTACCACAACCGAGGCCGGCGCACCGGAGAGGACAACTACACCTAAGCAAGGCCGTGCCGCTGACTCGTCGGGTACGACCACTGAGTCGTCGGCTACGCCACCGGAGCACTCGACAACGAACGTGCAAGAGGCAGGCGTTGATGAGCCTGACATCGTCAAGACGGATGGGAATCGCATTGTTGCGGTCGCTCAGGCTCGAGTGCATTTAGTTGGGCTCGACGGCGGCAAGATGACCTTACGCAAGGTTCTTCCGGACACGATGGTTCGCAATGTGTTTCTTTCCGGCGAACGTCTGCTTGTGTTCAGCGCTCAGACGGCTCAGAACTCCGAGTCTGGACTGGCCTGGGCAGGTCAGCAGGCCGTTCTGACGATGTATGACATCTCGAATCTCAGCGATCCAAAACGAATTGCCAGATTGACAGTCGATGGCGACGTGCTCGACGCGCGACTTGTGGGAACGCAGGTCCGTGTTGTGACGGCTTCGTCGCCCGACGTTGATGCGCCGTCGCCGGTCTTCAATCCGGATGGTGGCATCGCTCAGAAGTCCAAGGACGAACTACGAGCCGCTGTCGCGAACACGAATGTCGACGATTGGATTCCGACGTACACACTTCAAGACGGTGTCGGCGCGGAAGTGGGCAAGGGACATCTTGTGGAATGCGCCAATCTGGCTCGTCCCGAAGCGTTTTCCGGGCTCGACACGGTGGCGGTGTCGTCCTTCGATATGGGGTCGGCTCTGCAGTCCCGCAAGACGGTGGGCGTAATTGCCGGCGGCCAGCAGATATATGCGACCGACAAGTCGACATATGTATCGACGACTGATTGGAGTGCCGACGGTTCACCCGCAAAAACGAGCCTGCACAAGTTCGTCACTGGGCTATCAGGCGCAAGTATCTACAAAGGATCGGGTGAGGTTCCCGGGACTTTACTGAATCAGTACGCGATGTCTGAGTACAACGGCGTATTACGTGTTGCGAGCACCGTTTCCGAGCGCCGGGGCTGGACCAACTCTCGTCAGACAACGGAGGGTCTGGTCACGACCTTCAGTGAGCAGGGCGGTGCGCTTCGCCAACTGGGACAGGTCGGCGGGCTTGGAAGGCAGGACAACGAATCGATCCGAGCGGTGCGATTCATCGAGGAACGCGGATATGTCGTGACGTTCCGCCAATCTGATCCCCTCTACGTGCTCGACCTTCGCGATGCTGCAGCGCCGAAGGTCGTGGGTGAGCTGAAGATCCCCGGCTACTCCGGCTACCTGCACCCGATCGGTGAGAACCTCCTGCTCGGTGTCGGGCAAAGCGGGTTGGAACCCGGCAGCAGCCCTGCGCCGACTCGTCCTGGCCAGATCGGCGTGCAGTTCTCGTTGTTTGACATCAGCGACCCCGCGTCTCCGCGCCGTATCGACACGCAGACCTACAGTGGTGGTACTGCAGCAGCCGAGTTCGACCCAAAGGCGTTCCTGTACTGGCAGCCGCGCGACTTGATCATTGCGCCCACGAACCTGCATGGTGACTACCGAGGGCGGGGAGCGTTCAGCGGTCTGGTGCTACTGAGAGCAAACGCGGATGGACTCAAGGAGCTCGGCCGCCTTGCAACCACCGAGGCCTACGGAAGCGTCAATCGTTCGCTCGTCATTGACGACACCGTCTATATGCTTTCGGACCACGCTCTTCAGGCCAACAGCCTCGACACTCACCGCGAGATCGACAAGCTGATCTTCTAACGAGGTGATCGTGGTGCGACTGCTGCGGACTGGCGGCCGAGGGAGAACGTGGACGTCGTCGCGGCTTGGAGTGCTTGCCGTCACGAGTCGAGCACGATCGTGTTCTGGACACGTGCGCAACCTCGTACGTAGCCGTGGAGTCCTTCATCGCACCGAACGAGCTCCCCGGCGAGCTCGTCGGTCTGTTCCGACAGCCCGCTCTACGGCATGGCCAAGGAAGGCGGGCAGTGGCGCATTGTTGCTGGCTGCGGGGGAAAGCGCCTCATCGGCAGGGATGAGATCTCGGCGTTCACGCACCACTGTGCCTGCTCGAGTACTCTGACCACCGCTTGATCGCCTCGATCTCCGCATCGCGGGGAAAGCCGTTCGCTGTCGGTCGTTTCCACACCAGGGTGGTCCCTCGAGTCCACTTGAGGTCAAATGACCCCTCGGGGCGGCCAGTAAGGGAGGACATGTGGATGACGCGAGGAGGCTGCGGCAGACCAGTGCGCGGGGAGGCATTGGGTTGATTGTCGCCGGATCGTTGGCCACCGGACTTGTTATTGCGTTGGTTCTCGTCGCTGCCCCGTTCATCCCGGCGAAAGAGAATGTCCTCACCGGCATGGTCTTGCTTGCATTTGCTCTCGGCTGGGCACTGTTGGCCAAACTGTCGGTTCGGTTCACTGAGCAGCCCCAGCGGTGGGCAGCAGCGCCGGCGGTGTTCTTCACGCTGGCCGTAGTCAGGCTATTCGCGAGGTCGTCGGGTCGGTGCGGACTTCCAAACCACTCAACTAGCGGACGGCCCATTCGAATTAGGGTGGCAGCGTGGACCGTGCTGGCGCGCAGGCCTGGCTCGATAGCTACGTCGCGGCGTGGCTGTCGTACGACGAGGAGGACATCAAGGCGCTTTTCGCCGAGGACGTCGCCTACCGATACCACCCCTATGACGACCCAATTGTCGGCCGAGAGGCGGTCGTCGCGTCGTGGTTGGGCGAGTCCAACTCAGACGATGCCTCGACCCGTGATGCGCCAGGCACTTACTCAGCGCATTACGCACCGGTCGCCGTCGACGATGATGTTGTGGTCGCCACGGGGACGTCCAGCTATAGCGAGCGGCCAGACGGGCCGATCGTTCGCACCTACCACAACTGTTTCGTGATGCGTTTTGACCACGAAGGGCGATGCCGCGAGTTCACTGAGTACTACATCCAGCGGTAGTGACCGATGCATCAGCGCCCTGCGCCCCTTCACGACTTTGTCCGGTCGGGCAATTTCAGCGACCGGTGGCTGCGTCGATCAGCAGTGAGTCCAATCCTCGGCGTACGCCCGGAACGTCCGCGACCTTCCGGATGGCAAGAAGGGTGCCGGCCACGTACGGCTCTGGGCTTTCACCCGGGTCGTGGCGCATCACCAGTCGCTCCCCGGCGCCACCGAAGACGATCTCGGTGGTGACCACGAAGCTGGGCAGCCGCACCGAGTGGACCCGGGTGCCTGCCACCACAGCGCCGCGTGCCTCAATCGGCCCGTCCAACTGCGGCAGCGGCACCGCGGACTGTGGGATGCGAACCTCTGCCAGGGTTTCGGCGAGTTCTCGCGAAGTGCCGCTGGGCACATCTGGCTTGCTGGCGCTGGCGTAGTCGAGGATCTCCCAGTGCTGGAGATGCTGGGCGGCCAGCACAGCGGCCTGCTTCAAGATCGCGGCCATGATCGAGAAGTTGCCGGCTGCGACCACACCCACACCGCGGTCGCGGGCGAGTCGGTCGAGTTCGGCGTAGTCGTCGTTGGTGAGCCCACTCGAACCGACGACGACGTGCACCCCGGCCCGTACGGCGGTCAGGACGTTGTCCTTGACTGCGGCGGCGCTGGTGTAGTCGACGAGGACATCGACATCTGTGGACTGCAACGCCTCTGATACCGAGGCGTAGATAGACCCGTCGCTTCGAGACGCTGTCGACTCGGCCACGGTCCGCCCCGCAGCGGATCGGGACACCCCACAGGTCAAGCCGAGGTCATCCGCCGCGTCGATCGCAGCCACGATTGGCGGCGCTGTCCAGCCGGTGACGCCGGCGAAGCAAACCCTGATCATGACTCGACCCTAATGTTCGGGAGCGGCACCTGCGTCCAGGTCAGGTGTGCGGCTGCTAGACAGCCCACTAGGGCGAACGCAAGTGCGGTCAGACCGAGAGGCGGTTCCAGCAGGACGAAGAGGAGGCAGAAGGTGAGGTAGCACGGCAGGCTCCGGACCAGGCCGAGTAGCGCCGACGCGGCGGCCGTGGCGTCGCGGCGAGTGGCGATGGCGACGACTAGGGCGGTGCTCATCGTGGGGAAGGCGGCGATGGCGCCGGCGATGACCGGGCCCGCGAGTTGGGCTGTGACGACTGCGGCGGCAACGATGGCCATACTGGCTACGCAGGTGGCCGCACTGCTGATCCATTCTTTGGCGGAGTCGGGAACGGGTGGCCCTGCTGGGATGAGGCGAGGAGCCGCAATCAGGGCCGGGACGGCCAGGCCGATGGCGGGCAGGTCCGGAACGTAAGTGAGGGCAAGGGAGCACACCACATATGCCAAGGTCCCGGCCGCGCCGCCGAGGATGAGGCCGCGGCGGACAAGAGCAGCCGCAAACACGATGCCGAAGACGACTTGAGCAAAGACGTGGGTTGCGGCGCTGAGTGCCATAGCGCTGGCGTGGCCGACGTTGCTGTCGGCTGCGACGGCGAGCACAGCAACGGCAAGGCTGACAGGCAGCGCGGCGACCCATCCAGCGGCGGAGGGTCCGAGGCGTCGCTCGACCGCGGTGGCCGCTCCCATGAGAGCGGGGGCGATGAAGACAGAGAGGAGAACCACGGAGCTACTGCGCTGTCCGGAGGATGAAGTCGGTGATGCGGCACCACATCTGGACCGGATTGGAGTACATCGGGAAGTGGCCGCTGTGGGAGATCTTGGCCAGCTCGACGCCGTCCTCGTCCAGTCGTGGCAGGTAGGACAGGGAGCGGTTTTGCTCGCCGTACATGACCATCCGTGGCAGCGGCAGCGCGAGGAACCGATGGAGAAGGTTGCCGTGGTCGGAGAGCTCGACCATGGATTCGAAGATCGGGCGGACAGCGTCGGCTCGGACCTTGTGAGGCAGCGCTGCTGCGTACAGGGTGCTGGCGTAGTGGCGTGAGTTCCAAGCACGCTCGGCGAAGTCTGCCAGGAAGGTGTCAGGGTCGCCGTGCGGGTAACTGATGATCTGGCGGCTGAGGAAGCAATCTTCTGGGGCGAGGTTGCCTTCGATGTTGACGAAGCTCGCCACCTGGGTCGGCTGCTGATCGGCGAGCAACAACGCTGTTAGGCCACCCATCGAATGGCCGATGAGGTGGAACCGCTTGAGGCCCTTGGCCTCGAGGACTGCCACGGCGACCGACACCAGGAATGGGATCGACACGATCGATAGATCGGAGCAGGTAGTGGCGCCACAGCCAGGTGCGTCGTACGCCAGGACCGGTCGATCGGCCAGCGGCGCCTGCTGGATCACGTCGGCGTAGTCCTCCTTGGTGGAGCCGAATCCGTGCAGCAACACCAGCGGGATGCCGGTTCCGTCGCGGTACATCCCGGCAACGTCGAGGCCGGTGCCATCAATGGTGAGTGGCAGCCTGAACGGCTGGAGCTTGCGGTTGGTTGTGGGGCTCACGACAACCATTGCACCTGTCTTCTTCTATAGAGTGAAGGTCTAAATCCATCCAGCAGTAAGAGGCTGAGCAACTCAATGGTCGACCTTCGCGAGGCGCGCTACTTCATCGCCGTTGCCGAGGAGCTGCACTTCGGACGGGCTGCCGAGCGACTCCACATGTCACAGCCGCCGCTGTCTCAAGCGATCAAGGCCATCGAGAGACGGCTCGGCGTGACGCTGCTGCACCGCACCACACGCGAAGTCGCACTCACGCCAGCCGGCACCGTGTTCCTCGACCGGTGCCGCGTCCTCGTCGGTGCCGCCGAATCGGCCGACGCCGCCGCCCAGGCAGTAGCCGAAGGGGCCGCCGGGCAACTCCGCATCGGCGCCGTTACCTCTGCCTTCCGCGACCCGTTGCCTGCGGCGCTGGAGCACTTCCGGCGACACCGGCCTGCGGTGGAGATTCGTGTAGAGGAAGTGGACAGCCACGTCGGCGTGCAAGCCGTACGCCGCCGCGAACTGGACGTAGCCTTCGTCCGCCAGCTCGCGACTCCGTCAGACTGCGTCCGGGCTCGCGTCCGCACTGAACATTTCGTGCTCGCCGTACCAGCGGCCTGGGCTCTACGCGGATCAGCGGAAGGTTTGGCGCTGGCAGCCGACCTGCCGTGGGTCTGGATACCCCGCACTATCTCGCCCGACTACCACGACCAGATCGTCGCCTGTTGCCGCGCAGCGGGTTTCGCGCCGGACGCCCACCACACAGCTCAGTCCATCGTCAGCCAACTCGCCATGGTCGCCTGTGGGCTCGGGGTCGCGCTCGTACCCGAAAGCGCGACCCAACAGCCCCACATGCCCGAAAAGCAGAGCATTCAGCTCAGGCGCTTGCCGAACTCCGCCACCATCGAACTGGCTGCTGTGTGGCGTCGAGGCCCAAACCGGTTAGTCGAGGGCCTCCTCGACAGCACACGAACCATCCCTTGAGGAGCAATCCCGATGAACTGCCAAACGCTCAGCAGCAGTGCTCTAGAGCGGATCAGCGCATCGCGAGTAGCGTATTGAGTAGCGCAGGCCAATACGACCTCCCTCGCATCAGGAGGAAGCCATGGCTCATGGCTCGGACGGTCAACTCGGGAAGGGTCTCAGGCAACGGCACCTGGCCATGATCGCCATTGGCGGGGTGATCGGAGCCGGGCTGTTTGTCGGATCCGGCGCGGTCATCGCCGAGGTCGGACCGGCCGCTTTCATCACGTACGCACTCACCGGTGTGCTCATCATCATGGTGATGCGCATGCTCGGGGAGATGGCCGCAGCAGATCCTGCGACCGGGTCCTTCGCCGATTACGCGCGTAAGTCACTCGGCGGGTGGGCTGGCTTCTCTGTCGGCTGGCTCTATTGGTACTTCTGGGTGATCGTCGTGGGCTTTGAGGCGGTCGCCGGGGCGGGCATCTTGCAGCGTTGGGTTCCCCTGCCGCTGTGGGTGCTTGCCTTGATCTTGATGGTGTTGATGACCGCCACGAACCTGTACTCGGTCCGCTCCTATGGGGAGTTCGAGTACTGGTTCGCCGGCGTGAAGGTGGCCACCATTGTGATCTTCATCGTCCTCGGCACCTTGTTCGTCCTCGGCCTGTGGCCGGGCAAGGATATGGACTTCTCCAACCTCACCGCGCATGGTGGGTTGTTCCCACACGGGGTAGGTGCTCTGTTCTCCGGCATCGTGGTCGTGATCTTTTCGATGGTCGGAGCCGAAATCGCCACGATCGCGGCAGCGGAATCGGACGAGCCGGAGCGGGCAATCGTCAGGGCGACGAACTCGGTAGTGCTGCGAGTAATTATCTTCTTCGTCGGCTCGATCTTCTTGCTTGCGACGATCTTGCCCTGGAACTCCACAGAGCTCGGGGAGTCGCCCTACGTTGCAGCATTCGAGGCAATGAACATCGGCTTTGCTGCCGAGGTCATGAACTTCGTCGTTTTGACAGCGGTGCTGTCCTGCCTTAACTCCGGGCTCTATACGGCCTCACGCATGTTGTTCGTGCTTGCGGCCCGCAATGAAGCACCGGAGCGGCTGCTCAAGCTCAACCGGAAGGGCGTCCCGGCCTGGGCGATCCTTACCTCGACCGTGGTGGGTTTCCTCTGTGTCATCGCGGCCGCCGTCTCGCCGGACCGCGTCTTCTTGTTCCTACTCAACTCCTCTGGCGCGATCATCTTGTTCGTCTACCTGCTCATCTGCCTGTCTCAGCTACGCATGCGGCGCATGGTTCCCCCGGAGCGGCTTGTTGTGAAGATGTGGTTCTACCCGGTGTTGACCGTACTGACCGCCGCCGCCATCGTGGCCGTCCTGATTGCGATGGGTGTCGGCGCGGAGACCCGCTCGCAGCTATTGCTCAGCCTGCTCGCCTGGGCGGTGGTCCT
>JBKPTR010000054.1:0-3563 GCA_046735615.1 Actinomycetota bacterium
GCCGCCGAAGACCGCCATCGCGTCCATCGCGCCCTCGCCGACGCAACCGACCCCGAGATCGACCCCGACCGGCGCGCCTGGCACCGGGCGCGGGCCATGCCCGGACCTGGCGAGGAGATCGCCGCCGAGCTGGAGCGTTCGGCGGGCCGGGCGCAGGCTCGCGGCGGAGTGGCCGCGGCAGCCGCGTTCCTGCAGCGCGCCGTCGCACTCACGGCAGATCCGACACGACGCGCGGAGCGTGCCCTGGCCGCGGCGGAGGCGAGCCTCCAGGCAGGCGAGTTTGATGCGGCGCTGGGGCTCTTGGCCACGGCGGAGACCGGAGCACTCGACAGGTTCCAGCGAGCACGTCTGGACCTCGTTCGAGGCCACGTCGCATGGGCCTCGGGGCTCGGCAGCGAGGCTCCGCCCCTCCTGCTCAGCGCGGGACGGAGGCTCGAGCGCGTTGACGCCGAACTTGCGCGCCACACGTACATGACCGCGTGGTTCGCGGCCACTCAGCCCGGGCCCATCCCGCAAAGTCGCTTCCGGGAGATCTCTGACGCCATCCTGGCCCTTCCACAGCCCGTCACGCTGCGTCCTCACCACAAACTTCTCGAGGGCCTCGCTGTGCTCGCCAAAGAGGGACTCGCGGCCGCGGCGCCCACCTTGCAACGAGCAGCAAACGTCATCCCCCAGATGTCGGATGAGGAGGTGCTCCGGTGGGGCATAGCTGCCACCGAAGCCACCGCCGCCATGTGGGACCAAGAGGGCCTCCTGGCGATCTCAGCAAGGCTTGTCAAACTCGTGCGCGAAGCCGGTGCGCTTGCGGAGCTGCCGCTCCATCTCTACTCGCTCGCCGTCGCAACCACATGGACCGGCGACTTCGCTGGTGCCGCTGCGATCGCCGCGGAAACAGACAGCATCGCGGCGGCCACCGGGAGCCACTTCCCGCCATTCACGTTACTGAGGCTCCAGTCGCTCCAGGGTCGGGAAGCAGAGACTTCTGCCTTGATAGCTGGAGTCATACGCCAAACCGCGGCTTCCGGGGAGACGACGTCAGCGACTCCGGCACATTGGGCGGCTTCTGTCATGTACAACGGTCTCGCCCGCTATGAGGAGGCCAAGGTGGCGGCGCTGCAAGCCACGATGAATACCTTGGACCCGTCGGTAACGACGTTTGCACTGCCGGAATTGATCGAGGCGGCAGCGCGCTCTGGGGACCACCAGCTTGCCCGCGACACGCTGAACCGGCTGGCGAAGACGACACAGCCCGCGGGCAACGAGTTCGCGCTTGGCATCGAGGCCCGCTGCCGCGCGCTCCTAAGCGACGGGGCCGCTGCCGACGACCTGTATCGCGAAGGGATCGATCGGCTTACCCGTACCCAACTCCATCCTGAGCTTGCCCGTGCGCAACTGCTCTACGGGGAATGGCTGCGCCGCAGGGGCCGGCGCAGGGAAGCGCGTGAGCAGCTGCGGACCGCCTACGGCACGTTCGTCGCAATCGGGATGGAGGCCTTCGCCGAGCGAGCCCGCGGCGAGTTGCTTGCAACCGGCGAAAAGGTGCGCAAGCGAAGCGCCGACATTCGCGAGGAGCTCACACCCCAGGAAGAGCAGATTGCCCGGCTAGCTCGAGATGGCTTGTCGAACCCGGAAATCGGCGCGCAACTCTTCCTCAGCGCGCGCACGGTGGAGTGGCATCTCAGCAAGGTATTCACCAAGTTCGGTATTAGTTCTCGCAGGGAGCTGCGTGCCGGTCTGGCCGAGGACGGCCGACTCCTCGTCCGCACCTAGCGCGGACGCAGCAACCGAGTCACCCATTCCACGCGGATTGCCGGTCGATCGACGGACTGAAGATCCGGTACGCCGATAGCGGTACTTCACAGGAGTCGACGGTCCTGCTGCCCAGCCCTTGGCACGAGAGTTGTACGCGTTCGCGCCGATATGGGAGTCGCTTGCCAAGCACGCGCGCCTACTCGCCATTGACCTGCCGGGTTTCGGAGCATCCGAACGCCGGCAAGATCTTCTATCTCCGCTAGCGACGGGCGGATTCCTTGCCCAGCTCATTACCGACGTCGATCTCGGTACGGCCTCACATCGTCGCGCCGGACGTGGGGACCGCGGCCGCTTTGTTCCCTGCGGCGCATCGGAGCGGATTGCAAGCGTGATTGTGGGCACCGGCGGAGACCCGGACTTCGTGCCCGTCCTCGGTTATGCCGACGACGCCATCATCGATGAACGTCCGGCCGTGTGGTCGGCGGCAGTCACGGTCGTTCACCGCTAGGGCTGGCCCGCCCGTCTGCCGCCTTCAGCACCGCGCGCGGCTTGCGGACAAGCTGGATGCACATGATGATCATCCAGATCCAGAGCGACCGCGGTCCGCAATGGCGGACTCCCCTCGGCCCGGGCGAGCAGCAGGCACAATCCCACCACGAACCAGATCCAACCGATCGCTGCCAGACTCACTACCGCCATTGCGGCCTGCACCCGGCCCGCGGTGGAGTTGAGATAAAACGCCAGCGCTTCCTCAGGACTCGCCAAGAACGGCGGCTCGCCCGGTGTGCTCGCGATGAGCGCCGTAAACAGCACGACGAAGGTGATCAGGCCGACCACGCCGGTGCTGCGGATCATTCGTGTCCACCGGTCCGAACTCGTCTCGATAAGCGCAGTCATGACGACATTCTTCTTCTCGGTTCGATTTCGCGATGTGGACCGTTCCGGTGTCGATCCACTTGCTGAAGCGTGACACGCTTCCCTCGCTCGCGGGGGTGGCACGGTCCTTTTGCCTCGGGGAGAACGGCTAGACCACAACACCTAGTCGCTAGGGACCAGGGATCGACCAGTGGTATTCACGGGCGCGACGCGGATGGCGGGTGGGCCAAATTTGCCTTGCGGTACGCGGACGCATCCACGAAGGGACCAGCAATGAACGTGAACGGCACGGGAGCAGCAATGTCAGGCCTCACGGACCAGATCAGGCACAGCGTCAACAACCCCCTCACCTCTACTGACTTCGACTTCACCGCAATCCTCGACGACGTGCTAAGCAGTGTCGGTCTCAGCGTCACGGATGCTGGTGGGACCGTGCGCTTCTACGGCGGAGCCGACCCGTTGATCGCCAGTCCGTTCCTTTTCGCGTCTGCGGCTGCGGTAGCGCTCGGCGCCAAGGGTGTTGCTGCTTCAGCGATCTGGCGCGAACGCGGGGGCGGCGACCAGGACATCGCCATCGACATTCGGAGAGCGTTCCAGCGGTTCGCCGGATTCGCGGACGGGCGCTGGGAACAGATCAACGGACGGCCGCCGTCGCTCAAGTGGGACAAGTACAACCCGTTTGGCGAAGTGCCGTTCTTCCGAGCTACCCGGGACGGGCGGCATGTGATTGCGCTCAACATCTACCCGGGGCTGCACCAGAAGGCCCTGACGCTCCTGGATTGCGCGGACAACGCCAAGTCGATCCACGAGGCCATCGCGAGGCGGGACGCCGATGAGCTCGAGGAGGCGGCCGCTGATGCCGGCATCATCATCGCCAAGGTGCGATCGACCGAGGAGTTCTTCCAGGAACAGCAGTACCAGCAGGTGCTGCAGCA
>JBKPTR010000055.1:0-7070 GCA_046735615.1 Actinomycetota bacterium
CCGTCCGTGACCTCATGATCAAGATCCGCGCCTTCATCAACGGCTGGAACGACCGCTGCCATCCCTTCATCTGGACCAAGCCCGCCGACCAAGTCATCGAGAAGATCAAACGTAAAAAGAACTCGTTAACGCGCCACTAGACGGGTTCCAGCGTTCAACCGAGGTGCGTTTCGAAAACAGTCAAGGAATTAGCGCGACGGCAACCGTCAAATCTCGTCACGCAGGCTGATGCAATCCGTGTGGACAGCGGCGGCGGTGAGCGCTGACGTGAGCTTTATGACGACGGTCCAACCCTCAACTCCGATTAACCGAGCACGCACCGCCACATTTCTTAGGGGGCGTCCACGGTTCGGTCTGCGCGTGGTTGTGGGGCTCTTCCCACCGCAGGACTGCCGGCAGCGGCGAGCCCTCCGAGTCGGATGTCGCTACAGGCTTTCTCGCTACCCGGACGCATCAATACGCTCTAATGCTTGAGTTGATTAGAACACGCTTACGATTCTGGTGGAAGAGAGCCACACTGCGAGCGAGGCGCGACCGGACGCCGACAGTTGCCTCAGCCCAAGCGGACGCTGTTCAATCGAACAGCTAGTTGGTCAGGTGAATAGACCATGGGACACGGAACAGACGGCGTTACGACGGGCTCGGTCGTGTCCGCTGACGGCACGAGGATCGGCTATCGGCGGTTGGGCCACGGGCCGAGTTTGATCTTGTTGCACGGTGGCGTAAACGCGTCGCAGCACATGATGAAGCTCGGACGTGCGCTTGCCGACGCGTTCACGGTGTACCTGCCCGACCGGCGAGGTAGAGGGATGAGTGGTGCGTTCGGGCCCGCGTACGGCATCCGGCGTGAGGACGAGGATCTTGCCGCGCTTGTTGAGCACACTGGGGCCGAGTGCGTCTTTGGACCGGCTAACGGTGGTCTGTTCGCGCTTCATGGAGCCCTCGGGCTCGGGCAGGTCCGGAGGGTGGCCGCGTACGAACCGCTACTCCTGTGGGGTGGGCCTGACGATGCTGCCATCCGGCGCATGTTCACCACGATGCAGCAGATGATTCGGGGCGGGCGTATGGGCGAGGCAGTCGTGTTCTCGATCCACGAGAGCGTGGATCGGGACGTCTGCCGCGGGCACATGTCGAGCCTGGTCGGCGCTGCTGTGCACGCGTTCCCGTCCCGTGTCGGGGCTGGCTTAATTGACTTGTTCCTGCGCTACCAACGTCCTCGCTCCGGAAATGTGGCCTGGCGGGAACTGGTTGCCGGCCTGCCTGTCGAGCTTGACCCGGTGCTGGAGACCGAGGGAACCCTGGAGCAGTATCGGCAGCTTGACGCTCAGGTGCTGCTGATGTACGGCAGCGAGACCGACCCGATGTTCGTCGACTGCGCCGAGGCCCTGCACGCGGTACTTCCGCATTCGACAGTGCTGCGGCTGCCGGGGCTGAACCACGACTCAGCACAGACATACGGCAAGCCGGAGACGATCGCTGCGGCGCTGCGTCTGTTCTTTGGGCAAGGAACGACCTGACCGCCAAGACCCGCATCCGGGAAGTACGGGTCCACGCGTGACACGTACTTTCCGCTCCTGGCCAGGGTTTCGGCATCCTCGGCCGACTGATACAGGGCGTCGATCGGGTCTCTCAGTTCCTCCTACGTCTGCTGGTATCCGGTAATGGGGAGGTGCTTCGATGGTTGGTAGCAAGATCTATCGCGATATTGTCTTTGAAGATCCGGCGTAGTCATCCGGTAGGGATAACCCGATCGCGAATTGGCCCGATAGCCTGATGGTGGCTTCGACGCCAATCGAGGAACGTTATGGGCATGACAGCTCCTAACCTCCACGGCGAACCCGTTACCGAAGTAACTACGACCAAGCTAAGCGGTCCAGGCCAGAGCGCGGTGTCGTCGTCATTCGCCGCTGCGGCCGGGCCACCCAGGCAGCTTCGGGCTTCCTTCTGGCTGTGGCTCGCCGCCGTCGCCGCCGGCTTGTTCGAGACCACCCTGGTCGTAATCGAGGCCACGGCCGGGGAGGTCAGCTCGGTGGCCACGATTGCGGTCGGCGTCACCGTCAGGCTGCTGGCCTTCACCGGACTGGTGTTCCTGGCCGTACGGCTGCGCCAGGGCAGGAACTGGGCTCGTATCGCCTTGGCGGTGCTGTATGGCGGGTTCGGGACCCTCTCGCTGGTAATCGGGCCAGTCAGCTGGCTCGCTGAAGGCGGATCGCTCGCCGACGCTATGGCAGCCGCGGATTTGGGGTCTTTGCTGTTCGCGGCCAGCCGGATGGTGCGCCTGGCAGCGATCATCGCGGCGCTAATCTTGATGTTCCACCCCGCAGCCAACGCCTACATCCGAGAAACGCGACGGACCCGCGCCAAGCGGAACCGCTCATAAATCGTTGAGTGCGAGGCGACGTTGTCGCAGGCAAGCCTGAACCGCCTGGCAGCCAGCCCATCCCGCCGTCGGGCGTGAGGCCGCCAAGGTGATCGAGGTCAGCACTCGAACTCTGCGGCCATGGCCGACGGCCCGCACCCCGGCAGGCCTGGAAGCCGGCGACTCGACCTACGTAGTGAGCCAACTACACCGCCGGTCGCAATCAGACTCTCTGTGGCCGCCGAATCGAGCGGACCCCATGTTGATCCGATCGGGCCTTGATGCGTAGCTTGGCACCGACGTTGGGCAGTTCGACAAAGGTCTGCCCGGGTGCCATCTTGAGTGGGGTTCCGTCCTTGAGGGTGAATTCGAACGGCTCTTGCACCTTCCCCTTGCGCCAGGTGCCGGTCACATAGCGGCCGCGGTTGAAGTAGTAGAACTTGCCTCGGGCCTTGATGATGTCGTGCAGCGGCTCGTCATGGCCGCTACCGCGGAAGATCTTGCCGTAATGCTGCTTGGCCTTGATCACGAGCACATTGTCGATCGACACTTGACGGCCATCCGTCAGCATATGTGGACCCCATGGCATGCTGCGCAGATAGCGCTTCGTCTTCTTGTCGTAGTCGTAGCCCATGAAGTAGCTGTCGCCCTTGTAGGGGATCCTGATCGAACGGCCGCGTTTGCCTTGCCTGGCGCTGACCTCTTCGCGGGTCGAGGCGAAGGGGAAGTAGGGCTGCGGCGGCCCCGAACGGAAGCGTTTGGTCTGCCGGGCGAGCGTCGCCGGATGGCAGATGACTGCCTTGTCGTAGTACTTGCGACCGTTGAGGTTGTATACCCGCGATGCATCAATGCCGTACGAGCCGGTGCGGAGGGTGTTCATGTACGACAGCAGGCCTTCGAGGTGGGCGCGATAGTGCTTGACGTAGTTGACCACCCAGGCCGCGGCGCCGGTATTGCCGATCAGTGCATGGATCGGACTGAGCAGCGGGATGTCCACCGGCCGGATTGAGCGCACTGGCGCGACGCTGTCTGCCATGCGGGAGTGGAAGACCGGAACGAGCCGAGTCCCGCTGTGGCCCGACACGTCCCGGTAGCCCTCGAGTTCAACGAAGACAATGTCGGCTTTGTCGATGCCGGTCTGCGGATGCTCGCGGCGATTGTCGGGCACCTTGACCGCAACCGCGGCGCGCCGCGCCTTGCGCTCGTTCTTCAGCACCTTGCCGGTGAGCGGCCAGCGCGGCCGGGTGTCGATCGAAGGTGCCGGGCCGGGAGTCGCACTGAGTGTCGAGCTGGGACTGGGTGGTGTCGGAGGGACGCTCGGCTGAGCAGGGGGCTTCGAACAGGCGGCAAGCCCAACACCGACGACGCCCAACAAGACCGCGCGGCGGCTGATCTGCGCCATGTGAAGTCCTCCCTCCGCCGCTGCGGCGTGGTGTGCGGGAAGGCAGGTTAATCGTAGGGGCCACCGGGATGGACCGCTGGTGAATCTGGGGAGCCGACACCGCGTCCGGTTGTCCGGCCTCGCAGAACGTGTCATCAGATTGCGCTGGGCTGACAGGTTGGATGAGCGCGATGGCGCTCGTCGGTGTGGCCTGGCTCACGCTCGTTGTAGGGCTGCGGTGGCAGCTGAGGACCAAGGTCGTTGCGGCTTTTCCCGGTCTGGCCACGCTTGCTGTTGCCCTGGCCGGAGCCGTGGCGGTCGGCGATGCCCGACAAGCCTCTGCCCGACAAGCTGAATACGACATTCCTCTGATGGTGGCAAGAAGCCGCCCAAGCCCGATCCGATACAGAAGGCAGCCGGAGGAAGTGGTAGAGACGAGCGTCGCGGCCACGCCCAGTGGCGGCACTAAGCCTGCGGCACTGATCGGCTGCTGAAACGAGATGCGCATGGCCGGCCACGCGACACCCAGCATTGAGTCAGGCAAGGCGATGCTGAAGAAGGCCAGATAGGACAGGAGGACAAGAAACATCTGAGGTGGGCTCTCGACGAAGGGGCGGGTTGCTCAACCGCGCTGATGGAGAGTGCGCGCAACCAGCGGATGTCAGAGATAAATGAAAGTAGGCACGCGTACTGAGAGAGTCAGCGCGTGCCGGAAACGCCGGGCAAGCCCTTCACGCCGCGAAAGGCTACCCCACCCCAGACACCAGACCTCGCGAATGTGTTTGACCTGGAGTGCACTCCAGGTTGGAGGCTATTCGTATGAGCACATCTTCGGCACTTCCGGAGCTGACCGGCCACGACGATGCCGACCTGCTGATCGGTGACGTGGCGCGACTCTCGGGTCTGTCGATCGACACCCTGCGCTACTACGATCGGGCCGGCCTGCTCGGCGCGGTCCACCGCGACGGCGGCGGGCGTCGCGTCTTCGACCGGGACACCTTGGGCTTGCTGGACGTGGTGCTGCGGTTGCGGCGAACGGGCATGCCGGTGCATGACGTACGCCACTTCGTCGACCTGGTGCGGTCAGGCGACACCGAACGTGCAGGACGGTTGGAGCTACTGCGGGCTCACCGTCGCCGGGTGCTGGCGCAGCTCGACCAGCTCCAGGACGACCTGGCAGTGATCGACTGGAAGATCGCCGCGTACCAGGCCGGAGAGGACGGCACCGAGCCGCCACCGCCACCTCCCGGTTGGCCGAGGCCGCAGGGGCACCTACCACAGATGGACACTTTGGCCGCTAAACCATCAACTGACCAGGAGTAGTAATGAGCACAACGACCACAGAAGCTCGTTCGCTGGGGGCTGGCGGGCGTCAACTGTCGGCCGTCGGCGTCGGCACGTGGGCCCTCGGTGGTCCGTTCACCTTCGACGGCCGCGACGCCGGGTGGGGCGAAGTCGACGACGCCGAGAGCATCCGCGCCCTGCACACGGCGATTGACGCAGGAGTCACGCTGATCGACACCGCGCCCACCTACGGCACCGGACACTCCGAACGAATCATCGGGCAGGCATTGGCTGCGCTCCCGGCCAGGGTGCGGGAGTCGGTCGCCGTGGCCACAAAGTTCGGCCTCCGTATCGATGAGAGCCGGCGCACCGGCGGCGGCAATGATGTCCGCCCGGAGGCCATTCGGGCCGAGTGCGAGGCTAGCCTGCGCCGGCTCGGGCTGGACGCCGTGGATCTCTATCAGCTACACGGCGGTGCCGAGACCGTGGCCGCCGCCGAGGACGTGGTGGCGACCTGTGCGGAACTGCTGGGCGAAGGCAAAATCAGGTCTTTCGGCACCGCTCAGGACGACGCCGAAACGCTGGCTGTCTTCGCCCGATCGAACGGCTGCGTGGCCGTGCAGACCCAGGTGAACGTCTTCGGCTGGACCGCGACCACGCTGGACGCCGCACACGCCCACGGGTTGGCCGTGCTGGCCCGGTCGCCGCTGGCCATGGGCATGCTGTCCGGCAAGTACGACACCACCAACCGGCCCCAGGCCGGCGACGTCCGCCTAGATACGCCCTACTGGGACTACTTCGACGCCGACACGATGGTGGGCTGGTTGCACCGCCTGGACACGGTACGGGAGCTGCTGACCGTCGGCGGTCGGACCCTGGTGCAGGGCGCGCTCGGCTACCTGTTGGCTCTCGACCCGTCGATCATCCCGTTGCCAGGGATCCGCACCGAGCAGCAAGCGCGTGAGAACGCCTCGGTGCTGGCTGTCGGGCCATTGCCGCAGGCGGAGACCGCGGAGATCAGCGCGCTCCTCGCCGACTCTCCGGAGCGTCGCTGACATCTAGACGGTGGTCCAGGCCGGGTCGCGGGCGGCACTGTCCTCGACGGCGCTGAGGACCCGCTGCACAAGCAACCCGTCGTCGAACGACAGGGTCGGCTGCCGGTTCTCCGCGATCGCGGCTACCAGGTCGACGACCTGGTGGGTGAAGCCGTGCTCGTAGCCGAGACCGTGCCCGGGCTGGCACCAGGCGCTGACGTACGGGTGCTCGGGCTCGGTGACCAGGAGTGGAACGACGGCGACGTAGTGGTCCTGGTGCTGCCGCTGGAGCCGCGGTTCACCGTGGCCGACCCGCGACTGGACGTGGCCCGGGGCGCCGTCGCGGTCGAGTACGGGCCGCTGGTGTACTGCCTGGAGGCCGTCGATAACCCCCGGACACCGGCTGGACGACATTACTGTCGACACCACTATCGCACCCAAGGTGGCGCCTGTGGACGGGGCGCTGGAGGGCGCCGCGACCATCTGGACCAAGGGCCGCGTCCGGCATCGGACCGGCGCCGCGTGGTGGCCTTAGGTCTTGCGGTGCGTCAGCCCGAGACGAACTCGGGAAATCGGTCGCGCTGACCGCGGTGCCTTACAACACCTGGGGAAACCGCGAGCCAGGCGCGATGCGGATCTGGGTGCCCACCGCCTAGACGGTATGAGCATGACGCTGCACCCTCACGCTCCAGACGCGCCAGCCAGCCGGACCCGCCGACACCGGCTGCGTCGCCCGATCGGACCACTGCGTTCTGCCGTGCCGCTTCCCGGAACCACTCGCCGCTGAGCTTTGGGGTTCGCTCAAGGGTGTCGACGTCGACTTTCCTTGCCGAGTTGCTCAGTCCGGTCTAGGAACTCACCAGCTGCCGCTGCCGCCGCCGCCGCCACCGCCGGAGAAGCCGCCGCCGCCGAAGGAGCTGCCGCCGCCGAAGCCGGTGCCGCCGGCACCCGAGGAGGAGGCGACCGGGGTAGCTGCCGATGTCAGGCTGCTGGTCAGGAACGCGGTGTTGAA
>JBKPTR010000056.1:0-5464 GCA_046735615.1 Actinomycetota bacterium
GGTCGGCGTCGCGCGCCCGTCCTGAGTGAGGCGGAGTTCCTCGCCAGGCGCGAATCGGTGGTACGCAAGATGATCATCAGGCAGCGTGACGAGCTTGCCCAGATTGCTGTACTGGAAGACGACATCCTGGTCGAGCACTACGTCGACCGCGCAACTCACGGATCTTTGATCGGCAACGTCTACCTGGGCCGCGTCCAAAACGTGCTGCCGTCGATGGAGGCTGCCTTCGTCGACATTGGCCGTGGCCGTAACGGGGTGATCTACGCCGGAGAGATCGACTGGGACTACTTCGGTGCCGAGGGCCAGAATCGCAAGGTCGAGAAGGTGCTCAAGTCGGGACAGACGATCTTGGTCCAGGTCACCAAGGACCCGGTCGGCGCCAAGGGCGCACGGCTGACCAACCACGTCTCGATCCCCGGCCGCTACATCGTCTATGCACCGGGCGGCCATCTCTCCGGAATCTCTCGGAAGCTGCCCGAAAGCGAACGTCGGCGGCTCAAGGAGATCTTGTCAGATCTGGTCGGCGAATCCGCCAGCGTGATCGTCCGCACCGCTGCCGAGGGCGCGAGCGAAGAAGAGCTGGTACGCGATGTCAACCGGCTGAAGGCGCAATGGGAGGACATCGAGCGGAAGGTCGCCACCGGCAACGCGCCGCTATTGCTCTACGCCGAGCCCGACCTGACCGTACGCATAGTCCGAGACCTCTTCACCGAGGACTTCTCAGAGTTGATCATCTCTGGCAACGGCGGCATGACGGACGCGTACGACTCGATCGAGGCATACGTCTCACATGTGGCGCCCCATCTGAAGGATCGGCTGCGCCGCTGGGAGAGTGATCTTGATCTTTTCGCCGAGTACCGGCTGGACGAGCAGATTGCCAAAGCCCTTGAGCGCAAGGTGTTCCTGCCTTCAGGTGGGTCGTTGATCATCGACCGGACCGAGGCGATGACGGTGATCGACGTGAACACCGGCAAGTTCACCGGCACTGGCGGCAACCTCGAGGCCACAGTCACCAGCAACAACCTGGAGGCCGCTGAGGAGATCGTGCGGCAGCTGCGACTCCGCGACATCGGCGGCATCATCGTGATCGACTTCATCGACATGGTGCTGCCCAGCAACCGGGAGCTGCTGCTGCGCCGACTCGTCGAGTGTCTGGGTCGGGACCGTACCCGGCATCAGGTAGCCGAGATCACCAGCCTGGGTCTGGTTCAGATGACTCGCAAACGGATAGGCACCGGGCTGCTGGAGGCGTTCAGCACCGAGTGCCCCCACTGCCACGGCCGCGGCTACGAGTTGCACGACATGCCGGTTGAGTCACACAGACAGGCGGATGGGGGAGCGCGCGACTCCCGTACTCGGGACCGTCGTACCAAGTCCCAATCTGGCTCTGGGAAGGCTACGGACAACGCGATATCCGCAGAGGCAGCGGACGGCAGCAATGACGGAGCGCCCGAGGAGCCCCCCGCGCGCGGCCGTCGCAGCGCTCGCAGTCGCCGTGCTGCTGCAGCTCCTGAGCAAGATACGGCTGAGCCGCAGAGCGAGCCGGCGGTGTCAAGCTGAGCAACAGTGCAACGCCCGCCCAGCCGTCACCCCTGGTTGTCGCGATTGTGGGGGCAGGGCCGGCAGGGATCTACGCCGCCGAGGCACTCAGCCAGCAGACCGATGTCGCAGTGGAAGTTGCGGTCATCGACCGGCTACCGGTGCCGTTCGGACTGGTCCGCTACGGCGTCGCGCCGGACCATGAGTCCATCCGCTCAATCCGCAATACGCTCGAGCGCACGCTGGAGAAGCCCTCTGTCCGGTTCTACGGCGATGTAGCCATTGGCTCCGACCTCAGCATTGCCGAGCTCCGGGAGTCCGTCGACGCGGTGATCTACGCGTACGGCGCGGGTAGTGACAGACGGCTTGAGATTCCCGGCGAGAAACTGCGAGGGAGCATGGCCGCGGCCGAGCTGGTGGCGTGGTATTGCGGCCATCCCGACGTACACCCTGATACCGACCAGTTCAGCATAAGTGATCATCTCGTGGCATCCGAGATCGATGAGCTGATCAGGACGTCGCGCCAAGCTGTGGTTGTTGGCGTCGGCAACGTCGCCCTCGACGTGGCGCGCGTTTTGATCAAGACGGCCGATCAGCTCGACGACACCGACATGGCAGACGAAGTACTTGAATCGCTCGGACGCAAGAACATCACCGATGTTCACGTGCTCGGTCGCCGCGGCCCCGCCTACACGGCCTTCACCACCAAGGAGCTTCGCGAACTGGGCCAGCTGGCAGACGTTGATGTGATCATCGATCCTGCAGATCTGGAGCTGGATCTGTCGAGCCAGGCGATCGTGCAACAGAACAAGGTGGCGGCCCGCAACCTCGTGGTGCTGCAGGATTGGGCGACTCGTCCGTTGAGCGGGGCCTCCCGCCGCATCAGATTCCACTTCTGGAGCCGACCGACAAAGATCATCGGCAATGACCGAGTGACCGCGGTCGAGGTCGAGCGAACCATGATCAATTCTGAGGGCTTCGTGGTTGGCGCTGGTCGCGGTCCGACTTTGACCGCCGATCTCGTGGTGCGTTCGGTCGGCTACCGCGGCCTGCCGCTGCCGGGTATTCCTTTCGACGAGAAGACGGGACGAGTGCCACATTCCGAAGGTCGCGTGATCCGCGACGGCGGATTTTCAGTGGACGAGTACGTGACTGGTTGGATCAAGCGGGGCCCGACCGGCGTGATCGGCACCAACAAGTCCGACGCCGTCGAGACGGTGACGTCACTGATGGCCGATGTTCACGACGGTGCCGTTCAGGCCCATGGTCGCTCAGGACTCCTGGATCGGCTGCTCAGACAACGGGGCATTCATGCGCTTGGCATGCCCGCCTGGCGTCGCATCGACGCCGCGGAGGTGGAGCTGGGCGCCCGACGTGGGCGGATGCGCACCACTCTGGCACACCGTAAGGAGCTGCTCGCCGCCGCAGAAAGTGACGGCTGACGACGCTTTGCGTGGCCGACCCGCCAGAATGGGCCGCGTGACGGTAGAGCAGCGGAAAATCCGTGGATTCGGTGAGTCAAGCAGCGGAGTGTGGTGTGACGACACCAGTCCGGGGATGGTGGCCCGGCTGGCGCGTTTCGGATTCGACTGGGTGTGCCTTGACGCTCAACATGGCGGGTATTCGCGTACCGAGATCCTTGATGCGGCACGGAGCTTTCCACCAGGACTAGGTGAACTGGTCGTACGGGTTGCAGCGTGTGACTTCGCTGCCATAGGCGCCGCGCTGGATGCCGGGGCAACGGCCGTGATCGTCCCTCAGATTGAGTCGGCGGCGCAGGCACAGCGCGCGGTTGCTGCCACCTTCTACCCACCGGCCGGTGAGCGCAGTCGGGGTCCGATCGGGCGCATCTGGGGTGCCCCGACTTTGCCGACTGAGGAGGCCAATCGCAGTACAACCTGCGCCGTGATGATCGAGTCCGCCAAGGCTCTTTCCAACGTCGAGGAGATAGCGGCGGTCGCTGGAGTTGATCAACTGTTCGTCGGGCCCCACGACCTGTCCCTCTCCCTTGGTACGACCGTGGAGGCGTTGCTCGACGACGACGCCGATACCAGCCCTCTTACGCGGATCGTGCAGACGGCGGCGGCGTACGATCGCACGGTTGGTGGCTTCGCCGGAGTCCCCGATCTCGGAGTTCGATTCCGAGAGAGAGGCATCTCGTGCGTCGCGGTCGCGACTGACCTTTGGATCACGAGTGAAGGCGCTCGTGCTGCCCTTGCATAACCAACTTGGCGCTGGCGGATGAGCTAGCCCTTTCGGTGTTGTCACATGGCATCGCCTACTCGAACCAGGCGTCAGCTGCAGAAGATGCTCCGTTCGAACAAGTGGTGCGAAGTGCGGTTTGACCGGGTTAGGAGCGGCCGCGTACCCTGGACCCTCGGTGCGCACGCTTCGGCGGGCGCCTTGCGTGTGCCCTCAAACCCTTGTGTTGCACACCACCAAATCAGACAGCAGGTAGAGAGCAGGTCAGGCGTGTACGCGATCGTGCGGAGTGGCGGCCGCCAGCACAAGGTCGCTGTCGGCGACGTCCTCGAGATTGATCGCCTCGACGATGCAGTCGGCTCCAACATCAGCCTGACACCGCTGCTGCTCGTCGACGGTGAGACCGTCACCTCAGATGCATCGGCGCTCGGCTCGGCATCGGTGACCGCCGAGGTGCTTGCTGAGACCAAGGGTCCCAAGATCCGCATTCTGAAGTTCAAGAACAAGACCGGCTATCGCAAGCGCCAAGGTCACCGTCAGCGGTACACCAAGGTCTTGGTCACAGACATCAAGAGCTGAGGCGACAATATGGCACACAAGAAGGGCGCGTCCTCGACCCGAAACGGCCGGGACTCCAATTCGCAGCGGCTCGGTGTCAAGCGATTCGGCGGGCAGCTGGTCAATGCCGGAGAGATCATCGTCCGGCAGCGCGGCACCCACTTCCACCCAGGTGACGGGGTCGGCCGCGGCGGCGACGATACCTTGTTCGCCCTGGTAGCAGGGCATGTTGAGTTCGGCACTCGGCGGGGACGTCGAGTAGTCAATGTGACGCCCAGCGCGTCAGATTCTGAGCCAGCCGAGGCCACCACCTCGGCAAAGTAGACACGTACCACAGACGCCGAAAGGGTGGCCCTAGCATCTGGGCCACCCTTTCGTCGTTTCTCACCATTGAAAGGAGGCTTAAGCGATGGCCATCCCAACCTTCGTGGACCAGGTCACACTGCACGTGTACGGCGGCAACGGCGGCCACGGCTGCGCCTCCATTCATCGCGAGAAGTTCAAACCGCTCGGCGGCCCTGATGGCGGGAACGGTGGGGACGGTGGCTCAGTGGTCCTTCGTGTTGACCACCGACTGACCACGCTGGTCGATTACTACCGTCAAGCGCATCGGCGTGCGACCAACGGCGAGCCGGGTCGCGGCAATAACGCCAACGGTGCCCGGGGACAGGATGTGATCCTTCCGGTCCCCAGCGGCACTGTTGTCACCGATGCCGACACGGGTGAGCTTATTGCTGACCTGACTGCCGACGGCACCGAGATTGTTGCGGCTCAGGGCGGTCGTGGCGGCCTCGGCAACGCTGCTCTGGCTTCACCTGCAAGGAAAGCGCCGGGGTTTGCTTTGCTTGGCGAGCCGGGCGAAACCAGGACGATCAACCTGGAGTTGAAGGTTGTCGCTGACATCGGACTGGTGGGCTTCCCGAACGCCGGGAAATCATCACTGATTGCGGCAATCTCCCGCGCCAGGCCCAAGATCGACGACTATCCCTTTACGACCTTGGTGCCCAATCTCGGTGTCGTCGCTGCCGGCGACGTCAGCTACACGGTCGCAGACGTGCCGGGGCTGATCGAGGGCGCCAGCGAAGGACGCGGTCTCGGCTTCGACTTTCTACGCCACATCGAACGGTGTGCCGCCATAGTCCACGTGATCGACTGCGCCACCTAT